>NZ_JAVJSQ010000015.1:0-300000 GCF_040219335.1 Gimesia sp. | reverse complement strand
CAGACCTCGGTATGATTATTCCCATCGAGCAACCTGCTGTTGGGTGCCCCCTTGACATCATCGGGATCGGTGACCAGATCCAGTGCTGAACTCGCAATTTTCCGGTTTGAGCTGTCAATCAGCTCCAGATCGAGGCGATATTTGTTTTTGGGATTCAAACCACTGATCCGGCTACTCACCCGGATTTCCGCATCGTGATCGACAAAGTGCCGATGATAGTTATTCAGGATATCCAACTGTGGCAGACTGCCGACCCACAAATCATCGAACCAGATGTCACCGGAAATATCTTTCAGGTTATTATGAGCCACATGACAGCCGATTACGATAAACCGCACATTGGGATCAGGGGTCAGCGGTCCCAGCGTGACTTCGACCCAATCCTGGTGGGTCCCTGTCACAGGTCGGCTCACAAAATGTTGGACCCGTTGTCGCTTATGATCCAGAAATGAGATCGAGACCATGGCTGCATCGTATTTGAGTCGCTGAGTTTTTATATACCCGCGAAAGACGTACGCATGATCCCCATCGATCTTCTGTGGCGGTGAATAGATCGTGGCGTGGCCCCCGTTCACGCCGATATGCAGACTCTGAGATCCAGTGCGTCCCTGATTTCGGTCAATGCTGACTTGTACATACTGTGGATATCCCGGCCCTTTACGCCGCGACCAGTCGTCCGGCAGGTCGTCGAAATCCCGGTCCTGGTCATTCTCAAAAGAGTATGACAGAATGGGGAGCGTATCTTCCACGAGATTACCCTCTACGGGTAAACCGGTCAGCAACGCAAGGTAGCAGGTGAGAAGCGATGACAGTATCATGGAAATTCCCGGGTGATTTCGAGGCTCTCTCTCATAATCGACCATTTTTTGAGGGATTCTCTATCGGGAACCCGGCTGAGAATCCTGTTTTTTCAATCCGGTTCCCTGAACGCCGGGAGATCATTCTCTTTTCACATCCGGTTAGATAAACTTTGCCTGTCGCACGAATTGCTGCGTTTATCCGACTCAGTTAAAATACCCGTTTCGCGTTTTGTTTAAGGTAGAACATGTCTCGTCTGAAACTCGCCGTTGCCACCCGCTGCTTCGGCATGCCGATCAGGAATGCTATCAAAACAGCGGCCCGTATCGGAGCCCGCGGGATTCAACTTGATGTACAACAGGAAGTCACTCCATCCTCTTTCGGGGCTTCTGGAGACCGTCAGTTTCGTAAACTGCTGGAAGAGTTCAATCTCAGCCTCGCTTCATTCAGGATGCCTGCCCGGGGTGCCCTGGTCGACCCGGAATTCCTGGACCAGAGAGTGTCACAAATCCGCGCAGCCCTGGAATTCGCCTGGCGGTTACAGGCACCATCCCTGATTATTCATCCGGGGCTCATTCAGACAGATGAAGGAGGGAACTTTACTCTTATCTGTGAAGTACTCAACGATCTTGTGCGCTTTTCGAATCACATTGGTACCGAACTCTGTATCGCTTGTGGAAAGAATTCTCCTGCCGTCATGCGTGATCTGGTCTCCCGGGTCAACGCCGGCTTCCTGGGTATCGAACTCGACCCAGCCGACATGGTTCTCAACAACCGTAATCCGGAAACAACGATCCGTGAACTACATCCCTGGATTCGCGCCTATCGTCTGCGCGATGCCGTTCGTGAAATGGATACCGACGGCCAGGAAGTTCCTCTGGGCAGGGGTATGGTCATGTGGGACCAGTTCCTGCCTCTGGTCTGGGAAACCGCCTATCAGGGCTGGCTCGCCGTGGATCGCACGCAGGGCGACCAGCGAATAGAAGACTGTCGGCGGGGAATCGATTACCTCAATACAATCCTTCCCTGATCGCCATTGAATTTTAACCCGATAAAGCATTTGTATGTCTCTTATGGAACCTGAAATACTGTCGGTGACCGAAACCACTCGACAGATTAAAAATCTGATTGAAGCCAACTTCCCGTATACCTGGGTGATTGGCGAAATTTCCAACTGCACGGTGGCCCGTTCCGGGCACATTTATTTGACCCTGAAAGACGACAACGCACAGCTGCGTGCAGTCATCTGGAAACGGACTGCGTCCCGACTCAAGTTTCAGATTGAGGACGGCATGGAAGTTGTCGCCGCCGGTCCGATTGAACTTTATCAGGCACGCGGCACTTACCAGCTCAACATCGAACAGTTACTCCCCCAGGGGGTCGGCGCGCTGGAACTCGCGTTTCGCCAGATGCAGGAAAAACTGGCCGCTGAGGGTCTCTTCAATCCGGAACACAAACAGCCAATCCCCCGCTTCCCCCGGAAGATCGCACTGGTAACCAGTCCCACCAGCGCCGCAGTTCGCGATATGCTGCAGGTGATCACCCGCCGCTGGAAGGCCGCTGACATTGTCATCGTCCCGGTGGCCGTGCAGGGAGATGGGGCTGCCGAACAGATCGCTGCCGGGATTGAAGCCGCTGCCATACTTCCAGGGGTAGACACCATTATTACAGGTCGTGGAGGGGGCAGCCTGGAAGATCTCTGGGCCTTTAACGAAGAGGTGGTCGCCCGCGCCATCTTCGAATGTCCCATTCCCATCATCAGTGCAGTCGGTCATGAAATTGACATCAGCATTGCCGACCTGGTGGCTGACCGCCGCGCCCTGACTCCCAGTGAAGCCGCGGAACTGGCTGTTCCCCTGCAAACTGATGTCCTGGCGACGCTCTCTCACTGGAGAGGTCAACTCGCTACTAACCTGAAGCAGCGTGCCCGTCAGATTCGCCTGCAACTGGATTCCCTCGCGGGACGTCCCGCGCTGACACGCCCTATGGACCTGATTCACAATCGGGCATCCCAGCTCGACGAACTGGACCGGCGTCTGAAGCGCAGTACCCGCGAACTGGTCAGCCGACTGCAATCGGAGACCCGACATCTGGCATCATCACTGGAAGCACTCAGTCCCCTGAAAGTTCTGAGCCGCGGATATAGTATCACACGTCGCGGAGCAGAATCGAAAGCGTCGACACCGGAAATCGTCAAATCTGTCGATCAACTGCAACCGGGCGACACGATCACCACAAAAGTTTCTGACGGTAGCATCACCAGCCAGGTTCAGGAGTTACACCCAGATCCGGAAGAAGCTTCCTGAGCTTTCCTGAATCCTGTTGAATATCGATAACCATCATTTGCATAAAGATCTGATAACATGGCCAAGAAAAAAAGCACGAAAGAACAAACAGAAGAACCTCTGTTCGAAGAATCGCTGACCGAGCTTCAGGAAATCGTGAGCACACTTGAGTCAGGCACTGCCGGCCTGGAAGAATCGATGGAACAGTTTGAGCGCGGCGTAAAACTGCTGCGTTCCTGTTACCAGCGACTCGAAACTGCTGAGCAGAAAATTGAAATTCTGACCCGCGTTGATGAAGACGGCAATCCGGTGCTGGAAGAGTTTGACTCCACTGCTTCGGTCGATACCAAAGGCCCGGCGAAAAAAACAGGCAAACGAAAGAGCAGTTCCAGTAAAGACGAAGACGATCAGGATCGGACCCTGTTTTAAACCGGAAATACAAAGAAGCCACGCATGTCGCAACTTTTAAGACAACTGGTGATTGATGTCGGCAACAGTCGCATCAAGTTTGTGCTGCTCAAGACGGAGCTCCCGTTGGGAGCCTCTCATCAGCTTCCGTTGGTCGAACATGCGCTCTCAATTCTGGTAGAGGATTCTCTCCCCTGGGATCAGATCGCTGACTGGCTCGAACCCACGGATACTCGATGTCTGAGTTCGGTCGCGGGTTCCAATCCGCATGGAATCAAACGGGTTCTCAATGACTGGCCCGAGTCCATGCTCCCCGATCCGCTGGAGGTTCTGAACACAGACGACTTCCCACTGGAGATTAGCGTCGATGAACCCCGTAAAGTGGGCATCGACCGGTTGTTCAACGCTGTCGCCGCCAACCGTTTAAAATCGACATCGCAGGCTGCGATCATCGTCGATACCGGAACCGCCACCACGGTCGATGTTGTGAGCACCGAGGGTTGCTTTGCCGGGGGAGCGATTTTACCGGGCTTTGAACTTTCTGCGAAATCATTACACGATTATACCGCCCTGCTCCCCCTGATTCCGGTTGAGGATCTGCGTCAGATTGAACCCGTGGTACTCGGCAAGAATACGACCGACGCCATTCGCAGTGGTCTGTTCTGGGGCCAGCTCGGTGCCGTCCGCGAACTCATCACTCAGCACACAAAACAGATACTTGCTGAATCCGCATCGGGGGAAGCTCCACTGGTGCTGCTCACCGGGGGCGGCTCTGCCCTGCTCGCTCCGCACCTGGATGAATCGGTTCACTTTGAACCCCTCCTGTCACTCCAGGGGCTGGCACTGGTCGCACAACAGATTCGCGGGATTCAATAAACCAGCATGACTACGCATCCCTCAAATCAGTTACAACAACCCTGCCAGGCCGCTCTCCTTACCCCCCGCGGAAGAGGAGCTGTCGCTACCATTCGTGTTCAGGGATGGACCTCTGCCCTGAATGCACTGGTGAATTCCTGTTTTCACGCCGTCAACCGGAAACCACTGATCGAACAGGTTGTGAACCAGATTGTCTATGGATACTGGGGAACTTCAAATACCGAAGACCTGGTTCTCTGTCGTATTGATTTTGAAACCGTTGACATTCACTGTCATGGAGGCATGGCGGCGGTGAATCGAATCCTGAATGATTTAGAGACCCAAGGCTGTGACGTTCTTACCTGGCAAGCGCTGGCCAGCCACAAAGCGACAGCCCTGGAACTAGAACTTCAGGAAGCTCTGGCAGCGGCTACCACGTTTCGAACAGCAGAGATTCTCCTGCGTCAATCGCAAGGCTTATTACGATCCGCTTTCACAGCACTTCTACCCGGGGAACAGAGCTCCTTCGACTCGGAACATCTGCAATCTCAGATTCAGGATCTGCTGCGCTGGAAAGAATTGGGACAACACCTGACCTGCCCCTGGAATGTCGTACTCGCCGGTCGCCCCAATGTCGGAAAATCCAGTCTGATTAATGCGATTCTGGGCTATGAACGGTCCATTGTTTTTAACGAAGCGGGAACGACCCGTGATGTGCTGACAGCGACCACGGCGCTCTCCGGCTGGCCATTCCAGTTTTCTGATACCGCAGGAATTCGGGCAGAAGCAGAACAGCTGGAGGCCGCTGGAATCCAACGTGCCGAGCAGATCCTGAACGCCGCGGATGCCCGCGTCATTCTGATCGACATCAACCAACCTGCGCATCCAGACGATCACCGACTACTCACTCAATGGCCTGAGTCGCTGATCGTGGCTCATAAAGCCGACCTCCCCGAATGTTGGGGTGCGCCACTTCCCCCACAGGCGATTCGGATTTCCTCAGTCACGAAAGCGGGGCTCGATGTGTTTCTGGAGAAACTGGTGGAACAACTGATTCCCGAAGTCCCTGATCAGGAGACGGCCCTTCCGGTCACATCACGCCAGATCGAACTTTTGGGACAGGCTGCAGCAGCACTGGATGCAGATGACCAGCAGGCTTACACACTCTTAATCAAACAGTTGCTGACAGAGGTTTAATCTCCTGTCAGCAACTCGAGCTGACTTACAGCTGAGCTTTCAAAGTCTGTTTCCACTGATGTAGAGCCATCATCAGATTTCCCTGCGTCCATAACAGTGGCGTAATATCATTGGGAACGTATTTTCCTTTTTCCAGAAAATACGACTCAGGACAACGATATGGACCAAAGGGACACTCAGATGTCGTCAACTGATTCAAAGCGCGATCCAGATGAAAGCGCTGCTTTTCGAGATCAGCATCCTGCCCCGATTCCTGAAAACGCTGCCCGTAAATCACCGACATGATGGAATCGAAAATGCACCACTGGGCTTCCTGTCCTGGTTTCAGATATTGATCCCGGCTGGCCTGATCATCACTGAAATCACTCGTGCGGTCATCCTCGCTGAAGACTTCTTTGTAATCAGCACACCAGTAAGAGTCTCCCAGATAGCGTCGGATTCCGTAATCCCCCATCAGGTGCGTTCTGACATCTTCCAGAATCGTGTCTGCCAGTTCTCCTTTGACCAGCCCCAGGGGAAAGATCAGGAACAGCAGCGCCCCGTCATATTTTCGGGCCAGCAGAGGGTCAGCCTGAATGCATTCGGCAGGCAGAATCTCTTCAAGTGTCGTCTGACCCTGGGCAATGAGAGAGTCCAGCATCTCGGGTGTCACCAGAGTCTGCTGATGCTGCAGGTCATCCCAGTTATCGCTGCAATTCAGATATTCCTTCAAAGCGATCAGCCCGCTGACCACAGTACCAATGCTGGAGGCTTCGATCTTGCGTGCTTCTTCCCAGTGGCCACTGTCTGCATCTTCCCAGAAACGGATGGCTTTGAAATAGCGTACGAATGCCGCCAGCAATTCGAGAGATTGAGCGGACGCCGTCAGGTATCCCTGTTCCAGCATCAAACAGTACAACCAGACAAAGTATCCCAGTGCGTCGTTCTGAGCATGAGCCCATTTTTCGTCGATTTCACCCAGCGTGTTTCCGTCAAAACGGATATGCGGCCGCTGCATCACTTCTTTAGGATTTGCTTCCCCTGAAATGATCTTATCGAAACGATCTCGGTGCTTGAGAAAATACTCTGCCAGCGTGGCGACCGCTTTGCTTGCAGGTTCCGTTTTCCCCACAGCATTCAATGCATGAGCTACATGGATATTATCCCGGACCCAGATGCTCTGATATCCCGTCGATTCATGGGCGATGGCTGCAGGGAACAAACCGTTCTCCAGAGCAGGAAACGAGAACGTCTGCTGAGACTCTAGAAATGAGACTAACTGATCCGTCTCTTCAATGGTCTGTAATGATTCTTTCAGGGCAAGAAAACTGTTGTCATCCATGATGATTCACCTGACTTCTAAAAACGAGTCGAGCGGACTGTTCCTCTGAATCCGTTCGCCTGGGATTATAACGGCGCCGCGCTGCGCGCCTCGAATTGTGAAACAATCGTCGTCAAATTGCAACGGCAGGACTCCAGGGAAACCCCTGATTCTCTGTTTCCCAAAAACAACATGGTTGATTTCTGGCAACATTGCCGTGAAGCCCGTATTCAAGCAGTCATTCCTGATGACAGGAATTTCTGCCGACAGAATCATTCTAACCGGCAAGACCCTGCGCTCAGTCATCTGAAGTAGTGAACCGAGGTTTGCATCTGAGGCTTCAGCCACGAGGGTACGACATTTGCAATTCTCATCAGATGACTGCCGTTTTTCTTCTTCACCTACTTCGTTCGAGTGATAGAACTTCATGACCAGTGTCATACGATCTCGTCCAATCAGTATCTGTCTTTTGCTGCTCCTCTTTTCCGGACTGGCTGTCGCACGCTGGAACCGGCAATATTTTTTCAGCCCCGACAGTGCCCGTTACGTGATCATGGCCCGTTCCCTGGTTAACGGCGACGGTTACCGGGAGATTGATACTCCGGTAGCCCCTCTCTATGCGCACCGCCCCCCGGGTATGTCGGTCCTGCTTATGCCTGCGGCCTGGATCGCGCCTTACGATGCCATTGCCGCCAAAGCCACCGTTCTGCTCACCACTCTGCTCCTGCTGGCTTTATTGTACTATTACATCGTGTGCCTCAGTCAGCCTGAAGAACCAGAAGACCAGCCTGACAAGCAACTTAATTACGGCGCCCTGCTGATCACATTTCTGTTTGCCGTCAATCCCTTCACGCTCTTCTATTCGACGCTGATCATGAGTGAAATCCCTTTCACAGCCTGTACTCTGGGAATCCTCTATCTGATTTCAGTCAGACCAGAACAGCCGCGCAAACGGGATCTGTTTCTAATCACTGCATTACTGGTCTTCCTTCCCTTTCTCCGCACGATCGGGATCGCCATGGTACTGGCTGTCGCCTGCTGGGCTGTGGTCCGAAAATCGCGCTGGCCCTGGCTGGTGGGTGTGGCCTGCTCAGTAGCTGCCTCCGGCCTATGGATTCTGCGCAATACGGCACTGGGGAAAAGTGGTTACGCCAGTATCGCTCTCAACGAAATCAGATCGCAGGGAGTCATCGGCACAGCGTTTCGCATGTGGGAACGCTTGAGTGCTCACTTTGAGAATTTTGGACAACAACTGTTTCCCAATATGCCAGGCATGCGACCGATCTACAGTGGCATGGTTCTTGATGAAATCATCACCTTGCCGGGACCAACCTGGCTGTACTATCTGATGACAGCAGGAGTTATTGCTGTCGCCTGCTATGGGATGCTATATCGCCGAAATCGTGGCGGAACTGTTGCCCTGGGCTATCTGGTGTTCAGCGTGGGCATCCTCTCCCTTTGGCCCTGGATGCAGGAACGCTTTATGCTACCTCTGGTGCCTGTCGTTCTCGCATTTGTTCCTTCAGGTTGGGCTGCCCTGAAACGGCACATTCAGGTTGCCCGTCCTGTCACCGGTAAAATATTTGCAGGTGGGTCTGCGCTTGTTTTGTTTCTCTTTGTCGGTTGTCTCTGCTGGACTGACACGCAACTGGTCCACGCCAATCTGAAGATGGTCTGGCAACCAGATCGGTTATATGACGAAGAACTGCCCTCCAACGGATTCAGTAACTGGACGAAAGCGGGAGCCTGGCTCAAGCAAAACTCGGAACCCTCAGACCGGATCATCACCCGTCAGGCAGCCATTGCCACAACGGCTCATCGTTTTGAAATGCTGGCGTTTTTTGAACTCGTCAGTCCTGACAAGCTGCATGAAAGTATTCAGAAATTCTCTGCACGCTATCTGACATCGTACGACAAAGAGATCGTTTCCGCCTTCCCGTGGTACCTGCTCGACCAGGATCTGGTCTACCGGTTCAACCCTATCTACGACGAGCAAGGCGTCTTGATTCTCAAAGTCGAACCCAACCGGAGTGGCACCATTCGCCAGAAATACTGGCAAGCCGGTGAGTCACTGGAGATCGCTCGACAGGCTTATGAACAGTTCCCCCACCGCTCGACCTTCCAGACAGCTCTGGCGCAAGAGATGTTCAAAAATGAAGACTATGAGGAATTGATCAGATTCATCAAACAGCTTCAAGAGCAGCAGGTAAAAGATGTGAAACTGACCTCTCTGCTGGGCTGGTGCTATTTTAAGACAGAACAATATCCGAAGGCGATTCAGGAATTCCAGCTCGCCCTGGGCATGCCCGGTCAGAAAATGATGCGCGGTGACCTGATCCGGGGAATTGAGTTGTCACATAAATATATTGCTAATCAGCAAGAACTCTCACCGGAGGAAGCAAATCTTAAAGCAGCGAAGAAATCACTGCAACTCGCGCGAACCTGGTGGGAATACTCGCAGATCGACAAAGCGGAAACGGAGCTACATCATGCCCTGCAGAGGGAATCTCTGGAATTTGAAACCCAGGCAAAAATGCAGACCCTGCTGGCGAAAATCTACCTGGCTCAGGGACGGGCGGCTGAAGCAACCGAGCAGTTAGAGCTCGCTCTGAAAACAGACCCGACAACGGAAAAAAATGAAGCACAAACGCTGCTGGGGATGATTCAGCGCGAGGCCCGCGTCGAAAATTTCTTAAATAATCCGAGAAAATATCCTGTTGATAAAACAGGACAGGATGACGTTCCGCTTAAGGAAGAGATCCTGCAACTCGCTCAGGAATACGAAGACTTTGGGGTTCCCGGAAAATCACTGGCTTTAATGGAACGTGTGAATACTACATTTCCCAAACAGCTGGAAATTCTCAAGTTACTTCTTAAGTATCAGCTGCTGTATACCCTCACACCGGAAGCGGAAGAGACTTTTGCACAGCTCAAAGTCCTCGCCCCCCAGGAGCAGGGACTGTTAGAAGCAGCGAATAAAATCGAAGCATTGAAGCTGGTGCCCCGTTTCTGAAAAACAACCATCAACCGCTTTGAATATGTCCACCGGATTTCAGTCCGGCATGCGCTGCTGCACAGGGTAGACTATTCATATCTCAATTCGTTGCGGGCCAGGAACGGGGGAACCTCTTATGGAACTCTGGATTGATGGCTGGCTGGATTATCTATTTGACGCCTGGCGGACTGCAACCACCGCCGAATACCTGAAACTGATGGTCGGCGTTATTCTCATCGGAGGCTTTTACAGCATTCGCAGCAGCAAAGTGAGATGACTAACTCTCCTGAGTGACTTCTACACGCCACTGCTCGCCGGCATACGCGACGACATCTCCCGGTGCAAGCTGTTTACGACGCCGTGTTTCGACAACGCCGTTCACAGTCACTTCACCCGCCTGGATGACAACCTTGGCATGTCCACCGGTGCCGACAGCGCCTTGCTGTTTCAGAAACTGATCCAGTCGGATCGGGGGACGTTCCTCATGTGACATTACTTATCTCCCGTCTTGACTGCACGCTTTTTCTTCTTTTTGGGCTGCCAGCGCTGCTGTAGTTCCTTGAGCTCCTCAGCTGTCGGTGCCTTGAAAGTCGGATCCTGTGGATGGGTGGAAGAAAGTGCGTCGGTATCTCCCACCTCTTTCTGCCAGGTTTTCAAAGCCGTCAGCAGATGGTCTGCCTGCTGCCGGTAATCGGGATTGCCGAACAGGTTGCGAGTCTCTGCCGGATCGTCCTGCAAATCGAACAGCTGTGTTTTATTTATCTGCGGATAAGTGATCAGCTTCCAGCGACCGTCGCGGGCCGAGCGCTGCACGTCTTTGTAAGCGGTACATAACGTATCTCGAGTCTGCTTTTGCTCGCCGGTGATCACAGGCCACACACTTCGGGAATCGAGTCCCTGTGGAACCTGGGTTCCAACCATTTCACAGACCGTCGGGAAAATGTCATATAGGTAGACCAGCGCGTCGCTCTGCCCCTGCGGGATGCCAGGCCCACTGAAGATCAAGGGAGCTTTCATACTGTGCTCGTACAGGCTCTGCTTCCCCATCAGACCGTGACTACCTACCGCCAGTCCATGATCGGACGAGAAGATAATGATAGTGTTTTCATACTCCCCGCTCTCTTTGAGTGCAGTCAACAGTCGTCCGATGTGTCCATCCAGTCCGGTAATGTCCGCATAATAATCGTGGAGGTGTTTACGGATCTCTGATTTGGTGCGGGGAAAGCCAGCCAGCAGTTCATCCCGGACGACCTGTTCTCCATTATTGAAGGGATGCAGCGGGAGGTAGTTTGCCGGCAGAGAGATAGATTCGCGCTGATAGAGGTCCATGTATTCCTGGTCTGCCACACGTGGATCATGCGGACAGGCAAACGCCAGGTACATAAAGAACGGCTGATCGTCTTTGCGTGTCTTCAGAAACTGGATCGCATCGTTCACGATTTCCTGACCGGGCTGTCCCAGCAGACGGGCCTGTTGATCATTCACATATTTCGTCGTATCGAATTTTTTGTGAATCAATGCCGCAGTATTCCCCTGTTTGCCGTGATGGTAGGTGTAATACCCGGCTCCTTTCATGGAATCAGGAAAATTCGGTTTGTCAGCCGAGGCGTAGCGGCCGGTCCAGCGAAAGTAAGTACGACCGCTGAGCAGCATATTCCGACTGCAGACACAAACCGCCCCTGAATTACTTCCCAGACAGTAGGCGTTGTTGAAGACAAACCCGCTGCGCACCAGTTGGTCGAGATTGGGAGTCTTGATCAGAGGGTTACCCAGTACATGTATCGTGTCCGCCCGTTGATCGTCTGTAAACAGGAACAGAATATTGGGTTTTTCTTTCGGGGCTGCATGAAGACTGCTGCCGAACAGGGGAGAAAAACAGGCCATCAACAGCAAAGCGAAAGAAACTCGACAGCGAAAACTCATGATTGCCTCCAAGATTGAGCGCCGATCTGGTATTCTGGCGGGAGCATGAAACACTGAAAATCAGTAATTCGCACGTCAATATATAGCAAGGACTAACCAAATGCCAGAAGCAGCCCCCGCGGCCACATATGATCCCGTTAAAATGATCAAACCCCGTCGAAAACTGACCGGGATTTCCGCTGTCCTGCTCCCCTACCTGAAGTCGGGTGAAATTGATCGTGAGTCGCTGAGCGCTCATGTCGCCCGCACGTCTGACCTGGGAATCACCCCTGCCGTGAATATGGACACCGGCTATGTGAATCTCATCGATGAAACAACCTTCATCGAAGTTCTGAAAATCACCCGTGAGACACTCAACGGGGGCTCTTTCGTCGCGGGTGCGTTTGTCGGCGATCAGACCGGGGCGGACTTTGATGCGGATGGCTACCAGCGAAAGATTGACCTGATCCAGGAGTATGGGGGGACGCCGGTCATTTTCCAGTCCTTCGGTCTGGTGGAACAGGCTCCGGAACAGATTATCGAATCTTATCGGACTATTGCCGCCAACACAGACCGCTTCATCGGGTTTGAATTGACCCGCGATCTGGCTCCCTTCGGTTCAGTCTACGATCTCGATACGTATGCCGCCCTGATGGAGATCCCGCAATGCATCGGTGCCAAACACTCATCCTTCCATCGCGAACCGGAGTGGGAGCGACTGCAGCTCCGTGATCAGAAACGTCCCGATTTCAAAGTATTCACGGGAAATGATTTTGGGATCGATATGGTCCAGTACGGCAGCGATTACCTGCTCGGCCTAAGCACTTTCGCCCCCGACCTGTTCGCGAAACGGGATGCATACTGGGAAGCAGGCGATCCGGCGTTTTATGAATTGAACGACCTGCTGCAGTACCTGGGTTATTTCACCTTCCGCAGCCCTTCGCCGGCTTACAAGCATTCGGCGGCCCAGTTTCTGCACCTGCGAGGTTGGGTGAAGACGAATCAGACACATCCGAACAGCCCGACGCGCCCCGACAGCGATATTGAGATTCTGCGCGAACTGGGACAGCGACTCAATGTCATCGACTAAGCAAAAACTCCCCATGACCAGGTTTGATCATGGGGAGTTTCTTGTTGTATTCAGTCTGTCTTATCGAATCACGAATCAGCCAGGGGCTCTTTCTTTTCGGTGATGACGGGCAGTTCCTGAGATTTTTCGGCATTGATCTGGATGTAATCCTGCCACTTATCAGGAAGATTGTCCTCGTGAAAAATCGCTTCTACCGGACATTCTGGCACGCAAGCTTCACAGTCGATGCACTCATCAGGATTGATGTAGACCATGGATTCCCCTTCGTAGAAACATTCTACGGGGCAAACCACAACACAGTCTGTGTATTTGCAGTTGAAGCAAGCCTCTGTAACCACGTGTGCCATGAGTTTTCCTTTCTGGACGTTGCACTTCTAAATGTGATTAATCTACTCGAAGCGTTTAATGGTATTATAGACTTCGAAAATCAAAAAACTACCAGTCGCGCTCGATCAGACCTCGCTGTGGATGAGTCTGAATGGCAGTCATTTGTGATAAAACTCAAGTTGATCAACCCGCCTCCGAAAGAAACGGACAGTTCATCCTAGAACGCTGAAAATCAGGTGTCAAGACTACATATTCCCGGCCCGGCTCAGCCCCTGTTTCTTCTATCGGCAATCTTCCTGATAATCATGCGTTGTTTGCCAAAGGTAGGGCCACAAAGAAGACCTGATGATCTGCTTAGCACTCTTTCTCCAGAGACCAGCCTGAGTCCTGCGTTTTTTCGGATTGACACATATTGACAGAATCTGGTTCTCGACATAATCTACGCACGAAATTTCGATTCGCCCTTGAGTAATCCAGGATGGAGACCGCTCAGTTTGATCGAAATCTCTGCGACTTACTCGAAATTAAGCCGCATCAAATCTCTCAAAACATCCAAACTTACCTGTTTTTGAGCACGGAACTCCCCGGTTTTCCATAGCGAATGGAGTCGCTGAATGACAAACAACACCCCCACACCTGTCCCCTTTATCAATCTCGTCGAACAGTATCAGAGAATCAAGACTGAGGTTCAGGATGCCGTCCTGAATGTGTTTGAAAATCAGTCTTTCGTTCTCGGCGATGAAGTCGCTGAATTTGAGTGTGATATTGCCGAATATTGCGACTCCCGGAATGCCATCGGAGTTGCTTCAGGCACCGATGCCCTCCTGCTGGCCCTGATGGCCCTGGAAATCGGTCCCGGCGATGAAGTCATTACCAGCCCGTTTACCTTCTTTGCAACAGGCAGCTCGATTGCCCGCGTGGGTGCGACTCCGGTATTTGCCGATATCGACCCCGTGAGCTTCAATCTGTGCCCTGAGTCCATCGAAGAAAAGATTACCGAACGCACCAAAGCCATTATGCCTGTCCATATTTTTGGACAATGTGCCGACATGGAACCCATCTGGCGTAATGCCGTCCGGAATGGGATTCCCGTCATCGAAGACGCAGCCCAGGCAATTGGCGCTGAATACCGGGGCCGGCGTGCTGGTGTCCTGGGAACCGTAGGCTGCTTCAGCTTCTTCCCAACCAAGAATCTCGGGGGAGCCGGAGATGGTGGACTGGTTACCACTGATGATCCGGATCTCGCTACCCGAATCCGTCGCCTCCGGGTTCACGGAGACGTGGGCGGTTACCAGCATGCTGAAGTCGGCATCAACAGTCGTCTGGATGCCCTGCAGGCAGCAGTTCTGCGGGTCAAACTGAAACATCTGGATCAGTGGACCAGCGAACGACAGGAAAATGCTCGTCGGTACAATTCCCTGCTGCGTCACTACCAGCTGCTGGATTGCATCGAACCTCCTGCCGTGCTGCCGGACCGTCGTCACGTTTACAATCAGTACAGTCTCCGTGTCAAAGGCGGACAGCGGGACAAGGTGCTGAACGACTTACGTGAAAAGCAGATTGGCTGTGCGATCTACTATCCACGTCCCCTGCATCTGCAACAGTGCTTCCAGTATCTGGGATACCAGGAAGGGGACCTGCCTGTCACTGAACTGATCACCAGCGAATGCCTCGCTCTGCCTATTTTCTCTGAATTAACAGCGACTCAACAGGAAACTGTGATTCGCGGAATTGCGGAAAGCCTGGGTCGGCTTTCTTCTCCTCACTTCCCGACCCTCTATTCAGAGACATCACAGGTCAGAAAGGTTGCTTAATCAGCAATCCCAACAATCTGAAATTTCAAAATCCCCTGATTGCTCCAGCAGTCAGGGGATTTTTTTTGCCCGGCAGAGGCTCCAGAGACAGCCACACACCAAAGTTATCCCAGTTTACTCAACCGGACCTGACTCCATTTTGCAGCGGCGAAAAACCTACAAAAATTCAGGACGCGCCCACACGACTAGCTTTCGTAGGGTAAGCTTAGAGTGATGAAATTAATTTCCTGCATCGATGTGCAAAGCATCCAAAAACCAATCCCAATTCCTGCCAAAATAATGACGTTGATCGGCAGTTAAGGAGAGCCCATGCCGACTCTTTTTCAAAAACCGATAATTCTGATCATACTGGCTTTTGTGTTCTGCGTTTCCGTTTCGGACTCCTCACATGCAGCAGAAACACCAGGGGAACCTGATTCCACGGCCAGCAAAACCGCCATTGCGCTCAACTACTGTCGCGCCGCGTTCTACCGCATCAGGAAAACCGGCTCGAAAGAGGTGATGTATGAGGAACGGGAAAAGATCCTCAACAACCTGAACCTCAACGGCATCGGTGATGAGAAAGTCATCAAACTCTACTCATCAGTACTCGATGAAATCGCACAGGTCGAGATCGCGGACCAGGAACGGGAATACTTCAAGAACAAACATAATTACCAGGCTCGCCAGAAAGTGGCCATCAACGCGCTGGCACTCACGACCGATGTACTCACACTGCAGTTTGGCAGTGCCGTCCGCACGGGTGCCAACAGCTGGTGGGACTATCGGAACGTCCAGGCGCAGAAAGACCTCGACCTCTGGAAAGTCGATAAGCAGCGTATGGAGACGGTGATCTCCAAATCGACCCTCTTCCTGGACACCTTCTGGAAACTGGCCCAGGAGAAAAAGATTCCGGATCAATGGCTGATTCGGGATGTGGATCTCGATGCGCTGGATGAAGCCATGCAGGAGCAGAACCCGCGCGTGCGATTACGGATTCTGAAACGTATGGAACGCTTCATGAGCCACTATCCTCCCTACTGGTATTACGTCGCCCGTACTCAGCAGGCCCAGGGGCAACTGTTCGCCGCCTCGCAGACCTATACCGAACTGGCGAGTATCGGAGAAGGCTATTTCCGGCGAGATGATATGCTGGCTTCGGGTACGGCCAACCTGGCCAGTATTCGCGACTACCTGGGGCAACCGGGTGCCGCACAGATGGCGATGAAATCACAAACCTATTCCAGCGAAGTCTGGGAAGCCAACCTGCTCTGTTCTCAGATCCTGCAGAAGCATCAGCAGGCCGATGAAGCGGAAGAGGCCATTCTGCGGAATCTGGACGTCGATCTGGAAACCCGGCAAAGCTCGGTCGCCCTGCTTTCGCTCTATTACAAGACAAATAATAAGCAGAAAATGATGGCCCAGTTGAATCAGCCCAAGGTCGTGAAATCCGTTCCCGTCCCTACGTTGATTCAATGTGCCATGTTTCTGGGGGCAGACAAAATGCCTCCGGTTGCCACTGCACAGATTGAATCCTCACTTTACGTCTACCCGCAGCTCCATTTTGGAGCAGACGATATCGTCATCGCTTCCACCGGCAACTGGCACCTGCACATGTCTCAGGCGGAGCTGGTGATGGCAAACAAAACCTATTCCCGCCCCCGAATTGCCACCGGGCAAAACGAAGTTCATGCCCGATTTGAACGGGTCGCCGAATTTGGAAATCCGTTTGCGAACTCAGGCCTGGCCAGTGCGCAACCTAAACTGCGATTGAAGTATCCGGACGGGTCCAGTCTGGAACTGATGCTGGCTTCAAACCCACAGGACCGCAAACAGATTGACGTCGGCAATTCTCTGAACACACTCAAAGCACCTCCCGGCCAGCACTACCGGATTGTTGGTGCAGAAATTCAGGGTCAGCGGATCGCCTTCAATGACAAAGCCATCGTTGACGACGGGCGACGCATTGTCAGACAGAAACCACAACCAGCCATGGATGCACCACGGCTGTCGCAGGACGAGCCTCGTCCGCAGCAGCCCACCGTTGAGCAGACTCTCCAGGCCGAGACGAAGTCGAAACTTCCGACGCTGGATGTACCTGAGCTGGGCATCCCCCAGTCTCCTCCGCCAATCCCGGCCCTCTCTTTTGATCCGGGCACATTCGAGGAGGAGCAGGATGTCCAGAAAGGGAAAAAAGGGACGGTAGTCAGCTTTCCAGCCCCTCCTGAAGAGACGAATGTACCGTAAAACCGGCAGAAACGGGTTCTGACCAGGTCAGAATTAGAAATCTGGTCCGATAAATAGTAGTCATCTGCCCCGGTCCCCGATATGATGACAGCAACGTATCCCGGCCCTGCTTTTCCGGTGCCGGTGCAAATCGCGACTTTTATTATTTGCGAAACCGATTCGCCGCGTCCAGTCCGACCGCGAACGCACGCTTGAGCCAGAAACCATGCTTTCTTCCGAAAATGTTCCGTCCACCGCTTCTCCTGTTGAAGCAGGTCGACTCCCCTTGATTACCGATCTCACCCGGGAACAACTTGCCCAGTGGTGCATTGATCACGATTCGTCTTCGTATCGTGCCGACCAGATTCGTCGCTGGATCTTTACCAAACGCGTCAACGATTTTGACGAAATGCACGACATCTCCAAAAAGTTTCGCGAACTGCTGAAAGAGAACTTCCGGCTGTTTTCGACCATGATCGTCAAACAGCAGACCGCAAAGGACCGCACGGAAAAGCTACTCCTGGAACTGGAAGACGGACACCACGTCGAATGTGTGCTGATGCGGGAGCCCAAGCGGAATACCGTTTGTATCAGTACACAGGTCGGCTGTGCGATGGGTTGCGTCTTCTGCGCCAGCGGACTGCTGGGACTGACCCGGAATCTGTCGATGGGCGAAATTCTGGAACAGATTCTCCGTCTGGACCGCGTGATTGACGAAGACGAACGCATCTCCAACATCGTGGTCATGGGAATCGGCGAGCCACTGGCCAATCTCTCGGCACTGATTCCTGCCCTGGATACTTTAAATCACAAGGGAGGCATGGGGATTGGCGCTCGTAAGATTACGGTCTCTACAGTCGGTCTTCCTGCAAAAATCCGGGAACTGGCAGATGTCAACAAATCATACATCCTCGCCGTTTCCCTGCACGCCCCCAACGATGTCCTCCGCGATCAGATCGTTCCCACGAACAATAAAATCGGGATTCAGAAAATCCTGGATGCCACCGATTACTATTACGTCACCACGGGCAGACGAGTGACCTTTGAGTACATCCTGCTGTCCGGCGTCAACGACAGTCCGGCTCATGCCCGCGAGTTGGCAGGTCTACTCAAACACCGCAACGCACACGTGAACCTGATTCCGGCCAACGGTGTTGAAGAGACAGGCTACCAGAGCCCTACCACGGCCGATGTGGATCGTTTCTTCATGACGCTGGCGAAAGGGGGCGTGAATGTCACTGTCCGCAAGCGTAAAGGGGATGACATCGATGCCGCCTGTGGCCAGTTGCGTCTGAACCGGGAAAAAGAAAAGGAAATGGTTCAGGTTCAATAGAATTCAGGAACCTGAATCAGTGGCTTAATCCAGATTAAAATCTTCGGGATGGAAATTAACCAGCACGTCGTCCCGGAACATCAGGTAGACGCTGCGACCGGTCTTATCCGGTCCCCATTTGTACGCGTCATCCGTCGTACGGAATGAACCACCGGTGGCCTTCAACCATTTGGAGGATTCCTGGAATTCCCCTTCTTCACCGAGTTCTTTCTCTACGCTGGCGCGCGACATCCCGGATTGCAGTCGATGCTTCAAGATCCAGTTCAACGCATCGGGATCACGATCGGTGAGGAATAACATCCGCTGATGCTCTGCCTGACTGACCCGCTTTTCTGCTCGATGTGTGCCACTCGCCATACCATTGTCCCAGTCGGGCATGGTTTCACATCCCGTATTCAGCAGCAGCGTGACGACAATACATGTCATCCACGGCGCCATAGATCGTAGATTGGCCATGATCATTTCCGTCTGATAAAAGGTCTCGAAGGTTGGGAGAGTGCGTCACTGGCGCGAAACAGAGTCAGTACCGAGGACTGGAGAGAAGTGAATTCGGAGACGAGACTGTCCCATGAAATGTGGGCCGTTTTTTAGCAGAATATCCGTATCCTGCCAAGATCAGATTTCCGCACCGAAACGCCTCGTTAAGCGCTTAGCTGACAGTAGCTTAAGGTCAAATTCCCCCTGCAAAACCAAAATCGGTTCTTTCGCTGGCTTGTCAGATTCCTGCCGCACGTCTATTCTGAATTTGAAGGACGCGTTTGTTCCCTAGAGTTACTCCGTTCCGGAAGGTTTCGATCAAGATGAAAATGTTTTGCGCTGGCCAGTGGCAGGATACTAAACAGTCAATCAATGTGACGAACCCCTTTGATCAGTCGGTCATCGATACAGTACCCCAGGGGAGCGGCGAGGACATCCAGAGCGCCGTAAGTGTGCTGGAGCGGGGGGCACAGATCATGAAATCCATGACGGCCTATGAACGTAGCGTGATCCTGCAGAAAGCAGCGGAACTGATGCTGGAACATCAGGACGAACTGGCTCGCACCATCAGCCTGGAAGTCGGGAAGATCCTGGGAGAAGGTCAGGTCGAAGCCAGCCGCAGTGCTGAGGTGATTCGACTCTCCGGTGAAGAAGCCCGGCGCATGACCGGCGAAATGATTCCACTGGAAGGAAACGCAGGCGGAAAAAACAAACTCGGATTCACCCTGCGGGTTCCCTGCGGCATCGTGGCTGCGATTACTCCGTTCAACTTCCCACTGAACCTGGTCTGCCACAAAGTCGGCCCTGCCATTGCTGCGGGGAATGCGATCCTGATCAAACCGGCCAGCGACACGCCACTCTCTGCACTGAAGCTGACGGAGATCCTGCTCGAAGCCGGCCTGCCTCCCGAAGCGATCGCCTGCGTCACCGGTCCCGGGGGAGAAATCGGCCGCGCCATCTGCACCGACACCCGCATTCGCAAAATCAGCTTCACAGGTTCTTACGAGGTCGGAACCAAAATCTGTGAAATGGCCGGCATGAAACGTGTGACAATGGAACTGGGCAGCAACAGTCCCGTGGTTATTATGGACGATGCCGATCTGGAAAAAGCTGCGACTGCGATTACGATGGCCGGCTATGCCAATGCAGGCCAGGTCTGTATCTCGGCACAGCGGATTCTGACTTCTTCCAAAGTCAAAACAGATTTCGTCGATCTACTGAAATCCAAGGTCGATGTGCTGCAGACCGGTAATCAACTTGAAGAAGGCACCAAAATCGGCCCCATGGTCCGGGAATCGGATGCCAGCCGGGTTGAGCAGTGGGTCAACGAAGCCGTCAGCCAGGGAGCACGCCTGATTACCGGGGGCCAGCGACAGGGAGCCATTTATGCCCCCACCATTCTGGACGACACTACGCCGGAGATGCAGGTCGTTAAAGACGAAATCTTTGGCCCCGCGGTCGCTCTGTCATACTTTGATGACATCGATGAGGCCGTCCGGCTGGCCAATGACACCACCTACGGACTGTCGGCCGGTATCTTTACACAGGATATTGATCGGGCCATGAAGTTCGCCCGGCAGGTCGAAAGCGGTAACATTCACATCAACTGGTCCAGTCAGTGGCGGGCCGATGCAATGCCCTACGGTGGTCTGAAACACAGCGGCACCGGTAAAGAAGGCCCCAAGTACGCGATTCATGAAATGAGCGAAGAAAAGATGGTGGTAATGCATCTCGCTGACTGACCCCCGCAAGTCGTTGCCCGATGCGGACTACTTCACCACATACTGTTCCAGGGTTTTGCCTTCACGGTATTTTCCGGACTGCTTGGCCTGAAACATTTCATTTGTCTTCACGTCAATCGCGGTGAGATAGTTGCCGCGATAGGCGGCTGTATCAAGACAGACCCAGCCATCAAAGACCAGCGGCTTCCCTGATTTTTGCGCTGTATGCCCACAGATAATCCGTCGTCCGGAAGGGTCGGGCTCTTCGGTCCCTTTGAGTCGATCCCAGCGGAGTTCCTGTGGAGTCAGATCTTCCAGCGGCACTCCCGGTACAGCTGTGGCATGCACGAAAATGTCGGTGTCCGTTTCATAGTAATCCAGAGCGGTGGCCATGAAAATCCGGTGTTCCTCCGGGATGAGGTCATAGCGTCCCCCGTAGGAATCCAGGGCTTCCTTTCCACCATGCTGCAACCAGGTAGACTCCCAGCGTCCTCCATGGAGTCCGTCCAGCATCATCTCTTCGTGATTCCCCTTGAGCATCACGAGCTTACAGGTGGACTTCAGATCCAGCAGCATTTCAATGACATGCTTTGTGCCCGGACCACGGTCAACAGCATCACCCAGACAGACGACGGTATCTTCGCGTTTGAGCTCCAGATGGTACAGAATCGTTCCCAGCGCAACATCACAACCGTGAATGTCACCGATCGCAATCGTACGTCCTTGCTGAGTCGTTTGATCCATCACGCGACTATCCTGTTTGAAGTCAACCTGAAAACAGCCTGGGGGACCGGGTTCCGGAGTCAGCTGCAACAGTCAGAGCAGCGCAACTGAACCACGGAAATTTACCGGTTGGTGTGATCAGGATTTATCGGATTGACTGGGGGGCATAATCCGGGTCGGTTTCGAACTCGGTTCTCCCTTCAACAACTGCTGGCGGGCTTGTGTCTGTTGTGCCAGTCCGTGAATACGAATGAAGCCCAAGGCAGTCTCGTGCGGGAACTGGTCGCCTTCTTCGTAGGTCGCCAGTTCGGGACTGTAAAGGCTGTGTTCGCTCTTCAGACCGGTTACGGTGTGATTTCCTTTATACAGCGAGACGCGCACTGTTCCGGAAACAAACCGCTGGTTCTTTTCAACAAATCCCATCAGGTCCTGATGGAAAGAGCTGTACCAGAGACCATCGTAAATAATATCGCTGCAAGTCTGGCTGACGAACGTTTTGAATCGCAGTGACTGCCGACTGAGTGTCAGGTATTCCAGTTCACGGTGTGCATTATGCAGTATAACGGCAGCTGGTGCTTCGTAAATCTCACGACTCTTGATACCGACCAGACGGTTCTCAACGTGGTCGATCCGACCGACACCATTTTCGCCACCAATTTTATTCAGGTGTGCGATCAGGTCAGCACCGTCCATTTCCTTACCATCGATGGCGATTGGACGTCCCTGTTCGAATTCGATTTCCAGTTCTACTGGTTGATCGGGAGCATCGTTGGGAGACGCGGTCCACTTGTAAGCTTCTTTCGGCGGAGCCACCCACGGATCCTCCAGGATGCCTGCCTCGACCGAACGTCCCCAGAGGTTCTGATCGATACTGAAGATGCTTTCCTTGGTGGCTTCAACTTCGATTCCATGTTCTTTGGCGTACTGCAGTTCTTCGGTTCGCGTCCATTTCCACTCGCGAACGGGGGCAATGATTTTCAGCTGTGGTGCCAGGGTCTGGAAGGAGACATCGAAGCGGACCTGGTCATTACCTTTACCGGTACAGCCATGCGCGACAGCGGTCGCTCCGTGTTCTTTCGCGACTTCCACCATCCGGTGTGCGATCAGCGGACGCCCCAGAGCAGTCGCCAGAGGGTACTTACCTTCGTACATGGTACCAGCCATCAATGAAGGCCAGACGAAGAAGTCGACAAACATGTTTCTCACGTCTTCGACTACGGCTTCAACAGCACCGGTTTTGATCGCCTTTTCCTTGACTCCGTCCACATCGCGACCCTGACCGAGATCACAGGTATAAGTGATCACGTCCATGTCGTATTTTTCATTGATCCACTTAACGGCGACGGAAGTATCCAGACCACCACTGTATGCCAGAACTACTTTTTCTCTTGCCACGAAATTCTACCAATCTTCTGGAAATGAAGGAGTAAAGAAACGAATTCGACGGAATCTGCGAACGATGCAAATGGTACTATGATCGAAACGCATCCGCAATGCGCACATTCTAACATTCTGAGCCGCAAAATACGAAAACTGCTGCCTGAAAGCCGGATGCCTTCCACAACCGTTCAGCCATCACAGACGCGACAGATATGATAAAAGCACCCGACAGAATGACTGTCGGGTGCTTTCGCATCTATTAAAAAACGGGACGTAACCTGCGTTTAGTGCAGGTCGTCGTCGCCATGGTCATCCTTGCCTTTTTCAGCGATCAGAGCATCGCTGGTCAGCAGCAGGGTTGAAACACTGGCGGAATTCTGCAGAGCGGACCGGGTCACGCGGGTCGGGTCAATGATCCCGGTTTTGACCAGATCTTCGTACTTGGAAGTCGCGGCATTGTAGCCCATGTTGCCTTCCAGTTCCGAAACCTTTTCGCAAACCACGCTGCCATCGTCGCCGGCATTGTTGGCGATCGAAGTCAGTGGTGCACGGC
Organism: Gimesia sp.; assembly: GCF_040219335.1. Lineage (NCBI taxonomy): Bacteria > Pseudomonadati > Planctomycetota > Planctomycetia > Planctomycetales > Planctomycetaceae > Gimesia > Gimesia sp. Next base: position 276,637 of record NZ_JAVJSQ010000015.1, on the reverse strand, counting down.
AGGCACGCAGAATGATTTCGTAACCTACTTTTTCTTCCTGAGAAAGACCGGTCGGCTTGCAGGCAGCAGAGCTTCGCAGCAGAGCAACGCCACCGCCGGGAAGGATCCCTTCAGCAACAGCAGCCCGTACGGCGTGCAGCGCGTCTTCGACGCGTGCTTTCTTTTCTTTCATTTCGCTTTCTGTAGCGGCCCCCACGTTGATCTGGGCAACACCACCGGACAGCTTGGCAATCCGTTCTTCCAGTTTTTCTTTGTCGTAGTCGCTGGTGGAGTTTTCCAGTTCGCGACGGATCTGGTCGATACGGGCTTTAATTTCGCCTGGCTTTCCGCCACCTTCGATGATGGTGGTATTGTCTTTATCGACGGTCACTTTCTTGGCGACGCCCAGGTCAGACAGCTGCAGGTTTTCCAGCTGAATACCGAGGTCTTCGAAGATTGCCTGACCACCAACCATGATGGCGATATCCTGCAGCATGGCTTTACGACGGTCACCGTAACCGGGAGCTTTGACTGCACTGCAGCGGAAGGTACCACGCAGCTTGTTGATCACGAGAGTCGAAAGCGCTTCGCCTTCGATGTCTTCAGCGATGATCAGCAGCGGCTTGCCGGCGTTAACCACTTTTTCCAGAACAGGAACCAGGTCCTTGATGTTGGAAATCTTCTTTTCGTGTACCAGCACGTAGCAGTCTTCCAGTTCGCAAGACATGCTCTGAGGATCGGTCACGAAGTAAGGTGAGAGGTAACCACGATCGAACTGCATCCCTTCGACGACTTCGAAGCTGGTGTGCAGGCTCTGGCCTTCTTCAACGGTGATCACACCATCTTTACCGACCTGTTCCATGGCATCAGCCAGGATCTTGCCGATTTCTTCATCGCCGTTAGAAGCGACTTTACCAACCTGCGAGATGGCCTTTTTGTTTTTGCACTCGATAGACATCTTGTGAAGTTTGTCCACGATGTCTTCGACAGCCTTATCCATGCCACGCTTCATGGCAATCGGGCTGACGCCGGCTACAACAGACTTCAAGCCTTCGTTGTAGATCGCTTCAGCCATGATGGTCGCGGTTGTGGTTCCGTCACCGGCAATGTCAGATGTTTTGCTGGCAACTTCACGCACCATGCGGGCTCCCATGTCTTCGAACTTGTCAGACAGTTCGATTTCGCGGGCCACAGATACACCGTCTTTGGTTACAGTCGGAGAACCAAAGCTTTTCTCGAGAATGACGTTACGACCTTTCGGCCCCAGAGTGACACGAACGGCTTTTGCCAGCTTGCTGATGCCGCGTCGCATCGCTTCCTGAGCTTCCTGATCAAAGGCAATCATCTTTGCCATTTCACTATATCTCCATGTACGCAGTATGAAATATGAAGGGAAGAGTCATCGCTGCACCCGATCGGGGAGCGATGATCCGGTAATACAACAATGACAGCCTAGTAAGTTGCCAGAATGTCACTTTCGCGGAGCAGCAGGTATTCTTCTCCGCCGATTTTGATTTCATCTCCGCCATAAGGGCTGAAAATGACACGGTCGCCCTCTTTTACCGTCAATGGCAGCTTGGTTCCGTCAGATTTGACGTGTCCATCTCCCACGGCGACCACTTCACCACGCTGTGGTTTATTCTGGGCACTGTCTGGTAAAACAATCCCACCTGCGGTGGTTGATTCGGCAACTTCTCTTTTCAGAACGACTTTGTCACCAAGAGGGACAATACGGGCGCCTTTGCTTGCTTTGGCAGCCTTCTTCGCCATTGGGATCTCCTAGTTTGCTTTGATTTCGACTCAAATGTCTTCACATCGGGGTGATTTATGATCTGTGGTGGCTGTAAGCCAGACCACAACAACACATTCTCAGCTGAGATCTGACTGCAGACCTTAGCGTACCCGGACTAGATGCGAACGCCGTGCCTATTTACAGATTAATCCATAAGACATAAATATATAAGAACTTAAGAATTCACGACGAAATCAAGGCATGTCAGGTTTGCTGCCGGACAGTCGTGCACAATTCAAATTCGCTGCCATATTGGCAGCGCGAGTACATTCATCCTCCACGACATCCGATCCTGAGGCAGTCTGAATAATCTCAGAGAAAACCAGGGAATTCAAATTGACATAAATGTTAAAATAGGTACTATCACTACAAACCCAACCCAATAACTTCCCTGAGCTCTCAATCAGGGGCTGATCTTCTCAAATCAGCGGCGGTTCACACCGTTCCATTCTTATTCAAGCTCCTCGCACACTCTCTCTCTGTTTCAATCACGATCCATAACAGGAGACCGAGAGACGTGCCTGAGCCATATTCCTCTACATCTGACAACAACAGTCCCTACCTGAACTTGAATACCCTGAGCCTGCATGCACGTGAGCTGGCATCACAGGGAAAGTTCGGCCAGGCCCGTGCACTCTTTTACGCAGAGGAATTTGAAGGACCAGACTGGCAACGCCAGCTGGGACTGGGTGAATTTCTCCTGTCGACGGGTCAGACTGCTGACGCGATTGAACCATTCTCGCTGGTCCTGGATTATGCACACCAGAGTAACGAAAAATCCCTTCGCTCAGTCGCCTGCCACAACCTGGCGATCGCCTATCGTGAACTGGGGTATTCGCAACTCGCAGCCCAGTTTCAGCAATATTCGATCGCCTGGGGGGATCTTCGCTCCGCTGACCATCAGACTCTCGAATCAGAAATTCATCATTTGTCCGAGCATGCAGCCTGCGATCTGACAGGCAGGGCCAACGACGCGATATTGCAGCAGGAGTATCAGCTTGCCGAACAACTACTGAACATTTCACTTAGCCGAGAGATACTTGACGGCGATGCGGATGCCCAGGCCGCCGACTGGGGCAACCTTGGTATCCTACAGGGTTTACAAGGTAATCATCTCCGCGCTATCGTCTACCTGCGTAAGGCATATCAACTCCATCAACAGACGCAAAACCATTCTGCCCTGGGACAGGACCTGGTCCATCTGGCGGAAGTTTTCCAGTTAACTGGTCGTCTGAAACGCGCCGCGCGTTGCCTGCAGCGGGCAATCAACTGTTTCTCCCAATGCAACAGCCAGGGAAATGCGGAACAAGAAGCGTGCGTCCGTTTACATGAATTACAACGAATACTCGCCGTCCAGCAGCATGATCCTTTGCTGAATTAACCCGTCAGATCTGTCAGCAAGAAATCGAGTGCCCCTGAAATTCCATGACTGTCCACTTGCGAACTGCCCCTCTCTCTGTTGATAATTAGAAAAATGCGCAAGTCCATCCTGTCATTGCCCATCCCGGTCCCTGGCTGGAGCTGTTTAACAGGTGGACTCTGCTCAGTTTCACTACGAGCGATATCTCTCAACATCTCGAAGGTCATTCATGCCCATCAAGGTTCATTGCAAAGAATGTGATACCACCTTTCCTGTCAAAGATGAAGCGGCTGGAAAGCGGGTACGCTGCAAAGGATGCGGCTCACCGGTTAAGGTCCCCTCTGGCGAGAAGCGGAAGAAACGGGCCGCCACTGCCAGCAAGTCAGCGGACACGGATGATTTTCTGGCCAGTTTTGATATCGATAAGATTGAGGACAAGGAAGCCCGGATCTGTCCCCGTTGCGGGCACGATGCGGATGAAGAAGATATTGAATGCTCCAACTGTGGCGTGAACCTGACCACCGGTCGTCTGAGCGAAAAGACCCGTAAAAAACGGAGACGAAAAGGCCCGGCGATCGAAGAGTTCTACTCGAAATCCTGGGGCGATGCTTATACGTTTCTGGGAAATCATAAGGGGCTGGCAACCAAAACTTTTCTGTATTCGTTTATCGCCAGCACACTCTTCTTCTGTGCCATCTTCATGATGTTCTGGTGCCATCGGACTCCACCGAGAGCTTTCTGGGGATTCATTGCCTTTGTCTCCATTATGGCAGTTCCAGGCTGGATCTGGTTTATTCAGACCGAAGTCGTTCGCTACGCCTTGCAGAAGAAAGATAAACTCAAACGGATCAACTTTGACTTCTTCCTCTGTTCGGCCCTGGGAATGAAGTTCATTTTCTGGATCGTACTGTTCAGTTTGCCTGCACAGGCCGTGTTTGGCACCATCGGCTATTACTATATCACTAACGGATCGATTCCCATCGGTGCCGCGTTGATTGCCGTTGGATTCATACCGACATTTCTGATGTTTCCCCTGGCGATGCCTCATATGACTGTGGCCGATTCCACACCGGGCTGGCTGGTTCATAAACTGGGCAGAGTGTTTTTAACTCTCGCGAAACCAGCCTTGTTCTGGTGCTTTGTCTTCTTTGTCACAACATTGCCGGCCCTCGGTTGTCTGGCGGCCATCGGAGCCATTTCCGGTAGTGACCTGGATACATTTTTCTCAAACGTCCGCTATAACTCGGCCGTCGCTGCCGATAATGACGCCAAAGAATGGGCCGATGAAAACAAGATCGAAGATTTTGTCGAAGGCCCCATGGTTGGCAAAAAGCCAGTTGAATTGCAGCCCAAAGTGCTGATCTTGCCTTCGATTCTCTGGCTGTTCGCCTGTGCGTTTTATGCCCCGACTCTGATTTACAATGCCCGGGTGAATGGCTTGCTGGCCGTCCATTGCAAACCGGATTTACAACTGATCACCAAGCTCGAAGAAGTCAAATACGTTTCGAAAGCCGAACGGGAGAAAACGGGCCCCCCGACTCCCCGCTGGCAGCTTTCGCTGGTCGGAATCGGGATCGGTGTGGTGGTCGGGATTGCGATGTTCTTCCTGATTCCCCTCATGCCCCTGCTTCTGTTGCGTGTTCTGCTCATCATTATGGGGGTCGCTCAGATCGGCTGTCTGTTCAATGTGCTTGCCCAGATCAAGCAGAAAGAAGGGCTGGGATTTGCAATTCTGGGTTTCTTTGTCTCAATTTACGCATATGTCATGGGCTGGATCTATGCCAAGAAAGACAAGGAAATCGGTGGCACGATGATGCTCTGGACCCTGTTTTTCATAGCCAGTACGCTCACTCAAATTGGACTCGTCTATCATGCCGTCAGCATGATCTTCACTGAATTGAATAATAATGCGAACGCTCAGGCCCCGGAAGATCCGGCCGCAGAACCCGCCGCTGTTGATGCTGGTGAGGGTCCTGCTGACCCTGCAGTTGATGCAGCACCGGCCGAACCAGCGGTCCCATAATCACGGAAATCGGCCTCAGTCGGTAGTCGCTGGTTGACAGCCCTGTCTGGTTGTTTACAATAAAGTCAGTATTGACCGCTCTTCCCTCCTGCTCATCCAGCGGGCAACCAGAGTGGGTACTCCTGATTCAGTTCCTGAAGCGAGCTGGATTGCCGGGAGCCAGTGACAGTATCCCAATTGTTCTGAACCATACCCACTCATCTCATCGATGCCATGGCCGTTCACCTTACAGTCAAGCTGTTGATCGTGGTACCGCCGGGCATTGGTCACTCCAGAATGACATAGTTTGATGAAACCACAGTCTCACGATCTATTTGACGAATCGACGATGAGCTTCGGAGATCACCTCGAAGCCCTGCGAATCCACCTCTGGAAGGCATTAATTGGACTGGCGATCTGTGTGGTCCTGGCCCTGTTTATCGGACATAAAATCGTTGCAGTGGTGCGGGCTCCCATCGACTCTGCTTTGAAAGAGTACAATCTGGACAAGCTCCCCGAAGAAGAGTCGCCAGAACAGCAGAAAAGCATTGAAGACCTGATCGCAAGCCTGAGTGCCCAGGAGAACCCCACTGCTGAAAACAAGGCACTGCAGAAGATTCTCCAGGACTATCAGCACCGGATCAACAACATCGAAGACACGATGGCAGAGCCGGTAACACTGGCAGTTCAGGAAGCGTTTACCACGATTTACCTCAAGGTTTCTTTTGTCGCCGGTCTGGTATTGGCCAGTCCCTGGGTGATCTATCAGATCTGGCTGTTTGTGGCTGCGGGGCTCTACCCTCATGAACGCAAGTATGTCTATATCTACCTCCCGATCAGTATCTTTCTGTTTCTCGGTGGTGCCCTGTTCTGTTTCTATGCGGTCTTTCCGTTTGTGCTCAACTTCCTGCTTGGGTTCAATAAACTCCTGGGTGTGAATCCGCAGATCCGGCTTTCGGAATGGATCAGCTTTGCGATTACACTCCCCCTGATGTTCGGTCTGAGCTTCCAGTTACCGCTGATTATGCTCTTCCTGGAACGGATCTCCGTCTTCGAGGTCAAAGATTACATCGAGAAAACCCGGATGGCCATCCTCGTGATTTCCATCATCTCGATGCTGATGACCCCCGCGGATCCGATGAGTATGCTGCTGATGATGCTGCCATTATTACTGCTTTATGGACTGGGAATCGCGATGTGCAAATATTTCCCCAGCGCCAACGCCAGCCCCTTTGAATCGCCAGATTCCCCCTGAAACAGGGGCTGATTTTCCCCTGTTCAGACGGCGCGAGGTTGGACTACAATGCTTTCAGCCCGGGGTGAGGATTCCCCGAAAAACGCGATACCGTACTCGAATCAATGAGGAAGACCATGAGTACCAGCACTGAGCAGGATGCAGCTGTGCAAACCACCGAAAAACCAGTCCGGCGGCATAAACTGATTAAATTCTCCCTTCTGGTGTGCGCACTGATCGGTGGCGGAGTACTACTCTGGGAGGGTCTGCTGGAAGACCGCCTGGTAGCGAAACGCTTTGGCGTCGTAGAACCAGGCAAAATCTACCGTAGCGGCCAGATCTCCAGTCACCTGATTGAGCCTGTGCTGCGTGAAAACAAAATCGAAAAGGTCATCGCGCTCAACGGCAGCGACTTACAGAAGCCTTTCCTGAAAACCGAAGTCGAAACGGCGAAGAAATTACACATCGACCACCAGGTGCTGCATCTGATTGGCGACGGAACAGGTGATGTTGACGATTACGCGGAAGCGGTCGCTGAACTCATGCGCTGTGAAAAAGCGGGTAAACCGGTTCTGGTCCACTGTGCCGCTGGTGCACAGCGAACCGGTGGTGTTGTCGCCGCTTATCGCATGCTGGTCCAGAAAAAGTCTCCTGAAGAAGCGTATCGGGAACTATTGCTCTATGACTGGAAACCACACAAAGACCAGGCACTCATCAATTACCTGAACCAGAATCTGGCAGAGCTTTCCAAACGGCTCGAACAGAAAGTCGACTGGTATGAGCCGCCAGCCGAGATTCCTGTGATTGGGAAGTAACGCTGTGAAAATCAGCTCTATTACTTCCGCAGATTCGCGAACTGATTGCGGAGATATTCCTGCAGAGTGATGGAGCTTACATCTTTATTCTTACGCAGGGTTTCCCAGTGATGGATCAGGCCACGATCCTTGTGGTCCAGCTTCCAGTGAATTTTATGCTCGGCACGCAGGTGAAGCGGGTCTTCCATGCGAGTCTGCAGTTCCACTTCGATGGGCAGTTTCTTGCGGCTTCGCAGCTCTTCGTTCAGCGTAATCCGTGAAGTGGGATGCAGCGTGTAAGGGTGCAGCACGTAATTCAGGCGTGCCATCCAGTCTGCAAAACGCAGGTAGGTTTCCACAGCGTCCTGTTGATCAGGTGTGACGCACTGCACGCGGTAGGTAATCAGCTTGCTGTCCAGAGTCAGCAGATTTTTGTTGTTCTCGAACTGAATATTGAACTGTGGTTCCAGCTGGAACTGCAGTTCGGAGGCAATCTTCTTTCCCTGGCTTCCCTGGACTTTGAGCTGATCGTGAATGTATTCCTGAGTCTGATGCTGGGCGACGTTGAGCACATTCTTGATTTCATCAAAGTTGATCACGGTTTTAATCATCCGCGATTCGTTCAGAATCATCAGACGTTTCCGGGCCGGCTCGAAAATGGTGACTTCTCCGAGTCCGTCGACATGATCGTAAACCTTCTCTGCATGAAAGATGGAAACACTCCGCGAGACGATTGTCGGATCGATCTGCGGCTGATGGTGATACACCGTCGTCCGGATGCGAAATTCCTGGGCGATACCGGTATTGCTTCCCGCAAGCTGCACAACAGCCAGAATGCCTGTGATGAGAAGTGGTCTCCACATATCAGATATACTTTCCTGATTTGAAACAGAGAGACGGAGTGCTACCGTCGGCAGCAGAAAAGCTGCACGGTTTCAGTCTGTTCAGAGTGAGTGTTTTTGAATGTACTTCGGGTAAGAATTGAGAGATGAGAGCGGGAGCGTAAAAAAAAGCCCGTTTTACTGCAAGAGGAAGTTGGCGATCATAGGCCCCGTTCTGTCTTGACAACTTCACAAATCGACCAGCAGCACCGAAGCACTTATCTCTATAAATAAAAGCGACTTACATAACAAACAACGTCCCTTTTAATTCAAACCCGGCTCACGACCCGAAATCCGGTTCCACTTTTCTCACAGGATCTTCATAATAAAGTTTACTGTTCATCTCTCCACAGCCGGTATCACTTCAGCAGAACAGGAATCAGCATGGGCTCGTCCAAAACAGACAAACAGGAACAGGAAGCGGCGCTCATGCCGGTCACCTGGCATCGGAAACTTCCCCAGGATGTCGTACCGGAAGAAATCCGGAACAAGGTAAAAGCAGCGCATAAACGGGATATCCTCTGCGAGAAATACCCCTATCGCCAGAAACTAAAACGACCGGAATACGAAGAACTGTTAGTGCCGCTGCAGATTGAACTGTTAAAACTGCAGCGCTGGGTCGAACTGAATGGCGAACGGATTGTGTTACTGTTTGAAGGACGGGATGCCGCCGGCAAGGGGGGCACGATCAAACGTTTCACCGAACACCTCAATCCCCGAGGTGCCCGGGTTGTCGCTTTGCCCAAACCGAGCGATACCCAGCAAGGCCAATGGTATTTCCAGCGGTACATCGAGCATTTACCCACTGAGGGAGAAATCGTCTTCTTTGATCGTTCCTGGTACAACCGGGGCGTCGTCGAACCGGTGATGGGGTTTTGCCGCCCTACCGAGCACCATACCTTTCTCCGTGAGGCGCCACAGCTGGAAAACATGCTGGTGAATTCGGGCATTCACCTGTTCAAGCTCTGGTTCTCTGTGAGCCGCGAGGAACAGTACCGCCGTTTCAAGTCACGAGAAACCGATCTACTGAAGCAGTGGAAACTCAGCCCTATCGATGTCAAGAGCCTGGGCATGTGGGACGAATACACCAATGCCCAGAATGCGATGTTCATGGCGACGGATACCAAAGCCTGTCCGTGGACTGTCATTCGTTCCGACGACAAAAAGCGCGCCCGGCTGAACTGCATTCGTTATGTGCTGAACGCGATTAACTATCCACACAAGGATGAAAGCCTGGTGTCGGCCTTCGATTCTGCCATCATTGGGTCCAAGGAAGTCATCTACGACACCAGTGAGTGGTAGACTGCTTTGATCCTTGGTCCGACTTTAATACATGAGATACCTGGCCCGCCGTACGCCGAACTCTGCCAGATCCTGCTGGTAGCCAGAGCGGATCTGCATCAGAGACTCTCCCTGCAGCACAGCATCAAAGACACGCTGATTTCCCAGCAATCGATTGAAATTCCGTGTCTCCCACTCCTGTGGAAAGTGTTTCCTTAACTGGATGGCAATCTCCAAGCCGGTCTGCACGGGTTGAAACTGCTCCCGGTCGGTGACAATAAAATTCACACCGCCACACAGTTCCCCGGAAAATTTACTCGATTCCGGAGTGAACTCAACCGGCACAAATCGTACACCCGGCAATCCCGACCGGTTCAACGCTTCAGCCAGCTGCATGCCTTTCAGCCAGGGAGCCCCGATCCATTCGAAGGGCGTATCCGTTCCACGTCCAACCGACAGATTTGTCGTCTCCAGTAAACCGATCCCGGGATACAGGACGGCCTGATTCAGACTCCGCATATTGGGCGACGGGTTGACCCAGGTCAGCCCGGTCTCGTCGTAATACATGTCCCGCTTCCAGTTTTGCAACTTGATGACCTGCAGGTCGACGCCGATCTGCATTTCCGTATTGAACATCCGGGCCAGTTCGCCCGCAGTCATGCCATGACGCACGGGTATGCGGTGGTAACCGACAAACGATTGAGCTCCTTCGTCCAGCACGGGTCCTGCGTAATCGACGCCATTGATCGGGTTCGGCCGATCCAGCACAATAAATTTGATGCCCTGCTGTTTTGCAGCCCGCATCGCATTCCCCATCGTAGAGATATATGTATAAAACCGCGCTCCGATATCCTGGATGTCGAACACCAGCGCATCCAGATCCTGCAGACTTTCCGGCGTAGGCGTTCGCGTTTTGCCGTACAGGCTGAAGATTTTCAGCCCCGTCTTTGCGTCAGTGGAATCGCCGATTTTCGACACGTCCAGTTTACCGGCAAAGCCATGCTCGGGACTGAAGAGGGTTTTCAACTGCACCTGTGGTGCGTCATTGAGAACCTGCACCGTACTCTCCCCCTCGCGGGTGAGCCCGGTATGATTCGTGATCAGGCCAATGCGTTTTCCATTTAATGACTTGAACTGTTCCCGCTTCAGGACATCAATTCCGGTCAGCACATCCAGGCTGGCTTTTGAGGCAACTTTGACTTCCGCAGTCGCTGCCGGTTGTCCGGTAATCGCAGCAGCGGCAATCGTACCAATCCGTCCCGCCAGAGAATTGACAGAGCCTTTCCCGTCGGGGTGTACTCGGTTGCTGAGAAAAATCACGAACAGGTCCTGAACGGGATCCATCCAGATCGCAGTTCCCGTGAATCCGCCATGCCCGAACGCGCGTGGGGAAAACAGGTCGCCCCTGTTCGAGGAATAACGCGACAGGCTGTCCCAACCCAGACCCCGGATGTCATCGACGACAGGATAGCCCCGCGTCATGAGATCGATCGTTTCCGGTTTCAGAACACGGGTACCATTCTGGCTTCCCTGATTCAACATCATCTGGGCGTAGACCGCCAGATCTTCGGCAGTCGAAAATAGTCCCGCATGCCCGGCGACGCCTCCGAGTCGATATGCACGCGGATCATGAACTTCCCCCTGCATCCAGTGTCCGTCCCGTTCCTGCGTTGTCGCGGCCCGCTGTTTCAGTTCGTCTGCCGGCAGGTACCCGGTTTCCTGCATCCCCAGCGGCTGGAAAACGTTTTTCTGAGAAAACTCATGCACCGATTCTCCGCTGATTCGTTTCACAATATCTCCCAGGAGGATGAAGCCGACATCGGTGTAGGCAAACCGTGTTCCCGGTTCATAGTAGAGTTTGAGAGCATAAATCTTCTGCATCGCGGTTTCAGGACCATCCAGATAATCTTTGATGGAGTTATCCGGGATCAGGCCTCCCTGATGGGTCAGCAGCTGATAGATGGTAATATCCTGCTTGCCGTTGGCGGCAAACTCCGGAATATATTTCGATACTGGATCACTGAGCTTCAACTTCCCCTGCTCGATTAACTTCATCACGCTGGTCGCGGTCGCGATCGGTTTTGTCAGGGAGGCCAGGTCAAAGACGGTATCTGTCGTCATGGCCCGTTTTTCGGGTTTCACCTGACGATAGCCGTAGGCTTTGAGGAAAACAATTTTGCCCTTATATCCCACGAGCACCACGGCGCCGGGCATCGAATCTCGCGCCAGACCACGCTCGACGACAAAGTCAATCTCAGACAACCTCTGTGGGTTCATCCCCGCTGCTGCCTGAGCATGCGGCAGTCGGGTTGGTTCAGCCGAGCGAACCTCGGGAAGACTTGCTGACAGAAACAGGAGGCAGGTGATAAACAGGATGAAATACTTCATAGAAAACTCTCTACTAACCAGCGAATTGAATTCCATTGATGCTTCAGTACTTACTCTTCGTCCCAGTGAAAGCGGGCCGCCATCGGCATACGACGACCTGATCCGAATGCCCGGGCTGACAGTTTAATGCCGGGTGGCATCTGTCGACGTTTAAATTCATTCCGATCCAGGCGATTGGCAACCCATTGAACGGTCTCACGTGGATACTGCTCCGACATGCTCCGCACGGAACGTTCGTCTTCGATCAAACCTTTCAGAATCCCGTCCAGAACATCATAAGGTGGCAGTGAGTCCTGATCGACCTGATTCGGTGCCAGCTCTGCACTGGGTGCCTTATCCAGAATGTTCTCCGGAATCACAATACGGCCGGCGCGCTGGTTAACATAACGCGAAACCAGGTAGACATCACATTTCAGCACATCACAGAGTACGGCGAAACCTCCGGCCATGTCGCCATACAGCGTGCAGTATCCCATGGCCAGTTCGCTCTTGTTACCGGTCGCTAAAGCCATCCAGCCATGTTGATTGCTACGAACCATCACATTGGCGCCGCGGATACGCGCCTGCAGGTTCTGATCTGCCAGCCCTGCAGGTGCTTCGCGTAAATCATCGCCGATAACAGGCAGATTCTCAAAAGCCTGATGCACTGAATCAATGGGCACGGTTTCATAATTGATGCCCAGATTCTCCGCCAGTGCCAGTGAATCCGCCACACTGTGATCGCTGCTGTATCGACTGGGGAGCAGCAGACCATGCACGTGCTGCGGGCCGATGGCCTCGGCTGCGACCGCTGCGGCCAGGGCGCTGTCGATGCCCCCCGAAAGGCCAAGAACGCAATCGGTGAATCCACACTTCTGCATATAATCCCGCAGGCCCAGCACCAGGGCATCGAACAACTGCTCTTCGCGGGACAGGGGTGAAATTTCGAGAGGCGATTCAACGACCGCCTCAGTATCAAACAGCTGCAGATCTTCTTTGAAACCGGCCATCTGTAATTGAAGCTGACTGTTCTGATCGAGGACGAAGCTATGTCCGTCAAACACCAGATCATCGTTGCCCCCCACCTGGTTGACGAACAGGTAAGGGATTGAGTAACGATCCACATGCGACTGAATGATCTGCTGCCGTCGTTTTCGTTTGTCGATTTCAAAGGGACTGGCAGAGATGTTGATCAGCAGATCGGAACCGGCTTCGGCGAGGATTCGAACCGGATCGGGGAGTTGCACCGGCTGATCATGATAAAAGGTATCGGGTTGCCCCCACCAGGCGTCTTCGCAGATATGCAGGCCCAGTTTGAGCCCACGAAAAGTGACGGGGCGGATCTGCTCCAGCTCGGCATGGCGGAAATAGCGCTGTTCATCAAAGACATCGTAATTAGGCAACAGCAGCTTGTGCACGCATTCCACGACAGCTCCCTGACAGAGCAGGCTGGCCGCGTTTGCCATGCGTCTGCCGGGAAGATCTCGTCCGGTCGGATGTCCTACAATCACGCCGATATTGGCGGGGATATCCTGTGCCAGTTTTTCTACTGCCCGGTCACATGCTGCGATGAAACCTTCTCTCAACAGGATGTCTTTGGGGGGATATCCGCAGACAACCAGTTCCGAAAACAGGACCAGTTCAGCGCCGGCCTGTTCAGCTCGTTGCACTGCTTCCAAGATTCGCTGACAGTTTCCGCGCAGGTCACCTACCGTCGGGTTCAGCTGGGCCAAGGCAATTTTCACGGACGCTCTTCACTCCTGCAACAGATGCATCAGATATTCGGATCCTACGGACCTGAACGCCAGGGGAATCCAAACTTGCTGTAATTCAGCCAGCAGACAAAGGAATTTCCTGATTTCAGGCTAAATCCAGGACTTTTTTTTGACCACCGCGGACACGCGACCTAAGTTTAGATGAGTAGAACTACATCTCTCAAGGGAACAGGGCCATTTGTTGAGGCTCATTATAGATTGATTCCCCTTTACAAAGTATCCCGGGACAGAGATCTCTTATGACACATTCTAGAAAAAGAGCTTCATCACAGGCAAATGGGCGACCATTGTTGAGCCATACCTCGATCCTGATTATCAGTATCTTTATTCTGGGTATGGCCACGGGAAATATTTCATCCGTGCCTGCTAACAGTTCGTTCCTGATGATGGGCGTCTTCGGCGTCATCTCATACTTTGGACTGGGTGCGCTGGCCGATTCCCGCGAGCGGAAACGTCGGCAGCAGATCCTGGAACAGAAAGAAGAGGCACTCGAGGGCCGGCTGGAACGCCATCTGACCAGCAACCCGCAATGCCCCCCGCCTCAGCGTGTGGCCAGTGCAACTCCCCTGCATAACGCTGACCGTCAGGCTGAGATGCCTCAACTGACCGCATTCCAGAATCGCTGAACTCTGGTTTCAGACGGGCATAAAAAAACGGTTCCAGATTGCTTTCGCGAATCTGAAACCGTTCGGAGCTTTTTAGCACATACTCAATCAGTTGGCTGAAGGAGCATTGATCCGATGGCTTACCCGGGTCAAGGCATTACGGGCTGCGGTTCGAACGTCTGAGTTCGTATCAAACCGTGCTTTCTGCAGTTCTGGAATTGATTTGTGAGCGAAGGGCCCAATCTCTCCCAGTGCATAAGCGGCTCCCGCACGCACCTGACTTGCTTTATCCTGCAGAGCCAGCGAGAGGGCCGCTACGACACGGTCATCTTCCGGTTGCAGATCAGCCAGGCTGTAGCAGGCCAGCCAACGAATGTTGACATCTTTGGACATCAGGCAGTCTGACAGTGTCTTATGAGCCTGATATTTCCAGTCCGGATTCCGAGCCAGCAGTTCAGCCGTATGCAGGCGAACGTAAGGATTGCTGTCCGAGAGTGAGCGAACCAGAATCGGTGTCAGTTCCTGTGACTGATGACCAATCTGTGACAGCACAGCTGCCGCGAAAGAACGATCACTTTCCACCTGGGAATTCATGGCTTCAATCAAAGTCGGCACGGAATCATCCGTATTCCCTTCGATTCTCCATAATGAGAACGCACTTTGAATCCGCACGCCCATATTCTCATGCAGTGACAGAGAACGCAGAGCGGGAACCGAAGCGATTGCTTCAGCTTCCATTGCCCCCAGTCGCTGGACTGCCTGCTTCAGTTCGGGCACATCGCTGGAATCCAGCTGTTTGACCAGGTACAGGACTTCACCGCTGGCATTGGGACAGAGAGCGGCTGCCGAATTGGGAGGTACGACTTCCCGCTTAGGCTGGCTGAGACTCACGTTCTGCACAATCGGCTTCTGGCTGGGCTGTACCGGCTCAACTTCGAACTGCCGGGAAACCGTACTGATTTTTCCCTGTTCCGATTTTGATTTCGGATCGACGGGATTCCAGGTTCCGATCTGGGCCACTTCAGCATCTTCAAAGGGCGAGTTGCTGACAGCTTCACGCTGCTGACGCTCGAACGTATTCTCTGTTTCCCGTGGCATTTCGCTTTGTGCGACCTGTCGGAAATCTGGTGTAACCTGTACCCGTTGCTCATCAGCCGGTGTGAAATCAGCGATTAACTCAGTCTGCAGGTCCCGCATCAGTTCGTAAGCAGAACGTTTGTGCGTGGGCTGAGTTGCAGCCGGTTTTTCAGTCACTTGAGCGACCTGTGTTTCCCGGACTTCGGCATTCCGAACCGGTTGCCGTTCTGCTTGACTCGCGGATTCCATCTGGGCGACCGCTTCGTCAGTCAGTCTCCTGAAGGTGACTTCTTCTTCCGGCTGGGAACGATTTTCAGCCTGGGCCAGAATCTCGTTCAGTCTGGAACCTGCCTGTTCCCGTTTTTGTGCTGAGTCGTCTACCTGAGATTTCATCGGTGTCTTTTCCGATTTGACCTCGGCAACTTCCATTGGTTCCTGCTCAAATGCAGGCTCGCTCAGACTCGGGTCGGCCAGGAACGGATTCTCGACATCCTGCTTTGAAGATTTTTTACCGATGCGATCACGAATCACCTGGAAAGGAGAATCATTGGTCGCTGCCACTTCGGTTTTGGGCTCGAAGTCTTCTCTGGTGGGTTCGGGTTTGGGTGCCGGTTTCTGTTTCAGTGTTGTTTTTTGAGCGACTTCAAATTTACGGAACGAGCTCTGTTCTGCACTCGCTGTTTCCAGCTTGGATTTGGCAGCATCAGATCGCGAATGCTGTGCCATCTGCACATCCGGTTTGGCCGATTTCAATGCAGGATCTGCGGATAACTGTGCGATATTCATCTGCACGCGTTTCAGCAGTTTTTCATTCTGTTTGAATTCAGCAGAACCCCGTTTCAAGCCGCCACTTTCACCAGCTGCCATCCGGCTCATTGCCAGCGATCGCTGATAGCGTTCCAGGGCTTCACGTTTTTCACCACGCTGAGCGTGCAGATGAGCGACGATCTCGTGGGCTTCGGCGGGGGTGCTGATTTTACACAGCTGCGTATAGCTCTCGTGCATTTTCCCCTGGGTTCCCAGAACCGTGGCCAGACGCGTCACGGCGCGTTCGTTGTCTGGCTCCAGCTTGACGGATCTCTGCAGAACCTTTTCGGCTTCGTTCAGCTTTTTCATCTTGTACAAAGCATAGCCGTAGTCACTCAACAGTTCCGGATTCTCCGGTGTCAGTGCTTCCGCCTTTTTGAAGTACTCCAGAGCTTCTTCCCGCTCACCCACGCGATAACTTACGATCGCCAGGCGGTGACACGCCAAGGCCCGTTTGGGATCCGCTTCGAAGATGTCTTCGTAGGTTTCCTTCGCCTTTTTTAATTCTTTTTTGTTTTCCAGATTCTGAGCGACCTCCATCTTGCTGTCCAGTACCTTGGCCTTCGCGGAGGCTGGGAGCATGGCTGTGGGCATATGAGTACAACCGGCAAATGGAACAGCAACAGACGCTGAAAGAACTGCGGCCCAAATACTGCAGCGCTTCATTTTGAAATCCTCGAATAAATAGAGTCGAGAGCGATTAGTTCAGGTTAGCCGTCTCGTGAGCACGAATGACTGAGATATTTTGAGAGTCAGTTCAAGCTGTCGCTGGTGCAGGGATTCCTGTCCGGTTCTCGCTCGTAGCGAATGTAACAGGTAAGCCACCTGCAACGACAACTCACGGCTTTATGAATAGTTCGGTTATTCACGTTGCGCCGGTGTAAAGGGAAGTACAGAATATCGCACCTGTCATGAAGATCGTGCCGGAAGCGCCGGCTGTAACGCGTGTCCAAACCAGGACAACATTTCCGAAGAGTTAAACCTTGACGGTTATTCCGAATCTGCCGACCGGTACCCTGCCAGGCATATCCCTCAGCTTTCCAGTGCTTTGGCGATCAGTTTCAGCATCTGATCGGCGGCTGCCAGCTGGCGACGCTGGCGCAGCGTGAGCCCGTCTGCGGGATGATTCTGTACCGGTCCACTTGAGATCAGCGCATCACTTTGCAGCGCCTCGACAGACACCAGTTCCGGCGTCACCGCAAGATCGCTGGAAGTCAGTCGGGCGATACCAATACAGACGAGCCCATCCTGAGACTCGGGGGCACCAGGCCCCAAATGCCCCGTGATCGCTGCGGAAAGAGTCGCTTCGGGAGTTTCCTGCAGGACACCCAAAGCCATTTCCCGGGCCGTCTCGCGACTGACATCGGTAAACTGGTTCAACGTCTCCGCCTGTACTCCCAGCCACTTCATTTTGGTGTCCCAGCGATAGACCACGGCTGAGCCACAGAAATAATCAGAAATCCCCGGCAGGCTGGTCATCAGCGTCGCCACGAGTCCGCCGGTGCAACTCTCTGCGAGAACGAGTCTCCGGTCGTTACGGGACAGAGCCGATTTGACTTCCTCAGCAGACTGGATCAAAAACTCGGGAAACATGCAGATCTCTCCAAAAACAGCGTTTGCGGCTCTGCTGATAATTTACACAACATCCCATCTATTCTACAGTGTGCTAACCAGAAATAATTTCCTTTACTTCACCTGCGATAACACAACGAATCCATGATGACGCGTTCGAAACCGACCAAAGACCTCAAACCCTATTTTCAGACTCTCGAAGACCTGGAAGGTCCCTTCGACTGGGCTGCCTTTTTTGGCAATGACAATCCGGTGGTTCTGGACGTAGGTGCCGGCCGCGGTCTGTTTCTGTTCAATTCCAGCGGTGAGCACCCGGAGAAAAACTTTCTGGGGATGGAGATCGACTACCGCGAGGGACGTCGCGCTGCAACGCGGTTACTGAAGGCCGAGCGTCCCAATGCACGTGTGCTGGGGGGAGATGCGAGGGTTGCTTTCGACAAGTTCATTCACGACTCTTCTGTTTCTGAAGTACATGTCTACTTTCCCGATCCCTGGTGGAAGAAGCGTCATCACAAACGCCGGATTTTTACCGACGTGTTTGTGGAACGGGTCACCAAAGCTTTAAAGAATGGCGGTGAGCTGCACTTCTGGACGGACGTGGAAGAATACTACGAGCGGGTGGTTAACCTGATGGATCACGCCCCCCAGTTCATCAAACGGGAAGCCCCCGAGGAAAAACTCCCGGAACATGACATGGATTTCCAGACCAGCTTTGAACGAAAAAAACGCAAGGAAGGCTGGATTATTCACCGCGGACTCTGGGAACTCAGCAAGTAATTCACAACGACTTCAGTTGTCCAGCACCGCCTGCTGTAGATCGATCGGGCGGTTAAACCGGGACCGCCGATCGATGTGATACCACCAGATTCCGCGCACCGGATAAAACATTACCGACCGCACGTGCTCGTGCTGGCGCTGCATGCTCGCCAGATAGGATTCTTCAAACTCCGGAAACTCCTGACACAGTTCCAGATGCTTGATCCGGATCAGATCTTCCACCGCTGACGCATGCTTCTCATACAGGGGCTCGATCTGTTCAATGCCGAACGACTGCACGAAACGGCGGGGCGGCGCGGGAAAAATCAGAGACTCCCGGTCATTGGCAGTCAGCAGTGAATAATCTTCCGCAAACAGAGTCGTGAAATTGTGGAACCGCCCGTAAGGAGAGAGGGTCACCTGAAAATAGGTGGCACTCTCGACGTGTTCCCATACCAGAATAAAATTCTGCTGCCAGCGATAAACGCCGGCTTCCTGAAACTGGCGGGAGCGGGCCCACTCCGATTCCGAACCGCATTTACCGGTATAGTAATCGTAGACTTCCTCCTCGGGCATCAGGATCAGCTGGGGAGACCGCATGTGCTGAATCGCATAATAGATCAGAATCGGGATCAATATAAACAGGTAGCCGACGAACATGACCGCCAGCATGAGTAACACATTAATCAGGTTGGCATTAGCCAGCATAGTCTGCTTCCGGGCGGGTAGCCTTGAATAAACGGCATTAGAGAAAGAGTTCAATCGTCCTTTATCTTCTCACCCAGCCGGTCAATTTTCCAGCCTAAAAGTTTCGCGTTAATTTTGTCACTCAATGCGTGACACATTTCCAGAAAGACATCTGTCGCCCGATCCTCATTCAACTCGTGAGCAGAAAACTGTTTTAGCGTATGCTGTCTCAGGCTGGTTACGTCATCCAGCAACGCGATGAGAGCCGGACCATCCTGCAGCTTATTGCCATCGAATTTCATCTGCTGATTCTCGATCTCAACCAGTTGCCTGATGTAGCTGTCCAGTCGATGTTCTTTCGATTTTTCTCGGCGTTTCCTAAACCAGTGGAACAGCAAGTAACCGGCAATCAGTATGGATACGATGAAGGAACGCATCCCTTCGGTCGCCTCGACGAATTCGGAATTCATAAACGGCTTGAGCTCCGGGTTGTAGACATGATCTGCCCCATCGTGCATGGGAAACCCCTGGTTCTCGCGGGCGAAGGTCTGCCCCTTGGCGGACAGCTCATTCAGATGCACCTGCCGGGAAAAATTCTGATGCAGTACCTGTGTTGTTACCTCCGTAATCAGATCGTCCGAAACCGATTCCCTGGTAAGCAGCAGAGCACCACAGGCGACCGTGGGCAGGTTCCGCTCGGGTACGACGCTTTGTTTTCGGGAATACATGCCTGCCGGGATCTCATACGGATAGAACTGAGTTTCCCTCCGCGTCAGGGCACCGATATACGGAATTTCGAGCAGACGATACTGACCGGTCTGCAGCAGTTTCTGTAAGAGCGGCGCTTCTACACCAACCGTCACGATAGCGGCATCCAGCTTGTTCTCACCGAACTCCTCTTCGATCTCCAGATACGACAGGTAGGCAGGCTTGATTTCATCCAGGTCCAGCTGGAGATGCTCCAGCAAAGGCAAGCTGGCAGCCAGATCGCCTGAGCCCGGCTGCCCGATCGCAACCCGTTTGCCTTTCAGATCATTCACATTTCTGACTTCAGAATCGAGGGGTACAATCACATGCACGGCCTGGGAAAACAGATTGGCGATGAAACAGATTTCGTCCGTCTCAACTGGACCAGCCTGCCTGGGAGCCGCGGGCCCGGGCTTGCGTTCGATCAGTACATACTCAGCCCCCGGCTGGTAAAATCCCAGATCGGCTTTGCCTGATCTCAGCAACTTCATATTCTCCAGCGAACCCTCTGTCTGCAGGATTTCGACTTCAATCGGTAACTGTTCCTGCAACCTTGCTTTGAGCTGTTCTGCGACCCCGTAATAACGCCCTTCCGGGTGACCGGCGGCGATGGTAATCCGATCGGGTAAGGCGGTCATCCAGCGGTAGGTCTGATGCAAAATTACCGGCAGAGAGATCAGGAGAACGACAACCAGGATCTTGAGGATAGTACGTCTCATATGTCACTTCTTCGATGTATTCTCAAAAATAGTAATACGGATAACCAACGGTAAAATGTGCACAGAATATCATACCCGTTTTGAGGCCGGTTATCTGCTTTTCAGCAGGAAATTGCAGCTTCAGTTACAGAGAAACGGATCAGACGCCCGGGGTGCTGAAACTGTTTGCTGAATTCCCCAGTTTGCAGTGTCATTTGCCTTGGCGCTATTTTTTGGCGAACTATGCTAAGGGACGATACCTCTGTATCATGAGGGGATTATTGTAACTCCCCTGCCCTGTATCCCTTATTTTGAATAAGTGAGTGAATTCCATGTACCGAGTCCTGATCACGGACAATCTTTCGCCAGCTGGTCTCAAAATCCTCGAAGACAACCCGGAAATCGAAGTTGACGTTCGTTCCGGCCTCTCGCCGGAAGAAGTACGGGAAGCACTCAAGTCCGCTGATGGTATCATCATTCGCAGTGCCACCAAGCTGACCGAAGAGATTCTCCAGGGGCAGCCCCGCTTGAAAGCCATCGTCCGGGCCGGCGTGGGTGTCGATAACATCGACCGCGTCGCTGCGACTCGCGAGGGCATCATCGTCATGAATACCCCCGCCGGAAACACCACCAGTACTGCAGAGCAGACCATCGCCCTGATGATGGCCCTCGCCCGGAACATCGGCCCCGCTTATGCCACCATGAAAGAGGGCAAGTGGGAGCGCAAAAAACTGACTGGAACCCAGGTCGCCGGCAAGACTCTGGCCGTCATTGGTCTGGGTCGAATTGGTCTCTCTGTCGCCCAGCGGGCCCAGGGACTGGAAATGAAAGTCATCGGCTATGATCCATTCATGTCAGCCGAACGTGCTGCCGAGTACGGCATCGAGCTTTACAAAGAAGTCGACGAGATCGTCAAACACTGTGACTTCCTGACCGTGCACACTCCGCTGACTGACGAAACCCGCGACCTGATCAACGCTGAGCGGATCGCCACCATGCGTCCCGGAGTGAGAATCATCAACTGTGCCCGCGGTGGAATCATCAACGAAGACGATCTGGCAGACGCTCTGGAATCCGGCAAAGTTGCCGGCGCTGCCTGTGATGTATTCACCCAGGAGCCACCGGAAAACCGTCGCCTGATCGACGCTCCCAACATGCTGGCCACACCTCACCTGGGTGCATCGACTGACGAAGCTCAGGAGATGGTCGCCCTGGAAGCAGCCGAGATCATCACCGACTTCCTGACGAAGAACGAAATCCGGCACGCCATCAACATGATTCCGGTCTCCGGTGCGGAAATGGCGGACCTCAAACCGCACATCGAACTGGGACATCGCCTGGGACTGTTCCTGTCACAACAGACCTCAGGCAGTCTCAAAAAGGTACAGATCCAGTACCGGGGCGAAGTTGCCGAGAAGCAGACCAAGCTGATCACATCCAGCTTTGCTGCCGGTCTGCTCTCCAATTCATTCGAAGCCGAAATCAATATCGTGAATGCCACCGTCTTCGCCAAAGATCGGGGCATCGACATTTCCGAAGACAAGTCTACCGAAGTCGGCACGCTTTCCACCCTGATCTCTGCTACCGTTGAGACTGAGGATGGCAAGTTTTCCGCCGCCGGTACTATCTTCGGCCAGGACTTCCTGCGTCTCACCAAACTGGATGAGTTCTACCTCGATGGCTATCTCGATGGCAACCTGCTGATCTACCGTCACAATGACGTGCCCGGCCTGATCGGTTACATCGGCACCGTGCTCGGTAACCACAAAGTCAACATCGCCCACATGGCTCTGGGACGTCTCCAGAATCAGCCCGGAGGTGAAGCGATCGCTGTGCTGAACGTGGACGGTGATGTTCCTGACGAAGCCATTGCGGAAGTCTCCAGCCACAAAGATGTTTCCTGCGTAAAACTCATCAAAATGCCACCAGCCACCGCTCCTCTTTCCTGGTTGCAGTAAGCTCATACAGGCTTAATAGCCGCTTCATCAGTTCTTTTTATAGCCGATGAAGCGGCTTAGCCATTTCAGCGAAAAATCCGCCCAGTCCCGGGAAAGTATTTGAACCCCAGGGTCCCTCCTGCATAAAATATCTGCGATAGAGGTACGTACCTGCCTAATTGAGTTTATTCCACAAATTCCAATTGACTGCGGAATCTGTTAGGTTATCATTCCCGACAATTCGAATAGTTGAATCTACTTAAGTCGCTTCGGTTCTTATAGTACCTTAAAGTTTGCCATAACCTTGCTCAGAGATCTGGAGGGTGGGCGGCGTATGATTTCAGCAACTTCCGGGAAGGCGCTCTCGAGTGCCATGCAGGCGAGCGTACTGGCGCTCAATAAGACTTATTCGCCAGTCCACGTGATCTCTGCCAAGCGGGCCTTCTGCCTGCTCAGCAAAGATATCGCTGAGGTCATCAGTGTCGAAGATGGCACCTTCATGAACTACGACTTCAGCTCCTGGATCGAAATCAGCGAATTACGTTCGGAGTTCAGCGAACGCAGCGATCTCGAAGACTGGATTCTCACCGTCAATTACGAAATCCAGGTCCCCCGCGTCGTCCGGTTACTCCGCTATGACCGCATCCCCAACAATACCATCAAGTTCAATCGACGAAACATTTTCATCCGCGACAGTTATCGCTGTCAGTACTGCCAGAAGAAATTCAACGTCAAACAACTCAGCCTGGACCATGTCATCCCCCGCTCGCATGGCGGCGGCATGAGCTGGGAAAACATTGTCAGTGCCTGTCGTCGCTGTAACACCAAAAAAGGGGGCCGCACCCCGACCCAGGCCGGCATGAAACTTCTGCAGAAACCGGCCAAGCCCAGCCGGAATCCGGTACTCCTGCAGCAGGTGAAACAGGCGAAATATGAATGCTGGAAAAATTTTGTCGGCACCAAAGAACTCATCAACTGTGACTGATCATTCCGCTCCAGCCCCTTAGCCTGCCCCTGCTTTACCAGCCTCTCCCGCACTCAGATCCTGTCACCAGCTCCCGCATAATCGACATATCCCCTCTGTTCCTCCGCTCGATTTGTGCTGAATTTACGGGCCATGGTTCCACTGGCTCTCTCAACCGTCTATATTACGAGACGAATAATCAACATCCCCGCTGAAAGTCTACGCACCAGAAAGCCTCAGGAATCAGGAATGTCGTCTTCTCCGTTAAACGTCGCCATTATTGGCATGGGAACCGTTGGTAGCGGTGTCGCAAAAATTCTTCTGGAACGAGCCGAGCAGATGACCACCCGCGCCGGGCGGCCGATTCATCTGAAACGGGCCGTCGTACGCGACCTCTCCCGGTCCCGTAATATTGAGCTGGCTGAGGGTGTCCTGACCGACGATATTGACTCCGTCCTGAATGACGATTCCATCGATGTCATCATCCAGTTGGTGGGGGGAATTGATCCCGCTTACGACATCATGCTGCGTGCCCTGGAAAGCGGTAAAGATGTCGTCACGGCGAACAAAGCCCTGCTCTGCGAAAAAGGGGAAAGCCTTTATCAGCGTGCCCGGGAACTCGGACGTTGCATCTGCTTCGAAGCAGCCGTCGCCGGCGGTGTTCCTCTGATTGAAACAGTCACCCAGGCGATGTCCGCCAACCAGATCACTTCCATCGAAGCGATTCTGAACGGTACCAGCAACTACATCCTGACTCAGATGTTTTCCCACGATGTCAGCTACGATGACGCCGTCAAAAGTGCCCAGGAAATCGGCTACGCGGAAGCCGACCCTGCGATGGACGTCGATGGCACCGATGCAGCCCAGAAACTGGGGATCCTCGTGCAGCTCTCACTGGGTATCAAAGTCAGCCTGGATCAGTTCCTGCGACAGGGAATCGATACGCTATCCCTGGCGGATCTGAAATACGCCGACGAACTCGGCTACACCGTCAAACTGTTGGCGGTCGCCAATCTGATCGATGGTCAACTGGAAATGCATGCCCAGCCGACTCTGATCCGCAACGACAATCCGCTGGCTCATGTCGAAGACGCCTACAACAAAATCGCCCTCGAAGGCGATGCGGTCGGCAAGATCTGGCTCTCGGGAATGGGAGCCGGACAGATGGCAACAGCCTCCGCAGTCGTCGCGAATCTGATCGATGTCGCCGTCGGACGGGCGGCACTCACATTTCCGCGACTGGACCTGTGGAATCCCCGGCACGATATCAAGATCATGCCGCGTGAAGAGATTTCACGTCGCTACTTCCTGCGGCTGAATGTAGAAGACCGCCCGCACGTTCTGGCAGATATTACGAACGTGCTGGGCGATCATGAAATCAGTATCGCCAGCCTGGTTCAGCATGAGGCACCGGAAGTCGATCCCAATGAAAGCTATTCGATTGTGCCTCTGGTGATCATGACTCACCAGACCACCGAAGGTCGTTTCCAGGCAGCCAGCCGGGAGCTGGATCAGCTTGACTGTATCCGCTCTCCCTTTGTCCGGATGCCGGTCAACGACTGATCTGTCTCAGCCTTACTCTTTCTTTTCAGCAGCAGCCTCTTTTTCCGGTTTGGCTGCTGCTTCTTTTTTCTCCTCGGGCTTCTCCTCAGCCTTGGTTTCAGGCTGCTTTTCCGCCGCTTCTTTCTCGGCTGGTTTTTCACCGTCCGCTTTCTCAGCTTCGGGCTTCGCTTCTCCCTCAGCCGGCTTCTCGCCGACAACGGTCGCCTTTTTGATGTAGTCCAGCATCGGGTATTCCTGTTTCAGGTATGCATTCCCCTGAGCACGAAGCCGCATCTGATCGGGACCTGCTCCTCCGGGAGCCCCTTCACCGTAACCATTGTAAAGCGAATCGACGACATCCATGCCTTTGATTACCTTCGCGAAAGGAGAAAAGCCCATGTTGTCCAGATTGGAGTTATCACCAAAGTTGATGAAGAACTGGGTGGAACGGGAATCCGGCATCCCTGTTTTCGCAAACGAGACATACCCGCGTTTGTTGGACTCGATCACCGGATCATCCATGATATTGTTATCGGCCCACTTCGCATGCACGGCGGGATCACCCTGAATCCCCACCTGGGCCATGAAGCCGTCGATCACGCGAAAGAAAGCCACATCGTTGTAAAAACCTTCTTCGACGAGCTTCTTGAACCGCTCTGCCCCACGAGGTGACCAGGCGGGATGTACTTCCAGCAGGATGTCGCCTTTGGTGGTGTTTAAGAGAACCTGAAAATTTTCGGCATCCGAGGTTACCGGCTTTTCACCAGCCGCTTCGGGAACTTCGGCATCGCCGGCCGTGGGAGTTTCACTGGTACATCCCACCAGACAGGGCAGCAACAGGCATAACGCGAAGAGGGTGATACGTAACATCAAATCTTTCCTTAAGTTTATCTGACTGAATTCAATAAAATGCAACTGATTAAGCTCTCTTAACTGTTTTTGATTTCCCGGCTGAGTTGCTCGAACTCATCCCGCAACACCGGCATCGCCCCGGATTGACTGGCCACCAGGCCTCCCACACGATTGGCAAACAATGCTGCCCGATCCCAGGGCCAGCCCAACAGGCGTCGCGAAATCAGGGCCGCGGTAAACGCATCGCCGGCTCCCACCGCATCAGCCACTTCGACCGGCGTTCCCGGAATATCATAGACTTCGCTTTCCGTGTAGATCAGACATCCCTCTGAACCGCGGGTAATACAGATCGCCTCGACTCCGTAATCTGCCTGCACCTGATTCGCGAACTTCTGCAGGTCGTCTTGAGAGACTCCCAAGAGCTCCGACAGAACCTCGACCTCATCCTGGTTCAGCTTGACAACACGGGCCGCCTTAAGTGATCGCTCGATCCAGTCCCGGTTGTAATACTTCTGCCTGAGGTTAATATCGTAGACCACCAGGCAGTCATCGCTGGTCGCTGCCAGGCACTGATGAATCGCCTCTCGCGAGTCGGCTTCGCGCTGTGCCAGTGTTCCAAAGCACACGGCCCGGGCGCCCCCCATCAGTGTCGCCAGCGGAGCGGTAAAGTCAAGATGATCCCAGGCGACCTGTTCGTGAATCGTATACTGCGGATCGTTGGCGTCGGTGAACTCCACCGTCACCGTGCCGGTCGGGTAGTTCTCATCGACCTGCACGTAATCCGTGGAGAGCTCTTGTTTATTCAGAAAATCGAGTAGTTCCCGACCCAGATCATCCTGGCCGACGCGCGTGACAACGGTCCCCCTGCATCCCAGTTGATTAGCCTGAAAAGCGACATTCGCAGGTGCCCCGCCCGGACGGCGGTCATCACCAAAACAATCCCAGAGTAATTCACCTAAACCAATTACCAGCGGGAGTGACGCAGAATTATTCATGGAACTCCGATTCCATTCTTGTTGATTTCAATTACACTGTTGATCAGTAATTCAATAAACCCGTCCAACAGCATTTCAGTTCATCTCTGCTGATACCATACCATATTCCGGGATATAAATTCCATGCATCGTATTTATGAATACCATCATTTGGTGACCAATGATGAAATCGACGGACTGGGCCACGTCAACAATGTCGTTTACCTCAAATGGCTGCAGGACGCCGCTGTCGCTCACTCCGGTGCCAACGGCTGGCCCGCCCGTCGCTATCGCGAACAGGGAATCGGCTGGGTCGCCCGCAGTCACTTCATCGAATACCTGCAGCCCGCGTTCGTCGATCAGGAAATCATCGTGCAAACCTGGATCTCGAATCTGCAGAAGGTCAAATCCCTGCGCAAATATCGCATCATCCGTCCCGCTGATTCCGAACTGCTCGTTCGGGCAGAGACCAACTGGGCCTTCGTGAATTACCAGTCCCTCTCCCCCTGCCGCATCCCCACTGAGGTCTCGGAATGTTTCTCCGTCGTCTCCGATGAAGAAGCCCCCGAGCAGACTGCATTTTCCGAGAAGTTCACGGACAAAACGTGATTTCTCGATCGCGGCCTGCTACCCTATTAACAATCAGAGCTCCCTGGAACAGCGAGCCTTCCCGATCACACTTCCCGTTGCCCATCACGGTGTGCCATGACTGACCAACCCTATGAGAAACTAGGCGCCTTCTACCTCGGTAAAGAATACGATCTCCCCACCGGGTCGCTCACCGACAACCTCGTCCTCTACGACAGCAAAGACCTCACGACCCACGCGGTCTGTGTTGGCATGACCGGCAGTGGCAAGACGGGCCTCTGTCTCTCGCTGCTCGAAGAAGCCGCCATCGACGACATCCCCGTGATCGCCATCGACCCCAAGGGGGACCTCGGCAACCTGCTGCTCAACTTCCCCGATCTGAAACCGGCCGACTTCCGCCCCTGGATCGAAGAAAGCGAAGCGGTCCGCAAAGGGAAGACACCCGATGAATACGCCCGCGCAACCGCGGACCTCTGGAAGAAAGGCCTCGCCGACTGGCAGCAGGATGCCGACCGCATCGCCCGGCTCCGTGACGCCGTCGACATGGCCATCTACACGCCGGGCAGCAGCGCCGGACTCCCCATCTCGGTCCTCAAATCGTTCGACGCCCCCAGCGATGCGGTCCTGAATGACAGCGACGCCCTGCGGGATCGGATCCTCTCCGCCGTCTCCGGACTGCTGGCCCTGCTCAAAATCGATGCCGACCCGATCAACAGCCGCGAACATATTCTGATCTCCAATCTGCTCAACCAGGCCTGGAAAGAGAAACGCAACCTCTCGGTCGCCAGCCTGATTCAGGAAATCCAGGCGCCCCCCTTCGACAAGATCGGATTCCTCGACCTGGAAACCTTCTACCCCGCCAAAGACCGCATGGCCCTCTCCCTGCAGTTGAACAACCTGCTCGCCTCCCCCGGCTTCGAAGCCTGGATGCAGGGCGAAGCACTCAACATCGCCAACCTGCTGACGACCCGCGCAGGCAAGCCACGCATCTCGATCCTCTCCATCGCCCACCTCTCGGATTCCGAGCGGATGTTCTTCGTCACCGTCCTGCTCAACGAAGTCCTGGCCTGGGTCCGCAGCCAGTCGGGAACGTCCAGCCTCCGCGCCATCCTCTACATGGACGAAGTCTACGGCTACTTCCCCCCGACCGCGAATCCCCCTTCCAAAACGCCCATGCTGACCCTGCTCAAACAGGCCCGCGCCTTCGGACTGGGCGTCGTCCTCTCCACCCAGAACCCCGTCGACCTCGACTACAAAGGGCTCTCCAATACAGGCACCTGGTTCATCGGTCGTCTGCAGACCGAGCGAGACAAAGCCCGCGTCCTGGACGGCCTGGAAAGCGCCTCGGGAACCGCAGGCAGCCAGTTCCACCGTCAGCAGATGGAAGCCATCCTCTCTGACCTCGGTAGCCGCGTCTTCCTGCTGCATAACGTTCATGAAGATGCCCCTGTCGTCTTCCACACCCGCTGGGCCCTCTCGTACCTCCGTGGCCCCCTGACCCGCACACAGATCCAGACCCTCATGGATCCCCGCAAGCAGGCGCTCGCCGACGAAACGCTAACCACGGTCACCAGCGCCCCGAGCACCGCCGAACCCACAACCGCAGCCGAGCCCGATCAGCCACCGTTGATCCCCCCCGACATCAAACAACGCGTCTTCCGCGCCTCCAGCATGCTCCCCCAGGGCAGCAGACTGGTCTACCGGCCCGGTGTGCTCGGCCTGGCGAAGCTTCGCTATGCGGATGCCAAATCGAAAGTCGACCTCTGGCAGGATGTCGCTCTGTTGATCTCCCTCACCGGCGATGTCCCCGAGAGCCTCTGGGAAGAGGCCCCCCCCATCCCCGTCGGCGATCTCGACTACCAGGACCAGCCCGCAGACCAGGCCCGCTTCTCCGCCGTCGACACCGCTCTGACTCGCAACAAACAATACACCACCTGGGAAAAAGATCTGAAGAACTACCTCTACCAGGAACGACCGCTGAAACTCTGGTTCAGCGCCGATCCCAAACTCTATTCCGATCCGGACGAAACCGAAGCCGACTTCCGCGCCCGGCTCAAACTGCTCCTGCGCGAAGAACGCGATCTGCAGATCGAAAAACTCCGCGCGAAATACGCTTCCAAACTCGAGACCATCCAGAACCGCATTCGCACCGCAGAAGAACGCGTGGCCCGCGAAGAGTCCCAGTACAGCGACAAAAAAATGAGCTCCTTCCTCTCCATCGGCACCACCATCTTTGGTGCTATCATGGGTCGTAAAATTGCCAGCGCGACGAACGTCCGCAAAGCCTCCACCGCGGCCCGCAGCGTCGGTCGCGCCGCGAAGGAATACGACGACATCGAACGCGCCAAGGAAGCCCTCAAAGTCCAGCAGCAGAAATACGAGGAGCTCGAAGCCGAGTTCCAGCAGGAACTGGATGCGCTCGAAGCCCCCATCCGTCCCGAAGACCTCGAAATCGAAGAGTACCTCGTCCGCCCCCGCAAATCCGACCTGATGATCAACGAAGTCGCCTTCACCTGGCTCCCCTGGTCCGTCGACGAAGCCACCGGCATCAGCGAACCCCTCTACCAAAGGGACGTCCGTTAGGCGTCCCCGTCAGTCGGCTTGAGAACAACCTCACGATTTCCAGTTCCCTTCTGTTCCATTTCCCTGAACAGTTTGACCTTGATCGGCTCTTCCCGAACCGTAATTTATCGCAATTGTGCTTCGCGCGCGAGGCGGACGATGCGAGCACTGGAACACGATGCACCAGTGACTCAGATCCACCTGAATCGCCGTCGATTTTTCCAGTTTTTCACCAGCACAAACGGAACCGGTTCCCGATGTCTCGTAGAATTTCAAATCATTTCGGAGCACTTTCAGAGCATTTCGCGCGACACTCACCAGCAACTCCCCCCCTTTCAAATCAGAATCAAAGCACAATTCCCCTTGACCCCCACAAGCCATTCAGCAAGATCACACAACATGACAACGAAAGTCTGAAATTCAGGAAATCAGTTCAAATAACCGGGTAACCCCGAATGCAATTCGGGGCGAGCCCCGTGAGCAGGAGGTCACAGCTATCAAAATCAAGCCACGTTCGAACCACCCACCCCAAACCGGAAATGAACAGCAGCCGAAGCAATCCTGCCCCCGTCTTGTCAGGAACCCGGACTGCAATAAAAACCAATTAGCCGCAGGGCATTAGCCCCGGTTGAAACGATGATCGCCAGCACGCCCCCAAATCCAGAACCGGCGCCCCCGAATACAACCCGGGCCGAGCGCTGCGAGCAGGAAGTCACAGCTAACAAAATCAAGCCACGTTCGCCCCCCCACCCCAAACCGTAGGGTGCGGCCCCATGTGTCCGCCCGCCTGGCGACTGAGATTTCAATGCAGTCAACCACAGGAACCTCAACCAGCGACCAAACGAACCATTTTACAAAAAAGAAACTCACCCCTGTAGCTGAAAATTGCTAAGCTGAAGGAAGATGGATTGCGAAAGCAGTGCACACCAACAAAGAATGGATCTCAATCTGGTGCTTCGTCAAGTTTGAAATTAAGGGCTGGGAGTGTTGTTATGTGCTCTGTTGTCGCACTCCCGTGATCGCCATCACCCCAAAATTCATCAATAGAGCAGCAGACGTAAATTGTCATATGAGATTTCAAGCTCGACATGGCACGGCATTTATTTTTCATGGAGTGTGAGATGCTTTCCTGGAATCGTACTCTGGAAATCAGCTTAATTTTGTTCATCGCCACTCTTGCAAGGAATTCTTGCGCTGCGGAACAGGAACTCTTCATTCAGCAATGGGGGCTTGCATCTGCCGATCGTGTTGACGACTAT
The DNA here is from genome assembly GCF_040219335.1 of Gimesia sp. Taxonomy (NCBI): domain Bacteria; kingdom Pseudomonadati; phylum Planctomycetota; class Planctomycetia; order Planctomycetales; family Planctomycetaceae; genus Gimesia; species Gimesia sp. Next base: position 245,545 of record NZ_JAVJSQ010000015.1, on the reverse strand, counting down.
GACCCTGAATCAGGACATCTGCTGACGAGACATCAGGCAAGTGCTGTTTTGTGGGATGTGAAAACGGGACTCGCGTTGCGGCAGTATCCGTTCAACACCAGAAATTTCTCTGCCAGGTTCTTGCAAAACGGTCGCGTGTTATTGAAGTCATCAGAGATGGTGAGGCTGTTGAATAAGCGGAATGGAGAAGTCATTCGCGATATCGACCTCACCAGGTATAAATACTCTAATTATTCCAACATCCTGTTGATCAACGACGGGCAGCCAGTTTTCGTCGCTTCCTGCGGACCAGAAACGATTCGTGTCTGGAATCTGGAAACAGGCGAAACTCTTAACGAATTTCCGACAGAGGGAGAAATCAGCGCAGCGAAGCTCTCACCTGATCAACAATTCTTGTTAGCAGGTTCTGGTAACATTGGAATTCTGTGGAATCTAAAAACAGGTAAGGTACAACAACGGTTCTGTTCTCCCATTACAATTCGCACCGTTGAGTTCAACGACGATGGTAGCAGATTTCTCACCATCGGATCAGGCGAATTCTGGTACACACCGCGCGTGATCGTCTGGGAGACAGCGACGGTATTTCCCTTGCTCTCTATTCCACGAACTGCACTTGATGCCGACTTTGTGAATGATGAGATTTTGTTGAATTACCCCCAGGGAAAAGTGGAACTCTGGCCCTTGGATCGGCATGAAAAAGCCCCTCCCAAAGAGAAATGGCCGACCTATCAGTCATCAACAGACAATCGCTGGTGGGTCACAAGGAATCATTGGCGGTTGCACGTTGATTCGAAGCAGAAAACCATAAGCCTGCACGGACCGCTACCGAATTCTCCTACGATTGAGATCCCCACCCAGACGTCGTTGTTTGCGGCAGCATACCATCTTCCCCTGGCATTCTCGCCATCAGGTCGCTGGCTGCTGACAGGCAAATCAGGCTGGGGGAATCCGGGGCAACCCAGTGCCATCTGGGATCTGAAACTGGGGGAGTTGAAATATCATTTGAAGAATATCGACTATGGCTCTTTTCATCCAACTGAAGACAAAGTACTTCTTCGGGATAATGAATTAAGAATCATGGACCTGACCTCAGGCGAGGTCCTGCAATCACTGCAAAGAGAAAAAGGAGACTCTTACTTTGAAGGGGCATTCACGTCTGCTCAGTTTTCTAAAGCTGGGAAACACGTGCTTATCTCAGTGGGAGACTGGTATGACGGAAACGGTGGAGGGATTCTCATCTGGAATCTTCAGACTGGTAAAATTGAACGAGACTATGCCAGATCGAGCAAAGCAGTCATCTACGCCGGTTGGAACTCAGATGAATCGAAAATCGTCGCTGCACTGACACCAGGCAACGATGGTAGTGCCGGCATTGACGAGATCAGAGTGATCGATGCCAGGACTGGAGGGTCGCTGCAAACGAGGATGTTTCCTGATTCAGGAATCGGAGTCGGCGGCGTTAATCCGTCAGGGAATTTGATTACAGCAACTTCCTATAAGTTGATCAGAAACAAATTGCCAGCCAACGGTTCGACTATGCAATACACGACTTCTTTACTGGCAATTGACGATCTCGAACAAAACCGCGCCGACTTACCCGGGCAACATCTCTTCTGGAACAGGAATGGCAGCATTGCCGGATACATTCCGAGTCGCGGCAAGCTGAGCTTCTTCGATCTGGAAGAAAATGAGACTCTTTACTCGCGCGCGACTTCGTTGAGCCAGTGGGCAAAATTTCTCTTTCACCCTGGTCAACTTCTCATCGCAGGTTCACCAGGACCTCCACGTCAATCGGTGGAGACTGTCAGTGACTCTGTCGGCTTTGAACAGACTCTGACTGGTGATCTGGAGGCAGAATTGTTCCTCTTTTACGACTCTGATGATTGGCTGATTAAAACGAAATCCGGATTCGTGAACGGATCGCCCGGTGGATTACGCCGCGCAACAAGTCGAGTCCCGGGGACGCTACAAGTCAGTTACGGAGCCGACTTCACTGATTCGATCACCAGGCCGCAGGCGGTCGGCAAAGCACTCACTCAATCGCTTGCGGACGACTTGAACCTCAAAGCAGAACTACGAAAGTTACCACAGCGCGACATCCCCAATCTCGCCCCAACCTCCAAGGCAAAACCACAAAAGTATGACGACCCCACAAAACGGCTCAAAGAGATTTCAGAGCAACTGAAAGCCGCAGGAGCGAAAATCAAACAGGCTCAATTCAGCGGGATCACCTACGTGCATCTCGAAGGTCATCCCGTCACCGACGACCTCATCAAACAACTTCGCTGGGCTGGAAATATTGATCGCCTCTATCTGGCAGAGACCGGAATCACCGATCAACAACTCGATGAAATTGGGATTCTGAAGGATGTCAAAAGGATGTCGCTGTGGGGGAATCCAATTACCGACGCCGGTCTCTCAGAACTGACTGCCATGTGGAGTCTGGAAGTCCTGGACATTCATGATACCAGGATCACCGCAGCCGGTTTGAATCAGTTGCGAATGCTTCCGAATCTGAAAACGCTCATCATCCCAGCGAACATCAATGTAAACGAACTTGCTCCATTGAAAACTCAGCGACCTGATTTGGAACTTCTTCTGCGATAAACAGCGCGATCTTGAGCCATTTCAATAGTGGTTGCACAGAGTGTAACCCTCAATTCAATTATCATCGGGCGATCTGACTCGGCAGAACGGAAAAGTAAAAGGGGCGAGCCCGGATGAAACCCGGGCCGAGCGCAGCGAGCAGGAGGTCACAGCTCACGAAATCAATCCACAACCGAGCCACCCCAAACGTAGGGTGCGGCCCCATGTGTCCGCCCGCCTGGCGACTGAGATTTCAATACAGGCTCCCCAGGGAACCCCAGTCAAAGACCAAACCAAGCATTTTACAAAAAAGAAACTCGACCCTGTAGCTGAAAATCGTTAAGCTGATGAAAACAGTTTGCTAAAGCAGTAATCATAATACCCGTATTCGATTCCCACCCCCTGTTTTACTCCTCTGAAATTTGGGAAATTGCAGTGAATGAGAACGGAAACGATCTATCACAACTGATCGAACTAGTACCTCCTCCACAACAACTCACTGAGATTGAGCAACCCGGTCAATGGGATGTCATTCAGAGCGAGATGGGAATCATATTGCCAAATGACTTGCGAGACTTTGCTTTGACATACGGAAGCGGAACTTTCAAGGATTCCTCGGGGATTTTTTCACTAAGGGTATTTAACCCATTTGCCAGACCTTTCAAGCGTGATGTAGTCGAGATGCAGAGAATCCTCGAATATCATGGCTCACCATTCGATGTATTCCCCAGTTCTCCTGGACTTTTTACCTGGGGAGCAGATGAGTCCCGTCGGCAATTCTGCTGGTTAACCAATGGGAGTCCTGATTCCTGGCCTGTCATATTTATTACTGGGGATCGAAAATTCGTGCGTTATGATACTTCACTCTCAGGATTTTTAGTTCAATTATTTTCCGGCCAGGTAGATGAATTTGGACTCGAATTAGATTCTGCCTGGTTTCAAGAGAGATCCGGCGAAATCTTTTTCAAACCCAGGAAACCATATGATGCCTCAAAGTGGCCACCATTGCTGGAAGCGATTCTGATGTTGGATCAGAAGAAAACACGCCAGCTTCTTAACGAAGGAGTGGACCCGAACGCTGTTTTACCAAATGGAGAGTCTCCGCTGATTGCAGCGATTGAAACGGCTTGCGACGAAGAACTGGTTAAGATTCTTCTGCATGCCGGGGCTGATCCAAACTTCGAAGGACCAGAGGGGCGTACCGCCCTTCAACTCGCTGCTTCATCAGACTATGCACCAGATTGTGTTGAAATCCTACTTTCTGCGGGAGCCAAAGTTTCTTGCAAGGATGAGGATGGGTGGACCCCACTGTTACTGGCGAGTAATCGAAAATTTGAAGATCGAGTACGAATCCTGCTCGCACATGGAGCCGATCCAAATGACCAGCTTCCAAATGGAAAGACTGCTCTTCAGCTTGCAAGGCAAAGTAAGATAATCTGCAAGATGCTCAAAGCGGCAGGAGCAACAGTTGAATCATAAGACCTTCTTTACTTTTTGACTCAAAGTATCCCGACAGGAATCAATCAAGATGGATCATTGGAAACGTCTGCTAGAATTACTACCACCTCCAGCAAACCCCCACAGTTTTAAAAGAACCTGGCAGACCGTCGAGTCGGAACTCGGTCTTTCACTGCCGGCCGATTACAAGCAGTTCATTGATACGTACGGTCCGGATGCATCATGCCCTCAGGCGGCGAGTGCGGCAGCATAATCATCTGGAACCTGCGGGAGGTCTCAGACGTTTCGACCTGGATCGCGACAGCCACACGACGCTACAACGACGATCGGCAGTCAGGCAACAACCACCCATTCCAGGGCTATCCGGAACCGGAAGGACTGCTCGGATGGGGAACGACACCGGACGGCGACTTTTTCAATTGGCGCACGCTGGGGGAGCCGGATGACTGGGATTGTGTGTTTTATCATTTCTCGAATGCTAAAATGATTTTGCTGGAGGACAAAGGATTTGTCGATGTGCTGGTGGATCTGCTGGAACACAATTCCCCGCTGATGCCCTACCCAATCGACCCCGACAACCTGCAACCGCCGTGTGCGTACACGGAAGAAGTCTGGTAAGACTCAGCGCCACAAAAAGGTGTCAGGAATCGTTATCTAATCTCGCAATTCGTTTCTGGCATCTTTTTAACGTCTAAAAGAGAGACTTGCTCCCTTTATTCGTCCCCATGTGAGAGGGACTTTCCCTCTTGGACTTTACGGAAAATGGTATCAGCTAATAAATAATTTTCTGCATTATGACAAAACACATACACCAATAGGTTATTAACAGGACAATTCTAATGCCGATCAATAGGATGTGGAATAACATTCTAGACGCTGCTCATATTGTTATAACGAGACCAACATCACAAGCAGAACTCAAGAAGCTTGGCTTTCCGACATCTTCTTCTGATTGGCTTGCATGTCCTTCCGCCTTGCCACATGACCTGAATGTGAAAGGGGGCGAGATAATATTTAATCGGACAGCTCAGGCAGCTGCTGATTGCCGTATAACTCTTCAAAAGATCGAGCCAGAAGATCTCGAGATCAACTCACCTAGTTGGTATGTTGTTTTCGAAACAGAACCACAAATTGCATGTCGACTTGATCTATCCTCACCTGATTGGGGCTTGATTGAACAATCATTAAAGTTTTCTATTTCAAGTGCCTTTGTTTCGTTTACAGAAGCATGGCCTGGGCTCGTTTTTGAAAGTCTGGAAAGGCCCGCTTTTCTTTTACCATGCAGTGAATGGCTGCGACACGAGTCACTTTCTTTATATGATGAAGAATGCAGGCCAATCATTGATTTAGAAATGCTGGCACAATTAAGACATATGCTATTGTTTCAAATTGATTATTGGGCTACTGCAAAACTACTTGACTGTGACGGAATTGTGTGGGAATACAAGATTGACAAAGAAGAACTTATCAGTACGGATCTAGAGTTTACGGCTTGGATTAAAGAAGCAATTTCTTTTCAACTTGATAGAGGTAGAAAAGAAAACTGAATTACCAACGCCACCCGATCCTCACTGGAGCGTCACACACGTACCCGCGGTCGCCCCCGCATTCAAAATAACTGCTCCGTTAAACGACCTCGACTTAAGGTTCTTCGTCTGGATCCCTAGTCGTCGATCCCGGTGTCTTGATTGCCCACACCGAAGCCGTGCGGGTGGGACGACGGCACTTCCAGTACGTGCTTCCAATGTTGGATGAAGGTTTCCCCGTGCTCCGTTTCCAGGCGTTGCTTCTCCTCCTCCACACGCTTCAGCACCTCCGGCCACCAGGTGGAATTGAGATAGGCCACGCGGCGGTCGTGTTCTTCCACAGAGATCCCCTCCTCATCAGGATCCAGCCCTTCCTGCTCAAAATTCATGTCCCGCCAATGATCGCCGGGGTGAGGAACAAACCCTTGTGTGTCATGAGGAAACTGGTGGTTATATGAATCCATGTGAGACTTGTGAAACATCGGAACCTCTCCTGTGCAATTCAGAATGCGAATCGAAGTAAAGTGCCTCACTCTATTGGAATCTTAAGCTCCAAAGTCTTCAATACCGAATGCCGGTTTGATCCGAAGAAATTCCGATGGAGAATTGAACTTCTAGGCGTAATCACGCAGCCAGGCCTCATAAGTAGCGGGACGATTCACCCGTTCCACAAAACGGTATTCCTCGTGCTCCAGAAGGTCTGTCGGATCAACGCCGCCCATGGTAATGAACAATTCCGAGCCGTATCGATCGTGTAAATTCAGTCGAGCCAGCGCTTCAATACAGGCGTCAAACACACGACGCGCGTATTGTGGGAAATTCGAATCATCGACTTCACTCCGAACCTGTTGCAGGAGCAGATTGACCTCGGCCAACTCTCGTACCTCGCTGCAGGGTTCCCAGTCCAGCGGATTAAACCGGAAATCCGCTGCCGCCTCTGCCGGGAGCATTGATGCGGACAGAAGGTACGAGGCAAAACTGCTGATCCCGTCGTCACACATGAGACCGATGCCGATAGCGGGTCCTGAGGTGCCAGCTCATCATACCGTCGGCATGTCGTTCTGACCTCAGTTTCAAATAGGTCCGCCAGTCCCTCAAGCATTTATCCGCTCCAGTGTTGCTTTGCCACGATTTGTTCCTGACACCGTTTGTTATTCTGTATCATTCCGCTGCGAAAGCAAGCTCATCAAGTTTTTATTGATATTAGACAAAACTCCTGCTAGATTGACAGACAGAATCAAATTCTGCCTAACAATCGTTAGCTCGCGCATGACTGACTCCGAAAAACAGTTTGAGCATCCCGAACCATCATGGCGTGTCTACACGGTTGCATTCTTGGTGGCTGTGATCGGCACGTTCGGCATCTGCTCGTTCTGGCTATTACCACAGGCTGCGGCCATCGCAGCCTGCATCGCGGGGATTGCCGCCGTCTTGGGCGTATTCACGATTGAAAACATCGGTGAGGCCATCTTTTTGTCGCTCGTCATCGGCTTACTTGTCACGCTAACGCCCAAGACGTTCTGGTTGGTAATCACCGTGCTGCCCATCGGTATCGGCCTCTGCATCGGAAAGATCTGTGTTGGTGTGTGGAAAGAGCTAAACTGACCGCAATATCTTGCAGAGACAAAAGGTAACAGGAACCGTCTTCGGGGCTCGTATTTAATTTCTTGCAACTTTTTTACTCCATATTCCAAAACAGATTAATAGCTGAATTTGGATCATCACCTGATTTTCGAAAATCTTCTTCCCACTCTACCAGTTCGCCTTCGATGACATCCCAGAACGTTTTTTTTAGATCCGTAAATTTGCCATCTCCTTCGTAATAGTAAAAAACAGAAGGGTTGTCGCTTGTGCCATCAGCAATAAAAAACAGAAACTGTTCCCCATATCGCATTGAAAATACGTAAGCATTTTTTGGTAGTATTAATTTACCTTTTTCAAAAATATCGAGTGTATCCTCAGCTTCATAATTAAGTTTTAGCATATCATCATAATATTGATTGACTTCCCACATGAAACGGCCTGCACCTTTTCCAGCGACCCTTAAAAACTCTAAATATGCATTGGGGAGCGGCAAAGCAGATGCATCACAAATCCGTTTGATCTCCGATTCTGAACATCCTCGGATCTGATGTGGTTTCGCTACTTTTGATGCGATTAACCTCTGTATAAATGATTGAGGGCCTAACATAAACTAAATACCCCAAAAGGTCAGTTTTTTCATTTTTCCACAGCCGCAACAACAGCGCAGCAGGTCCCGCTGCTCCAGCGGAACCTGCTCGGCTGAAAGTCTGCCTCTGGCTGCTCTCCGGTTCGCCGCCGCTTACTTCACCACGAAGTTGATCAACCGGCCCGGAATCACGACCGCTTTCACGATCGTCTTGCCTTCCAGGTATTTGGCGATGGTCTCGTCCTGCTCCGCGGCCTGCTGCATCGCTGCCTGGTCCGCATCGGCGGCAACCGAGATCTTGGATCGCAATTTTCCATTCACCTGCACCGGCACTTCGACCACCGATTCCTGCAGCAACGCTTCGTCATACTGCGGCCAGTCGGCGTAGGCCAGCGACTCGGTATGACCGAGGATGCTCCAGAGTTCCTCGGCGATGTGTGGTGCGAACGGGGAGAGCAACAGCAGGAAATCAGAAAGCACCGAACGCGAACGCGTCTTCTGCTGCCCCATCGCGTTCACGAATTCCATCATGCGGCTGATGGCCGTATTGAACGAGAGCTTCTCGATATCTGCGGTCACCGCCTTGATGGTCTTGTGCAGAATCCGCAACTGTTCTTCCGAGGGATCTGCGTCGGTCACGCTCTCGTTCAACTGCAACTCTTCGGCACGTTCATCGATGATCAATCGCCAGACGCGACCGAGGAAACGACAGACGCCGTCCACGCCGCTCATGCTCCAGGGCTTGGTCGCTTCGAGTGGCCCCATAAACATCTCGTACATCCGCAAGGAGTCGGCACCGTACTCGTCCACCACAAAGTCGGGATTGACCACGTTGCCTCGCGACTTCGACATCTTATGCGCGCGGCTGTTGACGAAGATCTCCGGTTCACCCACGAGCACGAAATCTTCGCCCGCTTTTTCAACCTGTTCCGATTCGAGTTTGATCGGCGTGGCTGGTTCACCTGAGTTCTTAATGGCCCATTTCGTGTCGGACTCATCCGATTCTTCCACGTCTTTCGCGGAGATCCAGGAGCCGTCGGTTTTCTGGAAGCCGGTCAACTCGACGTCGCCGAGAATCATCCCCTGGTTCACGAGCTTCTGGAACGGTTCGGGGCAGGTCACATAACCACGGTCGAACAACACCTGATGCCAGAAACGGGCATAGAGCAGGTGCAACACCGCGTGCTCACCACCGCCGATGTAGAGATCGACGGGCAACCACTGCTTTTCAATCTCGGGATCAATAAACCGCTCCCCGTTTTTCGGATCGGCATACCGCAAATAGTACCAGCAGGATCCCGCCCATTGCGGCATGCTGTTGACTTCCCGCATCAAGCGCGTGCCGTCCGCGTCGGTTTTGTACAACCACTCTTCAGGGGCGACAGACAACGGCGGTTCCGGAGTGCCTGTCGGCTTGAATTCTTTCAACTCGGGAAGTTCGACGGGCAAATTCTCCGCCGCCTCGGCCCGCATCAAACCGGTGATGTTGCCATCCGCATCGAGTTCATGCCAGATCGGGAACGGCTCGCCCCAGAAGTGCTGACGACTGAAGAGCCAGTCCCGCAACCGGTAATTGACGGCCCCTTTGCCCACGCCCTGACTGACGAGATCCGCGGTAATCTGTTTCTTGAATTCGGCCGTCGGAGTGCCGTTAAATTCACGCGAATGAATCGCCGTCCCCAACCCGGAAAAGGGCGTGCGTTTCTCACCATCGATTTCGGCTTCTAAAGCCAGTTCATCCTTTGTCGGTTCATAGTCAGCCGGCGGTTCCACGACAGGTATGATCAACAGATCAAATTTCACCGCGAATTCCCAGTCCCGCAAGTCGTGTGCGGGAACCGCCATGATGGCACCGGTGCCGTAGCTGCTCAAGACATAGTCGGCAATCCAGATCGGGATCGGCGCACCATTAACGGGATTGATCGCAAAGTTGCCGCTAAAGACGCCTGTCTTCTCCTTGGCGAGATCGGTCCGGTCGAGGTCACTCTTAAGGGCCGCCTGTTTCCGATAGGCCTCCACCGCCTCTTCCTGTTCGATTGCGGTCAGACGATCGACAAACGGATGCTCGGGCGCCAACACCATGTAGGTGGCTCCGTACAACGTATCCGGACGGGTTGTATAAACCCGTAAAACATCCTCTTCCTGATCTTCCGGAAAGCCTGCTGAGCGACGCTTCGCTTTCCAGTTGTCAAATTCCTCATAGACGTCTGCTTCCGGGTCTCCCGAGCCGATAAAGAAATCAACCTCGGCCCCTTCACTGCGGCCAATCCAGTTGGTCTGAAGCGACTTGATCGAATCGGACCAGTCGAGACCTTCGAGTCCGTCCACGAGACGATCGCCGTACTTGGTGATCCGCAACATCCACTGCCGCAAGGGGACCCGCTCGACCGGATGGCCGCCCCGTTCGCTCTTGCCGTCGATGATTTCTTCATTCGCCAACACGGTTCCCAACTTCGGGCACCAGTTGACCGGCGCTTCATGCTGGTAAGCGAGTCGCTGACGATCCTGGTAACGACGGACCGCTTCTTCTCCCGCGGCCTGCACTTTCTCAGGAATCGGCAATTCGCTGATGGGACGAGCCCGACCCGTGCGTTCTTTCCCGTCCGGCCCGGTCCACTTGCATTCACTGTCGAACCAGGAATCGAACAACTGCAAAAAGATCCACTGCGTCCAGCGGAAGTAATCGGGATCGGTCGTGGAGAATTCACGACTCCAGTCGTAACTGAAGCCGAGCATCTTCAACTGGCGGCGGAAGGTGTCGATGTTTTTCTGCGTCGTAATCCGTGGCGGGGTGCCGGTTTTGATCGCGTGCTGCTCCGCGGGCAAGCCGAAGGCATCCCAGCCCATGGGGTGCAAGACCTGCTTCCCCTGCATACGGGCATGACGACAGACGATATCGGTGGCGGTGTAACCTTCCGGATGCCCCACGTGCAAGCCATCGCCCGACGGATAGGGAAACATATCGAGAACATACAGCTTGTCTTTCCCTTCAACAAAGTCTCCCGTTTTGAAGGTTTCGTGCTGGTCCCAATAGGCTTGCCATTTGGTTTCAATCCGCTTGGCGTCATAGCGAGGCATGGTATCCGGTCTTCCTGATTCGTTGGGCACACGGGCCCGGTCAAAGATTTAAAATTCAACAGCCTGGAAACGTTTTCCTGGTCGTACAGGGTAACAGACAGACAGGTTGGCTGTCAGTGATATCTACAAGAATAGAGTAAGTTTAGCTATCCTCGGAAACTTTGCAATTCTGCCTGTTTTTGAGATCGAGGGTTTCTTTACAGTCCTCGATTTGTCAAAATGGACGGGCTTAGAATCCGCCCCAGAACAATCCGATTTTTGACACTTAAACTGTGTCCAGTTTTACTGTAGCGTCTCCAGGACCGTTTGGACCGAGTAGATTAATTTGAAAACGCTATGGTTAATGCGACGCGATCTAGAACACGGCTCAGACCGGGAGTAAACATAATGGCAGTTCCTTCAGAGACCCAATTCAACCAGGAAACCAGCAGACGCGAATTTCTGAAATCAGCCTCACTGGCCGGTTTCGGTGCCCTCGCAGCAGGTTCTTTGTTCACAGACACCGTTTTGTCCGCCGGTGTTCAGAAAAAAACGGCACCCGAACATCTCAAACTGAGTCTGGCCGCCTATTCTTTCAACCGGGATCTGCAGAAATACTGGCCCACGCCCCGCAAACGCAAAACTCCCGCCACCATGGATATCATGGATTTCGTTCGCTACTGCGGCGAGCTGAAACTGGATGGCTGCGAGCTGACCAGCTACTACTTCCCCAACCCGGTCAGTGAAGACTATCTGAAAGAGACGAAGGATCTCGTCGGCTCTCTGGGCATGGAAGTCTCCGGCACCGCCATCGGCAACGACTTCTGTCTGCCCAAAGGCGATGCCCGCGACGCACAGCTGGAAATGACCCGCAACTGGATCGACTACGCCGCTATTTTGGGCGCGCCCGTCATCCGGATCTTCGCCGGTCGTGTTCCCAAGGGAGGCAACGAAGCAGAAGCCATCAAGATGTGCCAGATAGGGATTAACGAATCGCTGAAGTATGCGGAACAGAAAGGCGTCAGCCTCGCGTTGGAAAATCATGGCGGCATTACTTCCACCCCGGAACAGATGATGCGTATTATCGATGGCATCAACAAATCGCCTAACTTTGGCGTGAACTTCGACAGCGGTAACTTCCGCACCGAACATCCCTACGCAGACCTGGAAAAGATCGCTCCCCTGGCGATCAATGCCCAGATCAAAGTCGAGATGGGTGCCCGTGGGGAAGAAAAACCGGCCGACATTCCCCGGATCGTGAAAATTCTCAAGGACGCAAACTACAAGAACTTCATCGTCCTGGAGTATGAAGCTGATGAACCACCCAAAGAAGCAATTCCCGGCTACATCAAACAGCTGCGCAAGCTGGTTTGAAGGAACTCGTTCCGCCCATACCCCATCAGGTCGCATGAGACGCCATCATGGATGAAACCGATCCGCAACCCAATGAAAAAAAATCAGGCCGCTCGTTCCTGGGGAATCAACTTCCTCTGGAGCGGGAGACCTGCATCTTTATCCTGGTCAATGCACTGGATGTGTTTATGACCTACCTGCTGCTGGTCACCGGAAGTTTCCGCGAGTCCAATCAGTTGGCCAACTACTTCATCGCCCACTGGGGCATCCGGGGGATGGTCTACTTCAAGTTCTCCCTGGTGGCGGTGGTGACGGTGATTGCCCAGATCGTGGCTCGCAAGAAAATGGAGACCGGTCGCAAGCTGTTGAACTTCGGCTCGCTGATCGTCGCAGGCGTCGTCATCTACAGCTTCGTGCTACTGATGCGTTCGGGCTACTTGTTTAAATAACGAGGCTCTAAGGCAAGCGAACCAGGCCTGCCATCAGGAGCGCTGCCGTCTCAATCCGCAGAATTCCCGCGTTGATCTGAACCGCCTGCGCCCCGGCGTCTTCAGCCGCCTGAACTTCTTCAGCAGAAAAGCCCCCTTCGGGGCCGATCAGAATCACAACACCGGCTGCGGATGTCTCCGATTCAGACAGATTCAGTTCCGTCCACGCGGATCCCTGCGGATCGGCGATCAGCAGTTGCTGCTCTGCCGGGTCGATCTCCTTGACGAAGTCGCTCAACGGCTGTAACGGGGCCAGCTCCATCAGTCGAATCTGGCCCGACTGTTTCGCTGCAGACACAATCGTCTGTTGTAATTTTTTCAATCGGTTCTCACCCGGATCGACGCTGCTCCGTTCCGTAGTCAGGGGGACGAGCCTGGTGACGCCCAGTTCGGCTGCTTTTTCGACCAGCCAGCGAAAGCGATCTCCCTTGGGAACCGCGGTCGCCAAAATCAGGGGAACCTGTGTCTCAGCCTCGATTTCATGACGACGCACGACCTTGATATCGACCGTTTTCCGCCCCGTTTTCTCAATCTGCCCCTCAGCTTCAATTCCGGTGCCGTTAAACAGCAGGACCTCATCCCCCACCTTCATCCGCAACACGTGCAGCAGATGATGGGCCTCACTCCCGTCCAGTTGGAGGAGCGCGTCGTCCAAAGAACCTTCATAAAAAAAACGATGCGTCATGAATGTTTCTCAAGAAATCACTGATTGATGAAGAGACTGTGCGGCTTTAATTTACGCAAGTTGAGGAAAATGAACTCAGCAGCCACGGTTCGGTCATGCCGATAGTAGTCATTGGCCGATTTTAACAATAAGGCAGGATTCCGTAACAGCGGGACCAGAGAATCTGAGCAAATCTGTTCAAACATCATTTTCATCGGGTCAACTTCAATCATGTACTACGACTTCTGGAATTTGTCACAGGCACCCTTTTCTCAACAACAGGATCTGGCGCTGTTCTTCGAAAGTGAACTCCATGAAGAGGCCCTGGCCCGTCTGCTGTTCGTGGCAGAGGAACAGAAAAAATGCAGTCTGTTTAGCGGTCCTTCCGGCACAGGAAAGTCACTCACGTTAAAAGCCTGTCAGCAGATTCTGACCCGCAGTTCCTGTCAGTGTGAATACCTGGACCTGCTGGGACTCGGAGAAGAAGAGTTTCTCTGGCAACTCTGTGCCCAACTGCGTCTCGGCCCTGCCCATGAGACCCCGCTGCCTCAGCTCTGGAGACAGCTCACCGACTGTCTGACCGGCATGCAACTCACCCAGGGTCGACTCCTGCTGCTGCTAGATCACGTTGATCTGAGCCGCCTGGAGGCACTGCACGCCATCGAGCGTCTGTTGCACACCGGCAATCAGCAGTTTCCCAGTCTCTCGCTTGTGCTGACAATGGACGAAGCCAACTCGCCCCAGGCCGAGCGTGCCGCACAGATTTCCGATCTGTCGATCGAACTGACGGCCCTGGATTCGGAAATGACCGAAAATTATATTCAGCATCGCCTGAGCCTCTCCGGTTGTGCCGACGCGGTCTTCACCACAGATGCGATTAAAGAAATTCACCGGTCCACACACGGATTCCCGACCCGAATCAATCAAATCTGTGATCTGGCACTGCTCGCTGGATATGAACAGAATCTGAACGAAATCGACGCCGAAGTGATCCGCAGGGCACAACGTGAAATTAATGGTGCACCTGCACACGTCAACCGCATTTCCGAAGCCATCCAGGGTGTATAGAATAAGGGCAGACAAAACAGCCCCTTATTCTTTGACAGAAACCCTGACGCATCATGCACATCTGCCTGTTTGACATTGATGGTACGCTTATTGACTCCGGCGGCGCCGGTCAGCATTCAATCCTGCACATGCTGGAAGACGAATTTCAGGTAGCCGCCCCCATCGAGGGCATCCCGACGGCCGGCCGCACCGATCACTCGATCATGGTCGATCTGTTTGAATACTTTAAGATCGAAAACACCAGTGCCAACCGCAAGCGTTTCGAAGCAGGTTATCTCAGGTTGCTGGCCTCCAATCTGAAGACCCGCCAGGGACGCGTGCTGCCGGGCATCCGCGAAATTCTGGATACCCTGGCCGAACACGAGCATGTCGACCTGGGTTTATTGACCGGAAATTTTGAGCAGGGCGCGCATCAGAAACTGACGCATTACGATCTGCACCACTTTTTCGAATTTGGTGCTTACGGCGATCATCACGCTGACCGTAACGACGTCGCCCATGAAGCGGTCCGACAGATTCAGCTGCGTCATGCTCCCGAGCTCCTGACGAAGGCGACCATCTGGGTCATCGGCGATACCCCGAGCGACATCACCTGTGCCCGGGCCATCGGTGCCCAGGTCATTGCGGTCGCTACCGGCGTCTATCCCCTCGAAGAACTGGAAAAGTGCAAACCCGACTACCTGTTCGCACACTTCGAAGAGATCCAGCCGGTCCTCTCGCTGTTCGCACCACCTTCAGTAACGTTCTAGAACAGCGTTTTCTGTTCGCGGATCGGTTCGATGCATTCGGGGGAATCGTTGGCCACCCGATTCACGAAGGAACTGACCGGGTAAGCCTGCATCTCGTCTGCAGGATAGGTCTGCATTAGAGTTTCCAGCTGCGGAATCGGTGTCGTGTCGGCACTCAGCCATTTGCGGTACTGTTCCGGTCTCAGGATCACCGGCATCCGCGGATGGATGCCTTCCAGCAATGAATTGGCAGCGGTCGTCAACACACTGCAGGTCTCCAGTTCGCTGCCGTCCGGACTGCTCCACTGTTCCCACAATCCAGCCATCGCAAACAGGGGTTCCTCACTGAGACGCACACACATCGCCTGCTTCGAACGATTGCCGGCACTCTTCCACTCATAAAACCCATTCGCAGGAATCAGGCAGCGACGGTAGCGGAATGCGTTTTTAAACGAAGGTTTTGAAGCTGCGGTTTCCGAACGGGCGTTGATCATCGCCTGTCCCGGCTGTGGATCTTTGGACCAGGCAGGAATAAAACCCCATTGAAAATGCCGGACCTCGAGCGCCGCACCAGCATTCGTTATCGCCAGCACGGGTTGGGAAGGGGCGATGTTATAGCGCGGGGAAACCTGTGGAAATGACACCATCTGAAACAGCCGCTTGATTTCTTCGTCAGGCGAAAACAGGAAAAAACGGGCACACATGCTGGATACGCTCTTCACTCTTTTGAAACAGGAAAGGCGGGACAATGGTTGACACCAGAGCCTGTTATCTTAAATGATGAGGACCACAAGTGCTATTCAGAACCCGGGCACAGCAGAAACTCACACACGCGGAAGGATCAAACAGCATGAGCCAGTTACGCACTATCGGCAAGACAGACATCCAGATCACCCCCATCGCCATGGGCTGCTGGCCCATCTCCGGGGTTACCAGCGTGGATGTCACCGAAGAGGCCAGTCTGGCCACGCTCCAGGCCGCGTTTGATGCAGGCATCAACTTCTTTGACACCGCTTACTGCTACGGATACGACGGCGAAAGTGAAAAACTGATCGCCAAAGCCCTGGGTGACAAACGCGACGAGATTGTCATCGCTTCCAAAGGAGGCATTCACTGGAAAGACCGGAAACAGGTCCGCGACGCCTCCCCCGCCCGCATCATACAGGAATGCGATGAGAGCCTGCAGCGGTTGAACACCGACCGCATCGATCTGCACTATCTGCACGGCCCCGATCCGGAAATCCCGGTCGGTGAATCTGCAGTCGCGTTCAACGAGTTGCGGGAAGCGGGCAAGATTCGCTCCGTTGGCGTTTCCAACTTCACGCTGGAACAGCTACAGGAGTTTCATGCGGTCTGCCCGATCTCCGCCTATCAGCCCCGCTATAACATGCTGCAGCGGGACATCGAACTGGATCGTCTCCCCTGGTGCAGAGACAACGAGGTATCGGTGATGGCGTACTGGCCTTTGATGAAAGGTCTGCTGGCCGGCAAGCTCGCGCGGGATCATCAGTTCGATCCGCAGGACGGCAGACAGAAATATCCCATGTTTCATGGAGCAGAATGGGAAAAGAATCAGGATTTCCTGGATGAACTCCGCACGCTTTCCACGGAATGGGAACACTCGATTGCAGAGATCGTCATCCGCTGGACAATCCAGCAGCCCGGCATCACATGTGCCTTATGTGGTGCCAAACGTCCGGAGCAGATTCAGGAAAATGCGGAGGTAATGAATTTTGAACTCTCTGAATCACAACTGGAAACCCTTGATCGCCTGATTGCAGAGCGCGGGCCGATCCAATCCTGAGCGGGAGTCCCGTCAGGAGACACTAAGGGAGTGTCAATCCTTCGCGAATGGAATAGCGGGCCAGCTCAACGCGGTCGTGAATGCCCAGCTTGTGCATGATCCGATACTTGTGACTGTCGATCGATTTTTCCGAAAGGTGCATCGACCGGGCCACTTCTTTCACGCTCTTACCGCGTGCCAGATGCCGCAGCACTTCGATCTGACGTGAAGTCAACGAAGTCAGCATGCTTTGTGACTGGATCGAGTAGCGGTTCTTTTTATGATCGTAAACGAGCCTTTCCTGGACCGATTGAGAGAAACAGTATTCCCCACGGGAGGCCTTCTTGATCGCATGGATCAATGATTCAATCGGCTCCCCTTTGAGCAGGTAGCCGACGGCATCCACTCGTAATGCCAGCTCAATGAAGATGTCTGACAGATAACCTGTCAGAAAAATCATTTTGGTATTCTTGAGTCGGGAGCTGATTTCCTCAGCAATGTCAAACGAGCCACGCCCCGGCAGTTCGACATCCAGAATGACGACATCCGGTTCTGTCTCCAGAATCAGCGACAACCCTTCATCCGCATTGGTCGCCGTTCCGACGACTTCGATCTGGGTATCTCTGTGAAAGCGTGATACCAGTGAATCAACCAGCATCATGTGGTCGTCCACCAGGACAATTCGAATCAAATCAGTTGAAGTTAACATGCTGGCCCCCGAGAAAAGAAATGATTAGATATCAATAAACTGAACGGTTCAATCTAATTTCTGACTTGTATCTGGATGTGTAACTCCTTCCAGAAAATCTCTACATTGTTTGGATAGTTCCAGTACATCGTTAGCCGCAGTGTCAACCAAAGGTTCCAGATCCTGCAGAACGACTGACAGTTCCGGTTCCAGCTGGCTGGAGGGTAATCCCGCCAGGTGCTCGTGTTGACACTGTAAAATGGTCAGGAAGTTATTTAAGCGATGACAAGCCGTTCGAACATGCTGAGCAAAATCGACCTGCTCTTGATTGATAGAATGAGACATTAGATTTGAACACTTTGAAAAGTGGGTATCCAGATATTTATATCAGCACCAAAGTAAACTGTACTGCACTTGTTTCTGTTTTTGAATACTGAAAAAATCAAGTTCAGTGAACGAGAGGTGAAAACTGAACTTTTTCAGTTGGAAGTGGGCCTGTTGAATAGGTGAAAACCACTACGACGAATGCCTGCAAACATATCGTAAACGATTTATGTTTAATGGCTCAATAACAATATTTTTGTTTTTGGAAATACCAGAGATTCGGTTGTGCGAATTCCGACGATTATCGCCTTTCATACCTGAAAACAGGCGTTTTCTTCCTCTTATTAAGAAATGACTCTTCGCGGTCACGTTTCTGCCTGATGCGTAAGGGGTTCTTTGATTTTCCTGCGACGCGAATCTGTGCAGTCAGGTATCTCCCTCCCCGTACGGTCGCTCAATAAGGAGGGATTACACTGCATTTGTCCGGGGGGTGTTTGCGAGATATTCGTTACAGCCGGCAAACCCGGAAATGTTGCCTGCGGGTCGAGTTTTTTCTCACGAATCCGATGTTGATATTTTAGCACATCTGATTTTCCGTGATCTATGTTCTAAATGCATAGTCACATGACAGTCTCAGTCCCCCGTTTGACCGATGTGGAAGCGACATGGTCAATCACTCAGGGGCACTGATTATAAGAAAATAATATTTCGTACCAAATCGCAACGGAATCGGGCCCTCTGTGATCGATTCTGAAGAAGCAGGAATTTGAGAATGACATCATCTCCAACCCTCAGTAAATCTGAACTCACTGCCGAATTTGTGAACCCGATCATCAGCTCTACGATTTCCGTTTTTGAAATGATGCTGGGTTGCACCCCCAAACGGACTGGTCTGAGTTTAAAACAGGACGTGATCCCGCAACACGAATTGAGTGCAGTCATCGGTATCTCCGGAAAGGCAGCGGGCACGCTGGTATTGAGCCTGTCCGAAAGCGTTGGTAAAGGCGTACTGGACCGCATGCTGGGAATTACGGCTGAAGAAATCAACGACGAAGTCTGTGATGCTGTATGTGAACTCGCCAACATGATTGCCGGTTCTGCCAAGGCACAACTGGAACATCTGGAAGCTTCCATCAGTATTCCAAACATCATCACTGGGAAAGGTCATACCGTACATTACCCTTCCAATGTGTCGCCGATCTGTATCTCCTTTGAATCAGAAATCGGAGCGTTCTCTATCGAAGCAGGTTTCTCTGATCGATAGATCCACCACTGATTAAACTCTGTTTTAACTCGCCAAACAACTTTAAATATAAGAGGCCAGTCCGATGAAAGTTTTACTCGTAGACGACTCAGGAACAATGAGAACTATCCAGAAGCGCTGTCTGTCGAAACTGGGTATTGAAGACGTTACTGAAGCAGAAGATGGGGTTCAGGCCCTGGAATACTTTGTGAGCAACCAGTTCGATATCGTACTCAGCGACTGGAACATGCCCAACATGGATGGCTTACAGTTGCTGAAAGAAATCCGTCAGCGGAACAAAGACATTCCCGTCATCATGATTACCACCGAAGCTGAACGGGCACGTGTTGTGACTGCAATCCAGGCTGGTGTTTCAGATTACCTGGTAAAGCCGTTTACTCCCGACAGCCTCAAAAGCAAGCTGGAACGTTGGGTCACCTCGAATGCCTGAGGCTCGTTGAGCAGTCAGGTTGCCAGACTATGAAATAATCGGTTCACTGAATATTGCCCAGCAGGCAGGGCAATCTCTGTTTTATAAGAATGGCTGCAGCCAGACTGAGTTAAATTTCCCTGAAGGTCATCAAACATGATTTCTCCTGAAAAAATCTGGTCGTCGGATCAATTACCTACTCTACCCGCCGTCGCAGTCAAGTTGCTGGACCTGTCTAAGGATCCGGACACTGATATCAAGGATGTCATTGAGACCATCAAGGCAGACCCTGCGATCACAGCCAAAATCCTCAAGGCCAGTAACTCGTCCTTCTTCGGGCTGCGATCCGAGTGTAAGGGTATCGAACGGGCCGTCCCCCTGCTGGGAACCATGGTGGTTACGTCGCTGGCGCTGAGCTTCTCGCTCTCCGAAGCAGCAATCACACAGGGTCCACTGAAATCACGCTACGACTCGTACTGGAAACAATCGATTATCCAGTCCGCTGCCGCCGAGTTATTAGCCACCCGACTGGGCAACGATCTCAAATACGACAGCTTTCTCATCGGACTCCTGCAGGATATCGGGCACCTGGCCATGCTCCGCTCGATCCCCAATGACCTGTTACCTGTGCTCGAACAGGCAGAAACACAGCAGCGTAATACGTCTGAAGTTGAAACTGAAGTCCTGGGAATCAACCATACTGAAGTCGGCGTGAAAATGATGGAACGCTGGCAGATGTCCGAACAGTTCCAGATCGCCATCGAACATCATCATGACACATTCGAACAATTAAAGGCCCTCCAGTCCGATCCTGACTTTAACCTGATCATCATCATCGCTGCATCAGCCGCCATTGGTGATTACTTCTGCTCCCCCAACAGCGGTCTCGCATTACAGCGACTGCAGCAGTTGATGGCAGAGTTCTACAACATGCCCATCGATGATCTGCACGGGTTCCTGGAAGAGGTCAAGTTCCGCTTTGAAGAGGCTGCCCAGATCTTCCAGGTCAATATGGATGACATCGAATCACCTTATGAAATCATGGCCAAAGCCAACGAACAACTGGTGCAGTTGACTATGAAAGCCCAGGTCGATTCCACACAGGCTTTCGCCCGCCAGGCTGCCATCGAAGAGCAGAAGGTGAAACTGGAATCCGAAAACAAACAGCTGCAGAGCAAAGCAATTCACGACCCGCTGACCAAAACCTACAATCGCAGCTACTTCAACGAATACTTCGAAAAAGAACTGCATCGCTGTGCCCGCTCTGCCCAGCCGATCGGAATCATTTTCTCCGACATCGACCGCTTCAAAAGTCTGAACGACACCTACGGCCACCAGTTCGGTGATCTGGTCCTGCAGCGTGTTGCCAAAGTCGCCAGTGAGTCCACACGACGCTCTGATGTCTTCTGCCGCTATGGCGGTGAGGAATTCGTCATCATGGTCAATAATCCCTCTGAAAACGGGATTCATGAACTCGCGGAACGTCTGCGGAAGCTGATCGAAAACGAAGTGATTGAGTTCGAAGGCAAACGCGTACCCGTTACCGCCAGTTTGGGTGCCGTGGTTGGTATCCCTCCTCGCGACATGACCGGCTTCGGAGAACGCCTGATCGCAGAAGCGGATGAGGCCATGTATAATTCGAAAGAGAATGGCCGCAACCAGGTTCACGTACGCTCGATCATCAGCCAGGAAGACAATGAACTGCAGAAACTGGTCAAACGCAGCCGCTTCAGTCGCTGGCTGGTTACCAAGAAAATCTTTGATATCCCGACCATTTCCAAAGCACTCTTGAAGTGCCCCCAACAGGAAACACAGACGAAAATCGGTGAACTGGCAGTCAATGAAAAACTGCTGACCAGTAACCAGGTCACAGAGATACTCGAGGCACAGCAGAAAAATGGACAGCGATTCGGGGAAATCGCCATTCAGAGGCAGCTGCTCACCCGCGAGCAGGTGGCTTATCTACTCGCGATACAGATCGAACCGCCGATCGTTCTGGGGAAAACGCTGATCTCGCTGGAAATGCTGCAAAGTGCAGAGACAGCGGAACTGGTAAAGCTGTACCTGTCGGAATTTAAAGCCAGTGCGGCTCCGATGGAAGAACGCCGCAGTGAATTCGCAAATTCATAAATTCAAATTGTGAAATCCTGCCGACGTGGAAGTTGTACACAGGGTCGCTTCCTGCCATAATCCCGAGTTGACCACACGCCAGTTAGCAAGCAGAGCACTTGTTATCACCGTTCTACATGAAAACGGATTTTCGCGCTTTAACCCATTTTTTCATAATCCCCAAGTAACGGAGGGCGATTGAGATGAACTTAATCGCTGATACATACGCGCAACTGGAAGCAACCTCTTTTGTGGCCACGACTGAACAACCGCACGAGGAACATCATGGCCATGCCGAACCTCCCGCCTTTTATAGTGTAATTCCGTTCGCCGCCCTGTTGCTCTGTATTGCCTTTCTACCACTGATCCATAAAACGGAAGAGTGGTGGGAACACAACAAAAACCGGTTTCTGGTCGCGGTCAGCCTGGGTCTGGTGACCCTGCTCTATTATACATTCCTGTATGGACACGGCGTCGTCGATCACGGCACGCACGAGATGTCAGCTCCGGGGATTCCTGCTGCCATCGTCGTCCTCAAGAACGCGATTCTCGGGGAATACATACCCTTCATCGCCCTCTTGTTTTCCCTGTATGTCATCAGTGGGGGCATCGCCTTCAACGGTCATCTGGTCGGACGACCGATTCTGAATACAGGCATCCTCGCCATCGGTGGTGCGATCGCCAGCTTCATCGGCACGACCGGCGCCGCCATGCTCCTGATCCGCCCTCTGCTGAAAGCGAATGCCAAACGCGACTATGTGGCACACACGGTCATATTTTTCATTTTTGTGGTCTGCAACACCGGCGGCTGTCTGCTCCCGATTGGAGACCCGCCCCTGTTCCTGGGCTTTTTAAGAGGCGTTCCCTTCACCTGGACGCTGTCGCTCTGGCCGGAGTGGCTCGCCATGAATGGGATGCTGCTGGCCGTCTATTTTGCCTTCGACACCATCCGCTATCGCAAAGAAAACAAAGCCCGGGTGGAAGCCGTTCCGGAAGATCCTGAACCCTTCGCACTTAAAGGAGGCATTAACTTCCTCTGGCTGCTGCTGGTCATCTTCTGCGTCGCACTGCTGGATCCCTCCAAAACAGTTCCCGGCACCAACTGGAGTGCACCTCACTTTTTCCGTGAAGGCTGCATGTTTGCCCTGGCAGGCATTTCCCTGCTCACAACTTCAAAAAGTATTCGCGAGCAGAACTCCTTCAATTACGAGGCCATCGTCGAAGTCGCTGCCCTCTTCGTCGGTATTTTTATCTGCATGCAGGCTCCCGTACAGATCCTGAATGTCTATGGTGCCTCGCTGGGCATTGATTCCCCTGCGAAGTTCTACTGGGCCACAGGCACGCTCTCCAGCTTCCTGGACAACGCTCCGACCTATGTCGTCTTCTTTGAAACGGCCAAATCTGCGGGCGGCAGTCCTCCCATGGTGGCCGGCGTCAGTGAAATCGAACTGGTTGCCATCAGTTTGGGAGCCGTCTTCATGGGAGCCATGACCTATATCGGCAATGGTCCCAACTTCATGGTCAAAGCGATCGCTGAAAAGAACAACATTCGCATGCCCAGCTTCTTTGGCTATATGTTTTACAGTTGTCTGTTTCTGTTACCACTTTCAATTCTGCTGACGATTTTCTTCCTGTAAGCAGAAGGTAACCAGAACCACAACCAGCGCAAAATAAAACAGGCAGTCCAGGTTTTTACACCCGGGCTGCCTGTTGTTTTATTACATCTGGAATCAGGTTCCGATGTCAGCGTCGCTTACTTTTTCTTAGCAGCGGTCACCTTCTTCAGGACATACTTCCGGGCCTCAGGCTGATTGATCTCATAGATCTTATCTTCGAGGGCTTTCGCAGCTGCTTCACTCTCCTGGATCACACGATCCTGGTCGGCCAGGCGTTTATCGAGCTCTGCCAGCTTTGCCACCGATTTTTCATCCTTCTGATCGCCCTGAGCGTCCAGTTCCCGCTTCATCCGTGCATACACCTGGAACACCCGCCAGGTGTTGCGTTTGTTTTTCACGGGGCCCTCATTGCGTTCCTTGTTCAACAACGCGACCTGCATCGCCTGCTGGTACTGAGGCGTCTTGGGATTTCCCTGCAGTTCAACATGTCGGGCCAGGGTCGTGTTGGAGTATTGTCCCACCACTTCTCCATCGATAGACAGTTCATACCGGCCGGGGGGCAGGTCATGGATCGACAGCGATTCCTGACTCATGCGATGCCCCAGTTTCGTCAACTCTGCACCCAGCTTCGCTTCAGCGGGCACTACCCAGGGCAGGCTGTCGGCCTGCCAGGTAAAGGAGACGCCGTCGTCTGAAAATGTCAGATCAGACAATTTACCGCCTCGCGCTGTCGAAGTGGCCTCACCGTTGGTTTTTTTACTGACGGTGATTCGCGAAACCTGTCGTTGCACGTTCATGTCAGACAACAGGGCAAACGCCATCACGACCTGTCCCGGAGCATCGGGATGCACGGCGTCCCTGATGATCGTGAACTGAGGATTTTTCTGACGTTCCGCAATCGTGATGTTATTCAACGGTCCGTACATGTCCACAAACCCGAAGCCTGATTCGGCAGCAACTTCACGCAGCCAGGTTCCATAGTACGCCAGAACCGAGTTATACAGCTCTACCGAAGCCGGATCTCGCGGGCGTTTTCCCATGCGGGCCGCCCGGGCATCGAACATGGTTGGCGTCATCAGGATCGGAGTCGCACCAATGCCTTCAATCTTGCTGATCAGCTCTTTCATGTCATCGTAGTAGGTCTTGAAAATCTCATCGTTGAAGGGCTGATAGCGGCCGTCGTTCATTCCCAGCAGCACTGTCACATACTTGGGATGATAGGCGGCGACGTCCCGGTCAAAACGAGCCAGGGCATCCCAGGCCCTGGCGCCACCCACGCCTGCATTATGAAACTTCAGACGCATTTTCGGATAACGGGTGTAAAAGAAATCTTCTACATACTGGGTGTAGAGACACTGGTGCGTAATACTGTCTCCCAGGAAGACAATGGAATCGCCGGTCTGCAATTCCATCTTGGACAGCGGCGCCTGATGCGTCTGCTGTTCCGCTTCCTGAGCGGATAAAAGCGTAGTTGCCTGGAGCAACAGACAGACTGCTGCCAGACGGATCAGTTGATAGCTGATCTTAGGATATTTCATGATGTTTCCCCTGCGTAAAGGTTCTCTGGAGCGTCAACGCGTCGGCTTTGTTGACGAAAAGATTTGTTCATTCCATCTAATGTCCCCTGAGTGACATTGATTTGCAAGTATCATCCCAGACGTCCCTCAGTTTTTCCTGGATCAGAAAACAGGCGGGTATTCAGGTGTGCTTACTCGCGGACTTTCATGCCCGGAGGATAAGCCAGGGGACTGGGATCGGCGGGCTGTAATTTCAATCGCTCTGCAGTCTGTCGATCGAGGAAGACCGCAGCCGCCTGGTCGGCAAAGACAAGCATCCAGCCCGGATTAGCGGCCATTCCCATGATTTCATTCCGGGAATAGCGGCTGTCGAGAATCACCGCGGGTAACTGGCCATTCTCATCCTGCAATAAATAGGCCCAGTCGGTACTCCCCTGCATCATCTGCTGTTTGATCTGCTCGTACCATTCAAACGTCTGCTTACTGTTGACCTCCAGACGTCCGTCAAAGAACACTCGCTTCTCGGGCCCGTTGTGATAAATGTAGACCGCCGCCTGCCCCATATTGGAAATGTACGCACGGTCCGGCATTCCCGGTTGTCCTGCAAACTTCGACGCGCCATGCGCATACCAGGCTTCCGCCTCTCCCAATCCCAGTCGTTTCCCTTCACCGCCCCACGCATGCCAGTACCCGGTAAACAGGCTGACAAACAGGAATAGAAATATCCCCGCAGAAATAAGGGATCCGCGAGATAACTGACGCGTTCCCTCAGCAGAGTCAGACGCCGGCTTCCCGAACAGAGCAATCCCGAAACGGGACCAGTCCGAAAGATTATCACAGACTACAATCCCCGAGATCAGCGCAAAGATGCTGGTATTCCGCGAGGCTTTAAAAGCCAGGTGTGTAAACGCAGCAAACAGCATTAACCGAAACACGTTGATCCGTCTGTTAATCAGCAGCGGAATAAAACTGACCAGCGTCAACACTCCCAGCAACACCTGTGATGCCAGAAATAAATTCTTCAGTCCATGCTGCCTGATAAAATCCAGGGGCGGCTGGAATTCACCGATGCGTACCGAATAGAAAGCCTGATCTACCGAAAACTTTTCATACAGCGTCAGGGGAAACAGCACTCCCTGCTCGAAATAGGGATTCAAAAAGCAGGCAATTCCCGTCAGCACGGCAATGCGAATCAACATCACTCCAGTCAGCTCCGTCGCAGCCGACTCCAGCCCAAAGCGCCCCCGCGCCCAGCCGCGCACCAGATGATCAATCACCCACAACACACTGACGACCAGCCCCAGCACGAACAGTGCATGACTGTTGACCCAGAGCAGCGCCAGTAACGGAATCAGCCACAACAGCTGGGGACGCGCCGCGGCCCTGTTCAAAACCAGCATCCAGGCAGCCAGATAGACCAGCGAAAGCATTTCCGGACGCACGACCGAACGACCGGAAAGACAGATCACCGGCAGAATCCACAACAATGCTTTCCCCCAGGGGGGCAGGAACCGCCCACCGGCAAACCAGGCCAGCCCGACCGTTAACGCCAGGCAGAAGGCTTTGCTCAGGATCAGTAAATTGACACCGCCCCAGTGATACAACCAGGTCACCAGCAACTGGAAGCCCCAGTGCATATCGATCCAGGGCCGATCAGAGTCCACGAACGTAAACCAGTCGAAATAAGGAACGGTCCCCCGCTCCAGTATGAGCTCTCCGGTTCTCAGGTGCCACCAGATATCCATGTTCCGCATCGGAAAGCAGGAAACCAGAAACGACCAGATCAGCAGCAGAGAGAGAAACAGCCAGGTATTGCGTGAAATTTCCGGCAACGGTTCCACTAACGCCTGACTGCTGGCAGGAACACTCGAGACAGCAGCCCGCTTCTCAGCCTGAGCAGTTTCCCGTTTCGATGTGTTTTTTCGCGCTCGCTTCGCCTTACGAGACATGACAACCTTACCCCGGATCAGATAACAACATACCGACAGTCAGCAGGTATTGTAGCGTGTTTACGGTTACCAAAAAATAAACCGGGCACGTTCTGAATCAGTTTTCGCGTGGTTCAAATCGGCACGCTATTGCGATCTGCATCGGGAGACCAGTCGAACTGGTATGTTTCCCTCAGTTGCAGCCGGGTCAGATAAATGATCTGGTGCGAATGCCCGACAAAATGAGGCACCGTATGAGCAATGGCCCCCAGCACGGAGACGGAAAATCCCTGGATCGTCCGCGATTCCAGTAAGTCAGCAGCAGACAGCGTCTGGAAGACCGCACTCGCACGTTCTACGCTCTGTTCCAGCAAAGACAACAGTTCTTCGCGATTGTGGCTCGATTCGGCCTGAAACTCAGCCTCCCGCTGCCGCTCATCCTGGGCTCCAGTAATGCCAGCCACCGCCCATTGATTGAGATTCCCGGACAGATGCAGAATCAGGTTTCCGATGCTGTTGAGGCCCGGCTCCGGACGCCACCAGATCTGCTCCTGCTTCAACTGGCCCAGACAGTGACGGATTTTACGCAACGACTGCGCGAGCAGGTGCTGGAATTCGCGAATCGCTTCCCGGGCCAGATCGTCTGCCGAGGGTGACATACCCCTGCTCCCTTCCTGATCAGCGCCTTCCGCAGCGGGTTGACTCAACTCTAGGTCAGCCG
Source organism: Gimesia sp. (assembly GCF_040219335.1). NCBI lineage: Bacteria > Pseudomonadati > Planctomycetota > Planctomycetia > Planctomycetales > Planctomycetaceae > Gimesia > Gimesia sp. The sequence continues at coordinate 218,088 of NZ_JAVJSQ010000015.1, read as the reverse complement.
CGGTCCCAGACCGTTTGCCAGATGGTTAATAATACCGGCAACAGCGCCCAGGTACTTATTCCCTTTTGAGCGTTCAATCTCGCAGGAGCTGGAAGAAGGTTTCAAAGCCCGATTCTTGGCCAGTTCACACATTCTGCTGAAGACATCGTCCTGCAGATCAAACAGCCGCGAGGAAATGAAGATATTTGAGGGATTGAAAATGTTGATCGCAGCCGCCACCCCGATTCCCAGGAACTCAATCGTACGGTCCAGTTCCGGAGTGATATCAAGCTCGCCCTGCTTCACGAGTTCTTTGATTGCATCAAAGTCGAGTTCTTTACCAACCCGCTTCGAAACATAATGAGTCAATGCCATATCGGTCGCGACGGTTTCCAGGCAGCCCTGGTTACCACAACCACAGACACGTCCTCCCTGGGGTTCGACGGTGATGTGAGCGATTTCTCCCGCCAGACCATGTTGACCATCCAGCAGCTGGCCGCCGGTAAAGGCACCCATACCGAAACCGGATGTCACGTCCAGGCTGATGAAGTCTTCCAGATCCTGGCCGGCACCGTAGGTTTTTTCAGAGAGACACAACGAGGTGGATTTCTGCACCAGAATACATTCCAGATTGGTCTTCGCGGCAATATCCACAGCCGGTGCCTGACCATCTACAATGTGCAGGTTGGACGCGAGGAAGATGCGACCATCATTGCTGTTAACCAGACCGGGCACGGTGATTCCCACACCCAGGGCAGGAATTTCTTCCTTCTTAACCAGGTCCATGATTTTCTGGGAAATGATATTAATCAGATCTTCATACGATGAAGGGGTTTTGAACTGATCGAGCTTTTCTTCGTGCAAAAAACCATCCAGACCGGAGGCCACGATCGAACAATAGTCCCAGTCCAGAACCACACCAATCACCTGGGCACTGAAGCGAGGTAACTGTAACAGCTTACCGGGACGCCCCACCGAAAATTCCGCTGTCTCACGTTCCTCAAGCAACCCCGCATCCAGCAGGGCACTTACCGCCTTGGAAACAGTAGGAGCACTGATTCCAGAACAACGCATGACATCAGCGCGAGTTAATGTTCCCTGGCTCTGGATAACTTCCAAAACCTTACGAACGTTCATTTTTCGTAACAAGCTCGGTCGGTGTGGGGATTGCATAGTCACTCTACGTATTAAGGAAGAAATGGAATGTACAACGACGGGTCGTCGAAATGAATCTAAATTTCACTCGGTAATCATTACTATAAGTGAGATCCGGCTCTGATCAGACTGGCGATTCTGGAGAGCACTTGATGCAGGGTTCTGAATCGTCCTGCCGCAGTAATTTTATATGATACGGAATCTTTTCGTAATTACAAACGCGAACCAAAAAGAAGGTATTCATTTTTTCATCTGCGGGTTTTTCGAAACAGAGTCTCAGATATGAAACTCAGGGAAGGGTCCCAAGTGTTGCAACTGAACAAACAGACCCGGCTGACCACATAGAAGACAACTCGGGCCTGCTTGAGTTGAAAACTACCACACATGATCAACCGGGTATTATTTGTGAACTAACGAGTTGCGCTCAACAACACTTGAAAAATTGAAGAAAGGTAAGTAATTCCACCAATTATCAGGTTAATTAACTATAGATGCAGTTTGAACTGAAGTGTGGAGGGATAACCATTAAAAGTGGATATCCAAGTCATATAACAAACCCACAATCGTTACGACCGGACCAGCCCCCCCGAATTCGTTACTGAAGCCGGAAAACGGCCCTGCGAAAGACAGCTTTCAGCCGCATTTCCTGAACCACGGATTTACTACGTCAACCACGGAACTTCAGTGGGACCTGATTTAGAAAACCGGCTGATTTCCGGGGCAGCCGCAAAATCAATAAAACGAATTCTGCAGCTGGCTTAGCCCCCGGATGAATGACCACAATCGCCTCACGATTCCGCGCTGACGGCACTCTCATTATAAAGATGCACATCCCGGCTGGGATAAGGAATCGTAAAGCCACGCTCATCGAAGCCGAGCTTGATCCGTTCCGTCAGATCCCAGCGGGTGGCCCAGTAGTCGGCATTTTTAACCCAGGGACGCACGACGAAATTGACACTGCTGTCAGCCAGTTCATTGACGGCAATCACCGGTGCAGGATCGGCCAGAACCCGATAATCCCCGTTCACGACTTCTTCCAGAAAGGCTTTGACCGCTTTGAGGTCATCGTCATAGCCACACCCGATCACCAGATCGATACGGCGATTCTCCTTGATGGAGAAGTTGCGAATGTTGCCAGACGTGATATGACTGTTGGGCACAACAATCGCAATGTTATCCCCGGTGCGCATCGATGTGGTAAAGATCTGAATCTCCTCGACCACACCCGCCGTCCCGGCCGCTTCAATGTAATCCCCCACCCGAAACGGCTTGAACAGGATCAGCATCACACCCGATGAAAAATTACTCAACGTTCCCTGGAAGGCCATCCCCACCGCAAAACCGGCTGCAGCCAGAACCGCCGCCAGAGAGGTCGTGTTAATCCCCAGTTCCGACAGCGCCGCCAGAACGACAATGACCAGCAGAATCGAGTAAACGATATTCGACAGAAACCGGGCCAGCGTTTCATCGACCTTCGCCTGCTTCATCAGACGATTACAGAACCGACTCAAAATGTTGGCAATCCATTTCCCCACCAGAAAGATCGCCAGCGCCACAACCACATTGATGGCAAACTGAGTCCCCTGGGTCGCCAGAAATGTTTTGACCGTATGCCAGAGTTCATTTGCCTTTGTCACAGGATCTTCGGAAACCGTCGACGTTTTCTGAGCCAGGATTGACCACATGCGCGGGCCCCTTGTTCAAGAGTGATAATAGAAATGAAGATGGAATTGGGTGTCCCGAACAGTCTGGGAACTTTAAAGAAATCCCGTACTGCTTCAGGTTGAACTGATTTTAGACAGTTTGCTGCAGGAGTCCAACTTTGATTTTCATTATTTTCGCCGCCCGATTCACACTGACAGCGTGGTTCGAAAATGCAATAATATCCTCACCACACTCGTTTCACTGAGGCGATTCCCTTCCGGAATCTTCTTCGATCTGAGTTCGTTTCGCCCTTTGCAGGAAGCAATTACGATGTCATCGCCGCGCCGTCACTCTTTCACATATCTCCTCTGCCTGGCTCTCCTGGGCCTCTCTGCAGGACAACCGCTTCGCGCTGCAGCAGCCGAAGAGGTGCTCGCGACCGTCAATGGCCAGACGGTGACCGAGGCTGACCTCTCATTTGCCCTGCTCTCACGTGGCATCACCGATGCACCGCCGGCTCTCCGTCAGCAACTGCTGGAGCAGCTGATCAATCAACGTCTGATCCAGGAATTTCTGAAAGCGCAGAAAATCGAAGTCCCGCCGAAACAGTTGGATGAAAGTGTCGTCAAAGTCGAGAACTTCATCCGCAAGAAAGGCGATAATCCCCAGCAGGTACTCACGAAAATGGGCTTCACTCCCGAAAAGCTCCGCGCTGCGATTGCCCTGCCGCTGGCCTGGAATCTCTATGCCCGACAGGAAATCACGCCGGAAAAAATGCAGGCCTATTTCAACGCTCATCGTGAAGAGCTGGATGGCACCCGCGTCGAAGCCAGTCAGATTCTTCTGAAACTTTCTTCTGTCGCGTCCCCAACTGAAATCGATCAAGCGAAACAGAAACTGCTGGATCTGCGGAAGCAGATCCAGTCCGGCAAGCTGAGCTTCGCCGAAGCCGCCGCCCGGCATTCGCAGGCCCCCAGCAAAACAGAGGGAGGCAAACTAGTCACCTCCGCGTATCGAGGAAAAATGCCGCTGGTCTTCACCAGCCAGGTCTTCCCTCTCAAAGAGGGTGAAATCAGCGAACCCTTCCAGTCCCCCTTTGGCATGCACCTCATCACGCTGAATAAGAAACACCCTGGCCAGTTCAGTCTGGAAGATGTGCGCGGCGAACTCTTTCAGACGCTCTCCCGCGAACTCTACGACCAGACGCTGCAGAAACTGCGGTCCACGGCTAAAATTGAATGGAAGACTGAGACAAAATCCTGATCCTGGCGCTCACCACTCGAACTCACTCACACTTGAAGTAACCCCCATGTCGAGTTTGCCCCCCATTGAATCGACTGTCACCACAGGCCAGCAACCCGGACCGCATCTGCTGATCCTCGGCGGCGTACACGGCGATGAATACGAACCCATGGCCGCCATTCGCAAACTGATCACGCTGCTCAAACCCGCAGAATTCAGCGGCAAAGTCACGCTCGTGCCGGTACTGAATCAACCCGCTTACGAACGCTGTCAGCGCTGTGGTCCGGATGAACTGGACCTGGCCCGCACCTTTCCCGGCACACCCGACGGTTCCATCACCGAACAGATAGCCCATCAGGCCACGCAGCTGATTCAGTCAGCCGATTATCTGATCGACCTGCACACGGGAGGCGTGATTTCTGACCTGGCCCCCTTCTCCGGCTACTGTCTGCACTCCGATCCAGCCATTCTGGAAACGCAACGTACGATGGCCCGCGCTTTCGGACTCCCCGTTGTCTGGGGCACAACCGCCACGCTGGAAGGACGCTCCCTGTCTGCCGCCCGCGACGCGAATGTGCCTGCGATCTACGCCGAATGGGGCGGTGGCAGCCAGTGCAACACCACCGCCGTCTCCGGTTATGCCACAGGCTGTCTACAAGTGATGTCTGCCCTCGGCATGCGGAACGAACCCGTTCCCGATCAGCCAATCCAGTACGAGATCGAAGACAACCGCGATCAGAGTGGCCACCTGCAACTGCATAACAGTGCCCCCGTGTCAGGCTTTTTTGAACCAGCGATCCAGTTAATGGATACCGTTCAGGCAGGAGACACACTGGGAACTATCTGCTCGCCGCTGGGAGATGAAGTCACCAGCATCAAAGCCAGTCAGACAGGCGTGGTTCTGGGAATCCGCACGCTCCCCTATGTGAAGCAGAACGAATGGCTGGTGGTAATCCTCGAAACCGATCACAGCGCCAGTTGAACCACTTCATTAGCGATTTGAAACCTCAGCCATCCAAACCAAAGACGTAAAGGAACTCGCCATGAACCCGCAACCGGTTGCCATGATCACAGGAGCCGCGGGAGGCATCGGCGGTGAGACCGCCGTCCGCTTCGCCGAACGGGGCTATGACTGCGTTCTGCTCGCCCTCCCCTCGGAAGACCTCAACCCCATCACCAAACGCATCGAGGACGCAGGCCGTCAATATATCATCTGCACCGGTGACCTCGCAGATCTGGAGTATGCAGAGTCTGCCGTCGAACAATGTATCTCCGCCTGGGGACGCATCGATGTCCTGGTCAATAATGCTGCCTGGCGGGAAATCACCACCATGCGGAAGATTGAACTCGCCAGCTGGGAACAGACCCTGCGCGTCTGCCTGACCGCCCCCGCGTTTCTCTCACGATGGTGTGCAGCGCACATGGAAGCCCGCGGACAGGGAGTGATTATCAACGTCTCCAGCATCCAGTCTCAGATGGCAGCCGGGATCAGCCCGGCTTACGTCGCAGCCAAAGGGGCCCTCGATTCGTTGACCTACGAACTGGCCACACTCTATGGGCCTGCAGGCATCCGGGTGCTCAGCGTCAATCCCGGCGCGATCGACACCGCGATGGGACAGGATATCGCCGTTGACCAGCAGGCCACCGCCACGAAAATCCGCCAGGCTTCCGAAGACATGATTCCTTTGAGACGCTGGGCACATCCGCGGGAAATCGCCCACAGCATTGTCATGCTGGCCGGAGAAGACGCCAGCTATCTCACCGGAACCTCCGTCACCATCGACGGCGGCTGGAAACAGCAGTGCTCCCCCTACTCGGTAAAACAGCTGCAGATCCCCGATCAGTTCCCGGAAGCTTAGCCAGAGCCATACGAATTATCCCAGCAGGCGGACGGCAATCCGCACGGCCCCCAGGCTCGGATCTTCAACGCACTCGATGGTCGCGGGAGCCAGTTGCTGCTCTGCCAGACGTTCGAGCAGAGAGACCCGGTAATCGCGTTGATGCAGCAAAATCCCACCGGTCAGCGCCAGCGCATACGCGTCTGCTTTGAAATGCAACCGTTGCGCCACCGCCAGTACCAGCTCAGACAGTTCCTGCGCGCCCTGATCCACAATCGAACGGGCCACCTCATCCTCATCCATAGCGGCTTCAAACACAAGACCTGACAGCCGGGCGATCCGACCGCGGTCTCCCGGGTCCTGGTAGAGATAACCGATCAGCTCTTCGGGAGCATTCAAATTCAAGGCCTTGAGAAAACGGGACTGCAGAACCGTCTCCGGCCCCCGTCCGTCAACCGCCCGCAGGATCGCCTTGATCGCCGCGATCGCCAGTTGATAGCCACTCCCTTCATCCCCCAACAGATATCCCCATCCCCCGGCGCGCGTCTGAGTACCGTCGGCCCCTTTCCCGAAAGCCAGCGAACCGGTTCCCGCAATCAATGCCACTCCGGTCCCTGCCGGAGTTCCCGCTGCCAATACCGTCTCGGCATCGGTGACCACGACCACTTCCTCTGCGATCCGGTTCTGCACCGCCCATTCCGTCCAGGCATGCTGCTCGGCTGGTCGTCCCGCTCCCGCCATGCCCATACAGAGTACAGACACCGTGTGCGGTTCTGCACCAGCAGACTGAAAGGCTAGCTCGACTGCCCGTTGCAATTCAACAGCAGCCGCATCCAGGCCCACCGCATTCAGATTAGAAGCTCCTGCCGTTCCGCGTCCAACAACGTGAAAGTCCTGTGCGTCAGTCACCACAGCCAGAGTTGCCGCGGTTTTGGTGCCACCACCGTCGATGCCCAGTACCAGTTGTCGGGACTGTAATCCGGTCATACCGTGAATTCCTCAGAGGGGATTTGCCCTGCCAGCGACGGACTCAACTTCACTCGGCTGCATCCAGTACCCGCCGCAGATGACCGCCCGCCTGCTTGAGCAGCTCCTCTGCACGTTCGGGAGACACATTCCGCTTCACGCTCACGATCGCCGTTTTCAACTCGCCATGGCAGGCTTCCAGTACCGTCTCGGCTTCGTCACGCGGAAGATCGGTAAACGCGATCAATATTCGAATGGAGCGGTCAATCAGTTTCTTGTTCGTGGCCCGCAGATCGACCATCAGATTGCCATACGTTTTACCAATCCGCACCATGGCCCCGGTCGTCAACATGTTCAACACCATTTTGGTTGCTGTCCCCGCCTTGAGACGCGTGGAACCGGTAACGACTTCCGGACCGACCACCGGACAGATGGTAAGATCGGCCACATCCGCCAGCTGATTCTCCTGGTTACAGGTAAACGCGATGGCAGCGGCCCCCTGCTCTCGCGCGTATTGCAAAGCGGCAATCACATACGGCGTCCGACCACTGGTGGCGATTCCAACCAGGACATCATCCTGACTGAGGCCCAGTTCCTGCAGATCGGCAATCGCGAACTCTGAATGATCTTCGGCCCCTTCGACGGCATTTGTCAGCGCAGTTCGCCCCCCCGCGATTAAGCCAACCACCTGTTCGGGGGGACTGTTAAACGTGGGTGGACACTCACTGGCATCCAATACACCCAGTCGCCCCGACGTCCCTGCGCCGATGTAAACCAGTCGACCTCCGCGTCGAAAAGACTCGGCAATCAGATCGACGGCAGCTGCAATCGTTTCCGATTCTTTGGCTACGGCTGCAGCCACGCCGGCATCTTCAGCATTCATCAGCTGCACGATTTCCAGACTGCTCATGGCATCAATCTTGTCGGATGCCGGGTTGCGTTGTTCGGTCGTTAAATGCTCTAACATCATCTTTTGCCTGTTCGAATTGGAAGCGGACAGCTACTATGATAACCGGGATTCTGAATCCCGAAAGGATGCACTTCGCCAAACTCCACTGGAATTGGAAATTGTGCCCCCTGAAGTTCCTGTCACGCGTTCTGCCAATCATCACACGTTCCAATATAACGGGTTGCACTGTGAACATCGCCATCGGAAATATCGATCTGATCATTCTGGGACTCTACCTGGCAGGCGTTGTCTGGTTCGGATCCTGGGTGGGCGGCAAACAGAAAGATCTGTCCGACTATCTGCTCGGTGGAAAAACGCTACCGTGGTGGGCCATCCTCGGCTCCATCGTGGCCACAGAGACCAGCACCGTCACCTTCCTGAGTGTCCCCGGCATCGCTTATCAGCCGGACGGTAACCTCCAGTTTCTGCAGCTTCCCCTGGGTTATATTGTGGGACGCTTCCTGGTGATCCTGTTTCTGCTTCCCCTCTATTTCCGGGGTGAAATCTTTTCCGCTTACGAAGTCTTCAAAAAACGGTTCGGCGGCAAAACCGAACGCCTGGCCTCGCTGACCTTTATCGTGATGCGTACCCTCGCAGATGGACTCCGCCTGTATCTGACCGCGCTCGTGCTGGAGAAAGTGGTCGGCATTCCGCTCTCTGCCTGCGTGGTTGTCATCGGCATCGGCACAATCATTTATACCTGTCTGGGGGGGATGAAATCGGTGGTCTGGAACGACTGCCTGCAATTCGTAATCTATATCGCCGGCGCGCTGTTCGCGTTCTATATCATTCTCGAGGCACTCCCCGGGGGATGGACCGACTATCAGCAGTTCGCCGTGGCGAATCACAAATGGACCATGTTCGATTTCCAGTGGGACCTCTCTCAGACTTATACGTTCTGGGCCGGTCTGGTCGGGGGCATGTTCCTCTCCATGGCCACCCATGGTGCCGACCAGTTGATGATCCAGCGGTACCTCGGTGCACGCAATCAGCGCGATGCGGCCCGGGCGCTCGGCTTCAGTGGCTTCGTGGTCTTCTTACAGTTCGCCCTGTTCCTGCTCCTCGGCATTGGTCTGGCGGCCTTCTACCAGAGTTTTCCGCCAGCCACGCCCTTCGAAAAGCCCGACGAAGTGTTCGCCACCTTCATCATTGACAACCTGCCCAAGGGGATTAAAGGGCTCACGCTGGCCGCCGTCTTCGCAGCCGCGATGTCGACCCTCTCCAGTTCCCTCAGCTCAACCACCAGTGCCCTGGTCAACGACTTTTACTTACCGCTGACCTCGAAGAAAAAACAGCAGTCCGAGCTGGTCGCCCTCAGTCGTGTCTTTACGGTTCTCTTCGGTCTCGCGCAGATCTTCGTGGGGATCGCCAGCCAGTCGATTGAAAGCAGCGTCGTCGGAAACGTACTGGCCATCGCCGGCATCTCAACGGGCCTGATCCTCGGGATCTTTTTCCTGGCCACGTTCAGTCAGCGGGCCTCGCAGGCTTCAGCCCTGCTCGGCTTTCTCGTCGGTCTGGCCACCGTGCTCTATGTCGCCTTCATCATCAAGGGCACCGTCGCCTGGCCCTGGTACACGCTCATCGGAGCCACGACCGTCTTCGTAGTGGGAATTGCCACCAGTCGCTTCTTCCCGGCGACTGAGCCTGCAGATTCAGAAACCACCGAGTAATTACTGACCGCGCCACAGAATCTGATCGGATATCTCCAGTTCAGCCTGGGCAGCCGCGATTTCACTTTTGAAACGCCGTGCATCAACCGGATAGCCTTTCGTCGGCTTGATGTCAGGCACATGTTCCGACCAGAACTGGTTGAACAGTTCCATCATCACTTCGCGGGTGTACTTGCAGACCATGGAGGAAACCGCGACCGGGAAATGCGCCTCGGCTTTGGTCTGGAAGCGAATCTCAGTGGACCCCACACGATAGATACTCCGTGCTGTCGACTCTTCCACACGGAAGATCATTTCGCCATCCAGGATCTCATCCAGATATTCATCGTAGCGATTCCGCCCGCCGTGCTTGTCTCCAATGATCAGCGTGGGTTCATCACTGTCCCGATCCCAGACGCGTGTCAGCAGTTGCATGCAGAGCCGCGTCAGCATCACCCCTTTGCTGCCATACTCTCTGCACAAATGATTGAACCGCTCGGGCAACACAATCTCCGAGCAGAGTGCCTTAAGCTGGATCCCCGCTGCGTCCAGTGCCGTCTGCAGCTTCTGTTGTGAGTCGCGCATCCCCTCGCTTTCAACGGCCGTGGGCAGTGCAAACCGGTCGTCTCCGTTCCACGGATGTTCTTGAATGGCGTCCAGATGCGCGGGAGAAGCGATCAGCAACCGCCAGAGTTTCCCCAGTGAATCCACCTGGTCGAAGCCATTGACCACCTGCAGGAAAGGAAAGATCGAACGTTCCAGCGGCCCCAGTCCCTTGGCAGACGAGTGGACTTCTTTGGAATCGGCGACGTGCAGCAATTCAGAATTACGGCGGGGACGACTGTTGGAAACGACAGATTCCAGTGCCGACCAGAAATCGAAGTCGCGCGGTTCCCCGGGGACTTCCCATAAACTGGCCGTAATCACAAGCGGTCCCAGGTTCGGACCATAGCCTGCTTCGTCCATGCCAATCAGGTAACCCATCGCCGCTCCATCTTCTCATTCAAAACTGTTCGCTCTGCTGACCAGCGGCAACTCAACCGCTGATCGTCCCATCGATTCTTAATCGACGTCATCATAAGCGAATCGAATGCTGCGTGAAACGCAGAGCGTCAGAGAAAAATGGCGACCGAGACGATTCCCGACTGCGCGTCTATTCAAACTTCATCAGCCCGAACGTATCGGGACGGGGAGACGTCGTCAGGGGATAATTCCAGCCTTCCAGACCGATGGCAGGCAGAATCCGCACGACCGAAAAGCCCCAGGTGCTGCGTTTGAGCTGTGTCTGTGGTACGAGTTCCTGCAATGGAATCGCGAACTCGGTCCGCCAGTGCCGCTTGTCTTTCTCGCGCGCCACGTACCAGCGGGGGTTCCAGCTCTGATCAATCCAGCAGCTGTCGCGCGTCCACCCGCGGTGATCGACTTCCAGCTGATAGTAAGTCGTGTAATCCCGATCGATATCAAATGCGAAAGCCAGGCGATCCTGCCGCTGCAGATCCGCATCGTAAGTCCGACCCGCATCGGGAGCCGCGGGATACTCCAGTTCATCTCTGACAGGAATACTGGCGGCCACATACAGGTAGTCCCGGTCATAAGACATCAGCACAAAGGGGCGATCCAGCGGGTTGGCGCCAATCGCCTCCGGGTCTCCCCCGTTCTCCGCAGGATTCGCGGAGAGGTGCAGTTCGTCTGCGGACTGCCAGCATTCATCGGACAACACGCCGTCCAGGATCGGTCGCGTCTTGGTGAATTTACAGAGATAGACCGGACGTGGCGGGGCACTGGCCGGATGCAGCAACCAGTTTTCCGCTTTGGCAATCTTCTTCCACGACTCGTTCGCCGCGGGGGTGTGGTAATTACGGAATATATCGTCGGCCTTGCCATGCGAACCGATCAGACGATACAGCGACGCCAGGGGAATCTGCACTTCCGGCGTCTCATAAAAAGCGGGCGCGTATTTCTGGAACCAGCGCACCGCCGCCAGGGCCTGCTTCTTCCAGTTCTCAGCAGTCTGGGTCCGCCAGTTCTCGGGCGCCCCTGTATTCAGCTGACCTACCTGCCGCACGGTCTCCAGCAATGAGTCCGTTGAAGGATCCGAAAACTGCGAAGCGTTCTGCACCTGATCGGTCACCTGTCCGGGTGAGTTAGTCGACCGACTGCGTTCCACGGGCACATTTTTATTTCTCTGCCAGGCGATCTCTTCACTCGACCAGAGCTGGAACAGCCAGAGCATCGCCCGCACGGCTTCCGGCTGACGCGGATACTGCTCGACCAGTTCCTGGCAGGTCGCTTCGGCCTTCTCCAGATCCTGGTGATCGATGTATTGCTGAGCCAGCTGCTCCAGCTGCAACGCTGCCTGTCGTTCAGACATGCCCTGCGTCATCGTTTTCAAATGTGATACCAGCTGTGCAGAATACTGGGGATCCGTAATCAGCTTCGCTGCAATCGCTTTCAGGTTCCGCTGACGTTCGGCCAGCTTCCGATTACGTTCTTCATCTTCGACGTTAATCTCTGACAGTTTTCGACGAGCCGCGGAACCCGGTGCGATACCAATCCCCGCAAACAGGCTCCCCCCCGAAATCACGGACGGTGCCCCTGCTCCCTCAACGGCGTCCACATCGATCTGCCGGTACACAAAGCGGCTCTCTTCACCGGTGACTTCCTTGCCCAGAATCTGTTTTCCGGACGAAGCCGCGGTCGCAGCCGTCAGGCCCAGACGTGCAAGATATTCGTCCGCCTCAACCGAGACATGTCCCGAGCTTCCCGGCGGCAAGCGCAGAAAGACCTTTTTAACCTTCCAGGGATTCAACCCCGCCTGCTCTCGGTGTTCCAGATATCGCGATCCATCGGCGGCATAACGGACTGCCTGCAGCATCGCATCTTTCATCAGGGTAGACGCCGCGTCTTTCCCCTGGGGCTGATCGATGATCAACACATCGGGCCGCCATGTACGCAGCTGCGACACAAAGCGACTCAGCGTGACCGCGGCCAGCCGACCTTCCGTATGTTTGTTCCATTCTGCAATCAGGCGATCTGCATTCTGTTCCAGCTCAGGAATATCGACGGGGAACCGCCAGTCCTGTCGTCCCACAGATGCACCGACACTGACAACCGCTTCGCCGAGTCGCAGATCGAGATCCTGAAATCGGGGCCCCTCCGGTCCGAGGTCACGACGGATCGGCAGCATGACCATGCTGCGATAACCCTGGTCGCCCGCATATTTACTCAGCATCTCAAACGAGATCTGTTCGGGCTGAGCATGCACACACATCAGTGCCACACGACGGGCATCCGCATGATTCGACTGCCACGTCATACCACCGTCGCTGGTTCGTAAGATGGTTCCCAGTGCCCCCACGGCATAGCCAGTCTGATCGTTAACGAAATCAATCGACGAAAGGGGGAGACTCTGTCCCGTCCACTGCTGATGCCAGGTCTGGCCTCCGTCTCTGGAATGCCAGATCACCGATCCCGGATCGCCGACGACCCAGATACGATCACCGCGGACTTCGACGGCTTTGAAGTCGGTAAAATCTTTTAAGGGATCGGGCAGCGCTCCCGCAGGCATTTCCCAGACCAGACCGCGATTGGTCGTTTTTCGTAACATGGCGCCATCGCCGGCCATCCAGCCCGGTGAAGTCAACGGAACATTGATGTTCTGAATACCGCGCAGCCCCTGCGGTGGAAAGCGTGGCGGCATGACGGCGCCGCCCCCGACCAGGGTCAGATGTCCCCGGTTGCCGGCCACGACTCCGGTCTCTTCATCGAAGAAAGCGGCACTGCGATAACCGTCCGCTTCGTGACCTGTGATATCCTGCCAGGTCTGGCCTCCATCCTCTGTTTTGAAAACACCGGTCGCATGCTGGACCGAAGTGTCTCCCACTACGACCCCTTGCTGCATACCGAAGAACCGCACGTAATGCAGGCGCGGTAATCGCTTCTGGATCAGCTCGGTCCAGGTCTTACCTCCGTCTTTGGTAAACAGCAGAACGCCCTGGTTCAAATGACCGTAAGGGGCCGTCCCCCCACCGGCGATCCAGCCGATCTGATCGGTGACAAAACAGATATGTCTCAGAGGACAATCCACGGGGCTCGACACAAACTGCCAGCTCTGTCCGCCGTCAATGGTCTTGCGAATCACGCCCCGATCGCCGACCGCCCAACCGGTTTTGGAACCCAGAAACTGCACCGCATGCAGATTGGCATCGTCGAGCAGAGGCGAACCTGCCGCCCCGGTTCCTGTGTCTGCCTGTAGCGAGACAGGCGAAGCCAACAGACAGAGCGCAAGCAGACTCTGCAGGAAGAGCACGCGCAGGGTGATATCAGTATTCCGGCGGTTGAAAATCAGCATCGGACATCCTTGTTCGAATCGATTCAGGGTGTCGGAAACAGCCAGACTTCCGTATTCCACGGAGAAACGCTGTTGCGACGGTCGAAAACGGGGCGTAGTTTACAAAAATGCAGATTATACGGGGAGGGTAGTTTGAACTCATTGGAGGTCCATTTTCGTAAAATCCCCGCATTTTCACCCCGAGATTGGCCTCCGCTTCCCTTGATGGTCCCACCCGGATTGTTATACTGGGAAATCCTCGACATTCAGACTGTTTTCAGGCACCTGTACAGGTAAATGAGAGCATCTGCAACCGAGCCCAAGTGGCGGAATTGGCAGACGCGCTAGCTTGAGGGGCTAGTGGGGGTAATCCCCGTGGAGGTTCGAGTCCTCTCTTGGGCACCTTGATATTAAAGGACTTACGACAATTTGTCGTGAGTCCTTTTTTCATGTCCTCTTGACGAATCACAAAAATGGGACAAAATTGGGACAGGGTTGGTATTGTGTTGCCACCTCTCTTAAATTTCACACCACAGTGAACAGCAGTAACTGAAACGCTGCTACACCAAACCGTCCCATAATTCCAAGAATCAGCTCAATGGCCAGTATCGAACAGCAAGAAAACGGAAACTGGATAATAAGGTTTCGATTTCCCGTAAACGGCAAAGTAAGAAAATTTAATCGTTCCCTGAAAACCCAAAGCGAAAAAACAGCACTCCAAAAACACGCCTTGATCGAGCAGACAATCGACATGATCAACACCGGGCGTATAGCACTTCCAGACGGAGCGACAGAAAAAAATGTTGCCACATTTATCCTTTCTGGCGGAAAGCTTACTGTTAGACCACAAGCTATCAAATCGGTACTTCTTGAAGACCTTTGGATGGAATATCGATCAGATTATTCCACCGGAAAAGAAGAAAATTCAGTTGCCACAGAGGAAACCCACAAGAAAAACCTTGTCAAAATCCTTGGCAATATATCGATCCAATCTATCACAACAGACATGCTCCAAAATTACGTTAATAAGAGGAGCCTTCAAAAAGGGATTCGAGGCAAAACAATTCAATCTGCCACAATCAAAAAAGAACTTCAAACATTCCGTGCACTGTGGACTACTGCTGAAAAGAAAGGCTATGTGAAAGGGTCTCACCCCACTGATGGAGTCGCTTTACCCAAGGCCAATGAAAACCCTCCGTTTAGGACTATAGAACAAATTGAACATCGAATTCAGTCCGGAGATTTGAACGAGCATCAAATTAAAGCGGAATGGTCTAATCTTTTTTTGCGTGAAAAGGAGATAATGGATCTTCTAGAGTTTGTTAAAAAAAATGCGATCAATGATTTCATTTACCCAGCCTTCGCATTTGCAGCTTACACTGGTGCAAGACGGTCAGAAATCATGAGATCCGAAATACATGACTTTGACTTCAAGCAAAAGAAAGTTACGATCCGCCAAAAAAAGAGAGAGACGGATAAAAATATGACCTTTAGAGAAGTTGTTCTTCACCCCACACTAGCACAAATTATGCGGAAGTGGTTCAAAAATCATCCGGGCAGTAAATACACGATCGTAACCCCACCATCAATGTCTCACCGGAGAATTAGATCTGACAAACCTCAACCACTATCAGCCGACCAAATGCAGGATCATTTTACCCGAACCCTCGAAGGCAGCGAATGGGAAATGCTCCGAGGGTGGCATGTTCTTCGACACTCTTTTGCATCTAATTGTGCGAGGCAAGGCCTTCGAGAAGCAGTAATTGATTCATGGATGGGGCATTCACCTGATAGCAAAATTAAAAAACGCTATCAACATTTATTCCCAGAAGACAATCAATCTGCAATGGAAAAACTATTCCAGTAGTTTTTCCATTAATCAGGCATGCCCTCATTTTGAATTTGCGTAATACTTTGATGCGGAATTCTCCAATCTCCAGATCGTGGATGTTTTTTTGCATCAGAAATTCGTCCTTTATTGCAAGCTTGGCGAATTGTCCAAGGAGCTAGTCCAACTTTTTCAGCAGCTTCTTTAACCGTATAAAATTCTTTCACGATGGATTGTTGGTGACTTCTCTGCAACAGACTTCGAACTTCAGTCAACTGCCTTTCGATAGAGTGAAGTCGCTCACCTTCTAGGCTTTGAGTTTTTATTTCTGCTGGACTTTCGTCTTTCGGTCTAGCCAATTCTTCAAACTCATGTTGTTCCTGCCTGCTTGCATTTAATTTAAACCACTCATCTACAGCAACCTCAGAATGTAGCGTGCTACCTTCTAGAATAACTTTAGGTAATCCCATTTGCAGGAGCTTTGAATATTGCTCTCCCGAAATCTCCCAGAACTCCATCAGTTTTTCTTGAGTGTAAAAGTTCCCCAAACCTTTCTCACCAGACTGCTTAGCAAACTCCAATGTTTGCCCCTGTGAGATAATATGATCACCAGACACTTCTTCTCCTCCCACGAAAGTTTTCGCAGAATCTGGAATGTGAAATAGCCCCTGAAAGGTCTTCCTGACATCTTCCACTTTTTGTCCCGCAATATTCGCATATTGCACATGAGCACCATGCATCACGCAACATTGTCCTACAGCAGACTCTGCTGCCGACAACACTTCATCATAATCTGGAAGTTCCCCTAACATCGCTTTCCTTTCATTAACGTAAGGCTATATGCGTACCTTTATCGCCATCGGCATGCTCTATTGGCACACATCTTGTTCAAAAGGGGAACAGTCTCCAGAGATTACTATTGACGAAGACAATTTCGCCAGTGGGAGACCTAAACTAAGCAGTCATACTTGATATTCACTTTTTTACAGCTTTTCCAAGCATCCCTTAAGATTATACAAACGAAAGGGAACGTCATAAACAAAAGATTTGAAAGAAATATTTTCAGATCTGAAGCGTCTGAGACGCACCTAAAGCCCCATACCCAACCTCAAACCTCCACCAAATAATCTCCCGCAGTGATCCATTTATCTGACTCATCGATCTTTTTAAAACTCAGGATCAGCTTCGGGGGATCGGAGTTCAATGCTTCAATGGGGACCATTCTGTAATCCCCGTTTCCGATGCCACTCTAAGAGACATCAAGCAACTCCAAAGATCAATTAATCGCTTCTAATTTCTTTTGTTCAACTTCATGAAATGAGCTTGTTATCATCTTAGACAAATCTAAAACTGTATATCGTTTTTTTGTCCCTTACATCCTCAAGCTTCTTCCGCATGCATTATCAATTCAGTTGTGGGATCGATCTCGGTATCAGCAATTAATATTTCTGGTAACTTTGACCCATTTGGTATGAAAGTAAATCGACTCCAACATTGATCATCAGAAATATCAGTCTCAAATATCAATTGATAATTGCCTCCCTCGATACTAACTACCTGCCCATCTGCAATTGAACTTATCTCGACCTTATTACCGTGCGGACATTTAAATGGTACTGTGATTACTCTAAGGCCATTAGGAGTTGGCATACTTTCTGATTTTCTGACTTCGACGACCATCGGCCCCGCTTCAATGAGCGTTTTAAATGAAACCGATTCTTCACGCCAACTAAAACCTTGAAGTACATGCTGGTCAGCCCAGTCATTAAAGGGATTCTCTAACCCACTATTGAACACAGCAATTTGAGAATATGATACATCGACAATAAATTTTTCCATTTAACCTATTACCTCGATTAGACTCTTCATGCCAACTGCTTTACTTCCCAGAGGCTGCTGCCATCATTGAGTCTCATCTTCATCGTTGGGCACAGTGTACCACCTTTGATGAGACGTACAGCCACTTGTATGTAGTCTGATGTTTTATCAGAACTCACAAGCTGTACTATGATTTCAGTTTTTGGCTGCGTCATTGGATTAGATAAAAAACATCTGATTTGATTATGAAAGTAGGTGTTTTCTTGTCATCTGGCGTTTGACATCCTCATGTTAGAACGTCGCTATCACTTCGATCAGATTTGAAGATGATTCAAGCTCGCTGTGCTCTTAAGTATCTGACTTGTTTTTGCCATCAACAGCCACCATTATACATGTGAACAAGCAAATGAGAGATAACTTTATCTACACCAGTTCGCCAAATTAATTCATTACAGATCATCAATTCACAGGACCTCATGATGCCCCCATCTGACTCCGATAAGATCAGAGTAAAATGTTCGTGCGGCAAAACAGTAATTGCATCACAAAAACATATTGGTCGGCGAGTAAAATGCCCGAATTGCGAAGTCCCGATCACAATTAAAAATTCCGCTATGGAGCTTTCTGAAAGTCATAGTCCTCAACAAGACAGCCTGCCTAATAAGGATATAACTCCGTCTTCCATTAAACGAAAAGCCCCAATATTTATCTGCACTGTCAGCGGGGGGGTAATTTTACTTTTGGGAGTAATCGTATTTGTTTTTATGTCGCCCGGAAAAGAAAGTGAAAGCAAAACACAAAATCAGATTGCCGAGAGAGATAATTCTGGTTCTCAAAACAAACAACAGGCGGAACCAAGTTCTGTAGCCAGAAATACTAGTTCGTCAGATACAAATACAGTAATTACTCCAGCTCTATCTAAACCAGAGTCTCCTGTCCGAGGGTATTTAGCCGCTCGTACATGGCAAGAACGTTTACCCTATGTCATGAATGCTGATGATGTACGCCCTAAAATGGCACAAGTATATCGTGATTTACCTACTTTTAATTCAGATGAATTTTTGCCCGGTACAATTTTGTCTGTTAGTGACCCGCTCGTACCAGTGGGAAAGAGTTGTATTGTTACAGTTGATATCAGCAAATCATCACAAGATCTCCCACGAATATCATACGTAGTCACCCACTCGAAAGAAGGTTTTAAAGTCGATTGGGAAGAGAGCCAAAAACGTGTAGAGATCGATATCAAAGAGGCTAATGAAGCCAAATGGCGGAAAATAAAACCGGAATTAGACATCGAGATTTTAAGGTGGAAGCAGGAGTCATCGTATGCATCAATAGAATTCAGACTGACAAATAAATCAACCGCTCTACTACCTTATGTTGCAGTTGACATGTCTATCGAAAACGATAAGGGAGAGTATCTTGGCACTGCCTACACTAATGAAACAAATGTCCGTTCCGGGGGAACAATAGTAAAAAAAATAACTTTTAATAATGTACAAACTGGAGAGATCGCTTCTTGGAAAATGAATATAAAAGAAGTAACTGTTGATTTAGGAGACGGTCAAAGAATAGATCTCACACAATTCTTCAAGATGAATGAAAACCTTGCTAATTCAACAAAAGGTTACCAACCTAAGCTAGAATCATGCCTAAATGGTCACTGGCAACATTCCAATTCCCATTACTTCTTCTCGTCTGAGAAGCCAGAGGCAATCTTCTCAGACGAGAATGGAACAATTCTGAAATATGGATACAAAGTCGTAGAACGTAATTATTCAACTGGTGAGTTCAAAGTTCGTTTGTTTCCTAAAGAGGGTTTGCCATATCAATGCACCTTTGCACTCAAAGCCCCCCAAAAAGTGACTTTTCAGATCACGCATAGAGCATTTAAATCACTACCATCACTACAGGTAATGGAAGAAATCAATAAGCCGTTGGAAGAATGGTCCTACGTAAACAAGCAGGAATCACCCTAGAAAATACCACCACTCAGAATAACCTAGAAGACACAACATGACCGGACGCATCTACCTTCTAAATGACAAAATCAAACCTGATGGCAAGACAAGAGAGCGGAACGTATAGTCGAAGCTGCTGAGGTGCCTTTCAGGTTATAGAGAATATTCATAATCTTACATCAACAATAATAATTCAAGAAACCTACCAATTAAGCAGCAATTCCGATCTTATGTCGAGCCACCAAAGAAACCCAATATCAGAACGACAAAGAGCAAATAGCCTCGTCTCATTGGTAAGCAGTTAGGCCCGAATTAGAAACACTAAAGCCCTAAAGGAAACAAATCATGCCTACTTTTGTTTGCAATTTTTGTGGTGGTGATCATGGCACAACGACTTGCAATGAAACTGTTAGCTACCAAGGACAAGAAGATTGTGCTGCTGAAGTATTAGATTCAATGCTTGATTTTCTAGGCTTTGAATTAAGCTCTAAACAATGGGAGCAAGTAAGAGAAAATCATGATAATGATCAGCCTGTAGAGATGCTGGCTTACATCGTCGAACATTTTTCAGATTCATTTAACGACGATGAAATTAAAAAGTATTTTGCACCTGTTACTAAAGATGATGGAAAGATTTATAACGCCAGTAGAAAACACGGTAGCTGTTTTGAATTTGCTTACAAAGCCTTGCTTCGTGGTGTAGGTGAAGAATTAGATGATGGTGAATTAGTACTCGTTCATGGTTTTGTGCTCACAAATTCAACAGAATATACAGGGCATGCTTGGTTAGAAACTGATAATCATGCTATTGATTGTGGAGCCATGACAAAGGAATTTGATCTTAGAGACAAAAAGGCATTCTACAAACATGCCAAAGTGAAAAGCCCTAAAAAATTTACAAGATCAGAAGCAGCAAACAAATTCATTGAATTAGAGTATTTCGGGCCTTGGGTAGAAGTGCCTGATGATTTACCGATGTGCTCAGCTTGGAGCAAGTAAACAGTAAGAGGGAAGCAGGCTGAAGCCTCTGGTGATCAATCATCAGGGGCTTCTTTCATTTCCATCAGGAACAAACTAAAAGCAGCCTGAAAGAAAATCAATCAAGCTGCTTTTAGTTTGTCCAGTAACTACATCCTGCATTCCATTTTAAACCCCTGATTCAGAACCACAGCAGATATTACTACTGCTGCTCTGAGCTGCTTCAGGTGGGCTTGTGGTGGCTTACAGCACCACCTGCTTTATCTGATCACCTCATAAGCATTTTTAATTTCTTTTTTTGCAGCTTCTGAAATTCTCAATATATAAGTTCCTGCTGGTGACATTCCAATGTTTTGCAGCAAGTGCTTCAGTTCTTCACGTGTTTCAATTTTTATTTCTGTCATCTTTTTACCTCTATATATTTAAGTGTTATTGTTATTCTTTTTGCCTTCCTTGATTGTGTTTTTACATATCTTCCCTGTTGATTGTCTCATACTGCCTGCTGAAAATGCTGCTCTGGTTCAGGTGGTGAATAATATTCACATATTTTCAAAGCTTCTCTTTCGAAATACAGCAGCTTGTCACGATCTGTCAGTTCAATTGCCATTAAAACAGGTCTTATTTTCTCTTTATATTTAACACCTGTCACATAGTTGTGTGTGTGTTTATTTAGAGAATTATTAACAGCAACAGAAGCTACATTTAATGCTGTTTCAAACTGATCAATCAAAGCTTTACAGGCTTCTGACATAATCCATTTGCAACAAGTACCCTTCTTACTTCCATCAGGGAAGAACTGATACCTATTGTCTATCCAAGTGATAAATCCAATATCCGAACACAAATTTTTAATAGCCGTAATTCTTGATCTATTCGCTGCTCTAGAGACTTCATCATCCTGAAAAGCATCATTCCAGAATTTAAAAAACCTGTTGAAAGGCATTTCATCATTTTTATTTTTGTATTTGAAACTGAAGGCTTCCAGCAGCAACAGAAAAATAGCGATATCCAATGCAGTGACTTTCAGACCGTTTTTACATGCAATTTTTGGCTGAAGAGTTAAGGCATATTCACCAACAGCCAGAAAATATGGCAGACGGCTCCAATCGAAACTAATTCCTGTTGACCCTGACTCTTTAGTTTTGGCTGCAAGAGCTTTCTTTGATGGTGGATCTAGCTTTTTATAATCAGGCAAATCAAATAAGTCCTGAATATTGATCATTGTTGTGTTTCTGAAATCTTGGAATCTGTTAGTTATCTCTCTAGGGATTTTGGCAAGGTGGCCAAGTGTAATGTCGAATTCACCATCATTTTCAAAGTCAACCACCATCGGCATACCTTTGACTTCTATCCATTCCACATCATATTTTTGATCCAGCCGATTCTCTATGAAATCCAGTTGCAGCAGTGTTTGTAAACGTTTCATTGAGTCTTTGACTGCTTCGGCATTTTGGTTATCAGTCCAAAGCAATAAATAGCCATGAATCCCTTTGCCATTCGTAGAAGCTTCATAGTAAAGGTTTTGGTTAAAGAATTTTCCTTTGAGGTATTTCAAATAAGCAGCAGCACCTTTTGCACTGCCTTTTCTGTGGCAATCGATGTCCAGCATGACAAGAACATACTCACCTCTGCCAGCAGTGTAATAGAGGGTATGTTTATTTCGAAAATGCTTATCGAAATCAAGATTGTTTCGCTGAGGCGGAAAGCAGGTAGAATACCCTCTTTCTTTGTATTTCAGTTTTGATTCCAGAACTGCTTCTGCATATTTCTTTGAAACTCTGGTAGGGCGTTCTTCCCAGTTATCTTTGATGCCCATATCGATGTCAGATATGAGAGTCTTTAGAAATGCAGTGGGCGACTTTCTTTGATAGGGATGTGGAGGAGTTTCTTTGTATCGATGAGCGGCAAAGAACGTGTCTTTACCTCTGCCGTTCAGCTTTGTTGGTATTTCTGATTGTCTTCTATAAGTCTTTTGCAATTATTTAACCGTTAGTTCTCTGAGTCTGACCACCAGACCACGTTATTGTTTTTCTCTATTTAATATAGTGTTGCTCCAATCATTTTTTGCTTGGAAATCTAGTATTTTTTTCGGTCCTGATCTCCATATAAACCAATCAGATTACACAACTACCTCAAATCTCACTTTCAGTCTGCCATAGAAGCATTTAAGCCACGAACAGAATTTCTTTTTTCAAATCACTGAAAGAATTCGAGCTAATAACACTATATTAAAGTGTGTAGACCGTGCACTTTTTTGAGCTGCCTCCCATTTTCGCAATTTTGGGGTGGCAGCTCTTTTTGCTTTCCAGACACAAAAAAAGCCCCACTGATCTCAAAGATCAACAGAGCTTTATCATCTTCCATAATTTCAAAGCAGGGCAGCATTATACCAAAAATCACTAAACGCTGTAATACGTGTTTAGCATCATTATTTTGCTCACCTTTATCAGCATTGGAGCGAAAACTACACAATCCAAACAAAAACCCATTCAGCTATTCGGACAATTTAAACAAGATTTCGCAAGAGGCTCATGCCATAGGTGGGTCAGAAGATGGAGCATCACATTATTTGACGGTGAAATACTCTGCAAAAATATGATGACGCTGACACTCGATAGAACAACCGCTGACTGGAGTTGGTAAATAGCATTAAACGAGTCCATAAATCATGCAGATCGTTTTCATCAGTGCTGTAAGCTGAGTTTTTCCACCAGAAATATCAAAACTTGGTTTGGCAATTCACCAGCAGGGCTATTATATAAACTCACAATAAACAGCCCTATTTTTGTAGTGTTTCGAGCCATCTGGACAAGTAGCAATTTAACATGCCAAATATTTTTCAAGTGAACGATCAAATATTATTTGAAACAAGGCTTTACTTTTTCTGAATATATTTGTAAGATAATATCAGAATCGAGACATTTAGTCTTGACTTCATATCAATGACCACAACTTTTTGGTGCCACTGTCTTTTAGAAGAGGGCAGGTCACACCAATTTAAAAGACAGAGTTATGGTCATCATAAGTTATGTGTCATCCTTCGACACAATTGGCGTAGCTGACCTTTTATAACAGCGATATCGTCAAATCGTCCTCATGCCTTAGCGTGTGAGAACATTTTATAATTGCCTTTAAGCTTGCTCCAAACTTTATATTTTTGGGAGCAAGCTTTTTTTACGTACCTCGGAAATAGAAAGTGAGAACAATCAGAGATGAAATTGACAGACAGCAGAAAAGCAAAGCTAATCACACACAAGATTCTTGAATTCGCTGAAATCGGCGGAATGGACGCTGAACATTGTGGAATGGCTTTTGAAGCAGTTGAAAACTGCCTCGATCAAATATGCATCGAAGAAGGCAATGAAGACACGATGTCAAATCTGATAGAGCAAATTCAACAGATCTTAAGTGCTGAAGAATGGAAACAGACAGTAGATACTGAAACAGAGGAATAGAAGGTGAGTTAAAGAAATGAATAAAAGGACATTTTCAGCAAGGAAGCACATACTAAACATCAAGAAAGCGAGATTTAGATCGATGAATACTGAAGAAAGAGAAGAAATACTGACAACTTTACGATGTGAGATGATCAAATATTTAATAGCTTGGCATGCTGACATCGTAGAAGATAATTCCATATCTGAAGATATGGAACTTTCAAAATTTAGCAGTTGGTGCTTTATTACCTCTATCTCAATTTCAGGCAAAGACATCATTATACCCTCTTGGCTTAAAGAAATGCGGTCAGTGCTGCTAGAGTCGCCAGAAACGGATGAAGATTCAGTTGACGCCGTGTTTCACGAATTGGATGCTGAGATAGATTTGATTTGGGAAGAGATTACAGGACCTGTAATTGCTCGGATTGATGATCAAGAAGATTTGAGATCTGTTCGTAGATGGGATACGGCAGCTAAATTGTTTCGCAAAGGATCACATGAAGCATGGAATGTTGAGATTAAGAAACAACTTGCCGAAACAAAAATATGTTGGACAAAACAAGGTGTGGTTTTGCAGAACTAACAGCAGGGAAGCATTCACTCTTACTCAAATAGAAAGGAAGAAAGAAAAAAATTTTCCCGACAGGGAAAGCTACGCTCTTATACATAATTTTATATACATACATATCGATTCGGCATTGATCCCCAATTGGGGCTAGTCTCTGCCACTTCTTATATATTTATTTTTAACCTGCTCCTAATTGGGGGGCAGGTTTTTTTTGTGGATTGATGATTATTTAATTTTTTTGAAAGCGAAAAAACAATGACTAAAACAAAAACAGCACGCTATTTTTGGCTGGCAATTAATGGCCCCTCTGTTGCGATTAGCTCAATTCCATTATCAACAAAGGTAAGTGTTTCACCGACACCTGAATTGCTTATTGGATTTGAAGACTTTTCAGAAGCAAAAAAGATCCAGCACTTTTTACTGACAGCTAAAATTCGAAACGTAAATAAATATATTCAGACTATACCTCAAAAACTCAAATCGAATGAAGTTCAGCATGTAATACAACCAAAAAAGCCAGAACCTTGTTCGCACACTACTTTGTGGTCAGAGAAGTAACAGGAATTATTCGGCACGGATGCCATTTATTTACACAGGTGCAGACAAGACAGATAGCCGTCTGCTGCTATTCATAGGAACGCTCGTTCAACAATGAAAGCAGGAACCAAAACAGCACGTACGCCATTTTTTAAACACTAAATGAGAGATAGAGAGATGGTTTCAACAACAGAAAAAAAAGGTATCAGCAGATTTATCAATCTGTATGGAAATATAGACGTAAGAAATGGAATCCCTAGAGGCTATTGCCATGTTCGCAGGATCGATGGAATTAGCCTGCATCATTGGCTTACTAAACTGAATATTGACTACGCTAAAGCAATGACAGGCTTCTGTAATTCAAGGTTTGGCTGCAAGCCTGAATTTGATGGTGTAGTCATCGCAACAGGAGCAAAGCCTAAATTATTCGCAGCCATTCAAGAAAGGCAACGGCAAAAAGAAGCAGCCAGAATTAAAGAAAAGAGACAGGAACAAATAAGGATAGAACAATTTAGAGCAGCAAGAGTTGCTGAACTAGCAAGTCAGTATCCTAAATTGGATCGGCAAATAATTCTTCAATTTGTGATTGATGGTACAAATATTATTGCTTCTGATGAACTTGGCTATCAGTTTGGCAATGGAACCAAAAATTACTGGAGCAACTTAGGATTTAGAACTGCTGGCAATCCTTGGGGTTGTCACATCAATGGCAAGCGAATTTATTCAATTTATAATTGTCGATCTTTGAGAGCAAAAAAAACAAAATTGACCGTCAAGCAATTGAACAAGGCATGGTTGAAAAAATACAAAACAGAAGAATTGCTTTTAGCCAATGCATTGAAGCTTGTTAATCGTTTACAAAAAGTAAACCGTATCGATGAAGTTTACAGCCTTAAAGATCAATGGATTGAAGCAAATCAACACAATCTGACCGAAGGCAAATTTGTCAGACGTGAAACTAAAGTATGTTGGTCTTGTGATGGTGGCTATGATGATTGTTGGTCATGCGGTGGAACAGGCATTTATTCAGACCGAACTTTATACGAGCACAATTTCAATATTGCTGGTCAAGACATTTGCTTTCATTCCTACGTCAAACCTGAAATATTGAGCGATGGAAAAGGTGCAGATCTCAGAAATTATGGTCGTCCATTTAAAAGATCTGATTTGCCACTACCACCACAACATTTGATTGTTGAACTGATTAAAGAATTGATGGCTTAGATAGGCACATTCGGCACGGATGCCATTTTCTAACTCAGTTATAGACACAGCAGAAAGCTACCCGCTGAAATACTTAGAAATAATATTTCAAAAACTGAAATTGCAACACTCTATTATTAGAGATCAGAAAAAACGCTGGTATTTGATTTCAGAATCAGATCCAGACACTTCACAGAAAGATAAATTAAAATGAACAACGAAACTGAAACACAATTCGACGACTCTTCTGACGAAAATTGGTTAGTCGCATACTATTACGATGAATCGAAGCCTCCCCTTCATTATCTGGGAAAACCAGAAGGTCCCTACATCTATTCTGAGGACGAAGCTCGTCAAAGAGCAGCGAATTTAAACGCTGAGATCATCAACACCGCTCAAGAAGAAGCATTTGATGGCGATCTTCAGATTTGGCGGTATGTAGCTGTGCCCATGCAATCCTTTGGCGACCGAGTAAATTGACAACTGGAGGGACTCTATTCCATCTCGCAAGCTCGATCTGGGTCAAATCGGGAAAGGCAACTGTATGCAATCTACGGCAGACGGCTTTTAATTGCCAATCAATCGCAATTGATAGTAGATTAGCTAAAAGAACATTTTGGCACGGATGCCTTCTTTTTTAAATTGGAACAATCATGACAGACAAACTCCCACAAGAGTACCAGCAGATTTTCCACCAGATCCACTCCGATATAGTTCTGGGGCGTCTGAGGGACTATCTAGATCCAGATGGAGATGTTCCTGAAATAATTGCGACTGATTTAAATGATTTGGCTCAACGCTTACTCGTGGATGACGCACCTGCATCAATTGATCGCAAAGACATAAAGAAGCTGCTGAAAGATGATGCGATCCGAGAGCTGCTAAAACAGTCCATCCGCCACTTGACCAAATCCCAATCAAAAGAAGAGACCTAGCAGCGTCCCAAAGCCAAATGAAGAACCCGACAGTCACCGTCACCACAACCAGCTCCGTCTATTATCTGACCGCAGATGAATACCTCATAGCCACTGAAAACGGTATGACAAAAAACACCGAAGACAACAAAAAACATTCCCCTGAATTAGCCATTTTGGGACAATGAAATAGGGAAGGCACGCAGCCACGATGGAATCTGTATGCTCTTGCAAAGAGGTGATAAATGGTTAATCAACCTGAATCAGTTTTTAAATATACTTCTGTTACCAAATACAGCATCATGAGTCTGATAGATCAGCTGATTTATTTAAACGCCCCTTGCAAATTCAATGATCCATATGATTTTGCTCCAAATTTCAGACTAAGCAGGCCCAGCAAAGAAGAGCTATTCAAGTGTAATGAAATACTTCAACAACAAAATCCCAATGATACATTGACTCTTGATTCTAAGTATCATGGCCATGAAGGATATGAAATGTTATGTGACCAGATTGTAATGGATATGAAATGGCACCTTAAAAAGAGTATCAAGAGATCTTCTGAAAAAGCAGGCGTTTCATGTTTCTCAGAGTCTAATGACAATATTCTGATGTGGTCTCACTACGCTGACTACCATAAAGGGATTTGTTTAGAATTCGATACAAAGGAAACTCCTTTTTCAAAAGTGACTAAAGTGGACTATGTGACTGAGTTTCCACAAGTTAACCCGCTCTTTATTCATGAAGAAAATGACATCGACATCTATGTTGAGTTATTGAAAACAAAGTTTATTGACTGGTCATATGAACGTGAGTGGAGAATTATCGGACCATCCGCAGGCAGTAGACTTAAATATTCATCGAAGGCACTAAAAGCAGTCTATTTTGGCACAAAAATAGACTCTGAACACATAGAAACAATTAGAAATATTGTTCGGTCTTACAATGAAAAAGTTCAACTCTACAAAGGGAAGATAAACGAGACTCGATTTCAAATTGACTTTGAAAAGATTAAGTAAGAAAGAATGTCCGAACCAAACCCGACAGTCACCGTCACGACCACCAATTCCATCTATTATCTGACCGCTGATGAATTCATGACAGCCACAGAGAACGGTTTTTTGGATCGTCTCGGCTCAGAAGAAATATTGTCCGTACAAGATGACCTGAAAGTTGATTGGAAGAAGATTGGGTTTTGAACATTCCCCCCAGAACGCCCTTCAGTCTCATTAATAACCCCACGTCAGCGGTTAATAATTGTGCCCTTGAGTGGGCATGATGGTTATTAACCTGAGAACTGGCTGATGGATTGTCCTGAATGGAATTAATAACGTTGAATGGCTGTTATTAATTGTGGGAAGCTGTTCTTGGAGGATGTGCTTTATGGGTAGGGGATTTGGCAGATTTGGTGCAGTAGTGTGGTAGTGATGTGGTTGAGGGGTCAGATCTCTCTGGAGCTGGATTGAAAAAGTCTCGTAAAAACTGCTATCGCATTTTCCCCAGACGCACTCGCCTTGCTTAAATGGATAGATACGAACTATTCCATTTAACAAGGAGACTGTCATGCCCAATGAACTCGAAAGTGCTTTCCGTTGCTTATTAAAATTTGTTGTAAATGAAGTTGTCAGCGAATTGCAAAATATAGAATGCCCAACAGATCATAAAAATACAGACCAAGTCTTGGAAACAGACGACCGCCTATTGTTGCGTTCAAGTGAAATGGCAAAACGTCTATCAATCTCTGAGAGGCATCTTCACAGAATGACGGTGGAAAGGGGACTCCCCTGTATTCGGATCGGTCAGTCAGTCCGCTTCAGAGTCGAGGCTGTTAAGGAGTGGTTGCTAGAAGCCGAATCAACTGAGGGATCAAAACAGCAGGTATCCGTAAAAAAGAATAACATAAAATCCAAGCGACCAAAGATCACCCAAAAGTCACAACAAAAGAAGGTGAAAAAACAGACGGCTACAAAACCCAAAATACCAGCGAAAGTATCTAAACAGAAGAAAGAGCCAAAAAAGATGAGTGGTTCCAAAAGGACCAACTCCGAACCAGAACAGGAGCGAACAAATCCATTCAGGTTACTCTTGCAAGAGATCGGTGTTGATCGGGATGAATTAGGACCGCTTACAAATGGAGAATTGATGCAGATTGCCGAAGTCGATCTACCGACATTTCATGGTTGGATGTATTTGGGGAAGGGGATGCCAGAAGAAGCATTGGCGAAGTTGCGGAAACATTTTTCAAAGACGATCTGAGCTGGTGATGATAATCCAAGTAGATTTGAGCATAATTAAAGTGAGATAAAATGGAAGTGTCAGTAGATGTGATTTCAGATGTGATCTGTCCGTGGTGTTACATAGGCAAACGGCGACTTGAAAAAGCGATTGCTGCAACCGATACACAAGTCAGTGTGCGATGGCATCCGTTCCAGCTCAACCCCCAAATGCCGAAAGAAGGGATCAGCCGAAAAGAATATCGCACCAGAAAGTTTGGAAGCTGGGAGCGATCACTGGAGCTGGATGCCAAAATGGTCGCTGTTGGTGAATCTGAGGGAATTCATTTTGCATTCGACAAGATTTCTCGGACTCCAAATACTGTTGATGCCCATCGGCTCATATGGTTTGCTGATCAGTATGGCTGTCAGGATGCTGTTGTAGAGGCACTGTTTCGAGCTTATTTTACAGAGGGGCAGGATATAGGTGCTCGTGAGACGCTGGTTAACGTGGGGGTCGAAGCAGGTCTAGATCGACAGGCTGTGGAATCCATGTTGGACTGTAATGAAGGACTGGATCTCATCGCAAAATCCAGAGAAATGTCTCAGCAGTTTGGGGTTGATGGAGTTCCTTTCTTTATCATCAACCAGAAATTGACATTGGCTGGGGCACAGGATTCAGAGATGTTCGTTGAGGCGTTCATGCAGGTTCAAACATGAGTCGGTTAAAAACAACCTCAAAATATTTGGAACAGCCTAATTCTTGGGTGAGACGCATTGATTATACTATGGTTTAATCGGGAGTGTCCTCCTCAGAATCATCACTGTTCTTTGCGATTACTGGACTCGACTTGGACATGCCAGCGTCCGTTGAAACAGATGATTTTGGTCCTAGAAATGGGCGACGACTATCTAAATGGGGGGCGATATGCTGACGAGCAGGGGATAACCAGCACTTTTCTAACAATTCGTGTCGATTATTTATCAACACAAAACTTGGTCCTCGTAAAAAGTAGTTATACCCATCCTTCGTATAGCGGGGTGGGATTGGAGAAAATACCTTTTTCATAGTTTCGGCAAGCTTTGTCGTGGCATCGACCATTTGATCCACCAACGAAACCACAATGTAGAATATCGAGCCAATGTTGTTCGGAGTCATCATGGTTAAGAAATGCGAATCTTCATCAAAATGAGGTTTGAACACATCGAAAGGGGGATGGTCGAGGCATACTCCGGGGCCTTCTTCCGTCAAGTAAATCAATTCCAGACTTTTTCCATGGTGATAAATCGAATCCCGAACATTCCTGATGTGAGCAAATAGAGGTTTCACCTGTGTCAGATAAGTTTCCGTGTCAGGGGGAAGTGAGTATTTTTGTACCAACTCTGAAACCTCTCGATCTACGAATTTTCCAAACGTCTGGGGAAGGGGGCTTCCGCCAAACTGCATATGAACATACCGATAGCAGTCATGCAAGAGATCGATCAGAGAGCGACAGATTCCAAAGAAGTACTCTAATTCTGTTAGATACATTAACCTCACAGCGGTGTCCGCCTTTGGTCTAGCAACATGGTAGTCATGTACCGCAAGAAACTTCTCGATAACTGCGGTGAGGTTGCCGATGTCAAATTCGATACCCCGCATTGGATGGACGACCTTTCCAAATGTGAAGTGCTGAGCTAGTGTGTCGAGCAGCGGAAGCAAGGTATCTTGGTCAGAATCTATCTGACTCGTACTCCAGTAGGCTCCCCAACAAGCAATCGTATTCGGCATCACAATAATCTCGCCCGTCTGTGGATTTGGTATCCCGCAGTACGGCGTGTTGTTCTCATAGAAGCTTGTTGCAGCGATTATTCGGCCATCTTGAGGTACACTTTTTAGAAAGCTTAGCTTTCCAAGTTCGGCCACCGATACTTCTTGTGCATTTTGAGGCATGACATTCACTTTCAGTTATCTGTACTGTCTTTCCAGTCCTTAACGATTTTTTTCATTCAACTCCCACTGGGAATTCAGGGACACTGTTATGATTGATGATGTCGGTGTAATCATCCTTGGTTTTCGATATTGGGTCCGTCTTCATTCTGTAACTTCTTCATGGAATTTTCTTAAATGTGTTAGTAAAATCAGCCATACTGACTCAAAGATCGCTGAATTCTGTGAAACACAACTTGCGAAACTAAAGGGGGAAGCAGGTGCTTCGTTTATCCCCCAATCAAAAAAACAGGGACATTCTTAAATGTCCCTG
Source organism: Gimesia sp. (assembly GCF_040219335.1). Taxonomy (NCBI): domain Bacteria; kingdom Pseudomonadati; phylum Planctomycetota; class Planctomycetia; order Planctomycetales; family Planctomycetaceae; genus Gimesia; species Gimesia sp. The sequence goes on along the minus strand of NZ_JAVJSQ010000015.1, from coordinate 186,636 downwards.
TTTCGCTTATAATATTGACCAAACTTCATACCATACTTGGAGAAGGTTCTGGGGGTGCTGTAGTTGTAGGTACTCCATATTTCAAATGAAAATAATGATTTTCCTGATCTGAGTCCTGATCAGCAGGTAGATTCAAGCGAGTATTGAAATTTAATACATCTAAATTATCAAATACTACAGTTCTTACTTTTATAGCCAATTCATTAGGATCAGGAAATGAATCATCACCTGAAATTCCAATATAAATAAATCCGATAACAGTGTGAACTGTTATGTATTTACAGGCTACATGACAAGCGAATTTGATTTTGTTGCCAACTTGCTGGTAGAAGCTGATATCAGATCTTTCAACCTGATATCCAGTTTGGTTTTTGATAGTTGTGATAATCAAATCTTGCTGCTGTAGAATCTGATTATTTTGTTCCCAATTCTCTTTCAAGAGCGACTTAATCTCAGATATATCTGATTGTTCAGGGAGAGGATGGTTCATAATCTTAATTCCATTTAAACAAAGAACATTGAAAGTAGCAGAAGGATTCTGCTTTAATGCCGAAAACCATATCAGGCTCCCAAAACCTGTCAATTATATTATTTTCCCCGTTTTTTGTAGAACATCTTTGAATGTGTTCTCTTAGTTCTCGGATCAGCGATCATTGCCTCAACTTGATTGTAGTTATTATCTGGTTTATTAACGCCACGGTGCTTCAATAAGCGTTCCTTTGCTGATTTCCACATAGTGGGGGCCGATATTTTCCGAGTAGATCTCTCGGAATCGCTCCCATTGCGACGAGTCGTACTTTTGGACCAATGCACATGCGGTATCGAGGCAGAACTCAGCAGCGAAAGTGCAAGCTAACTCAAGGCCGTCTGGATGTCGAATGGGCCGAATCATGATTGTCCCGGGTTGGTCAGATGGTCCAACATGGTTGAATCCGCTTCCCGCATGAATTACGTCCGACCAACTTCGATAGAGTCCTTCATAAACGGCTCCGAGCTTTAGTTGGATTGCCAGTGATCGGACATCACGAGGACCGCCGAAGAGAGCAAACCACTCCGGGTCTTTGTTCTTGCGTGATGCCTGCCATTCCGCTTCTATAGGGGCGTACTCAGGCTTCTTAAACATGCTTTCCAAGTTGGCGATCATCGCCTGCAAGTCACCCGGAACTTGGTTGAATACTTTAGTCATTGGATCGTCTTTGAGTTCCGCACGAAGCTGCTTTCCCAAGAGATCATCTGGATCGCACTTTCGATATGCCTTGATCTTTCGATGAGCATGGGCCACTTGATAGGAAAGCGCCCGGCGTTTGCTGTCGGTATCTAGGATGTAAAGCAAGCCGAGTTGTGCCTCGAATGCACTTCGGAGCAGAGGGCCGCAGTTCTCGGCACAACCACGTTCAACCAAAACTGACACTCCATCTACCGACTCAATGACATGTCGGGTGAGCATTAACACCGTGGCATGGGAATAGCAACGATCCTGAGCGGATGCGATTTGAGCAACAGCGGATGCGTCGATGAGAAACTGCACGCAGTCACGAACAAAGCCAGCAAGGTCCGAGAGAAGTTTCTCGTATTTCTGCCACTCTTCTTCTGATTCAACTAAATCACGAAAATACATTAACGCTCCTTCCGTCTCGATTCCATTCTCCCTAAGACACGCTATTCGTAGCCGAGGTTCATTTTCGCTGCTGTCTTTACGTTACGACCAAACAGGATGATTGATCGCCAATAGTTCTCCAGAGTTGGTTGGACCTCGGTGAAAGTTATCATGTTGCTGCTGTGCTCACCCCAGATCGTTCTCGAAGGGTTCGGTATCTCCCGGTTTGATTTGCCATTCCTGCAATCATCTGAAAGCATCATTCTACCAGCACCTCATTCGATTTAGTAGAATCTAATGAAAGCAATAATGGAATCATCATTCACGAGACTGAAGAACTACTGCGGTGATGTTGTAGTAAAGGGCAATTGAAGTTGACATTAAACGCCATGATTGAAAAATTGCTGGTCATCGTTCCTTGCGGACAGAAAAAAGTCTGGGACAAAGATCCGAATGCAGGTTCCATTGTCGCCAAAGATGCTTATACTGGTCCACCATTTGTCGTCAATAAGCTGTTCGCTGAACATTTTAGCGAATCGTGGGTAATCTTGAGTGCTAAGCACGGGTTCATTGATCCTGATTTCGAGATTCCCGGACCATACAACGTGACCTTCAAGCGGAGGTCCAGCAATCCTGTGACCAACGCTACATTGTCAGAGCAGGTTCGGAGTCTTCAGCTTGACCAGTTCTCTGATGTAGTAGGGCTTGGTGGCAAGGAGTATCGGTCCGCAATCAAGGATGCGTTTCATTCTACGTCGGCACGACTTCACTTTCCATTTGCTGGCCTTCCAATTGGCAAGGCGATGCAGGCGATTAAGAAAGCAATCACCGAAGACATTCCATTTAGGACTGGAAAGACATCTTCAATGATCCAGACACGAAAATCCGTCATTCGAGCAATCGAAGAATATGAACGATTAGGGCGGGATCACTTTCTTGAGCATTACGGATTTAGGAAAGCCAAGAGTTACATGCTCATCCACAAAGGTAAACCTTACGATTCAAAAGCCATTGTGGGAGTGGCCTTCGGATACGAGAATCCCGGTCAAGGGCCACTGAAATCAAGTGACTTTTCGGGAGGTGCATCTACAGTCCAATTCTGGTTGGAACAACTTGGATTCGAGGTTAGAAAAATGGATTCTGAAATGAGCGACAAGCCAAAGAAAACGTCTCCATCACCGGCACCGAAATCTTTATCGGAAGTCAATAATGACAGTGGTTCGGGGATTTGCCATAAATTGCACCAGCTACTCAATGATTTACCGGTGTTTGATTTCGATTTCTCAATGGATGAAATTCCCAAGAACGGAATCTATCTCCTGTTTGAGAATGGTGAACAGGCTCATGGAACAAATCGAATTGTTCGTATCGGAACTCATACTGGTGACAATCAATTGCGATCTAGGCTGACTCAACATTTTCTGAATTCAAACAAGGATCGTAGTATTTTCCGAAAAAACATTGGCCGTTGCCTTTTGAATCGAGATAATGACCCATTCCTCGAACAGTGGGAACTGGATCTAACGACTCGTGCTGCCAAAGACGCTCACGTAGACCAAATCGACTTTGACAAGCAGAAAAAAGTCGAAGAACTTGTGACTGACTACATGCAGTCGAACTTTCGATTCGTCGTCTTTGAAGTCCCTACAAAAGAGCAAAGGCTGTGGCTGGAAGCAAGGATCATTTCAACTGTCTCACGTTGTGAAGTGTGCCCTACATCGAGTGACTGGCTTGGATCACATTCGCCAAAGCAGAAGATCCGTGAAAGCGGATTGTGGCAAGTCAACGAATTATACAAGACACCATTTACTGGCGAAGAGTTTAACGAAAAGTGTGTGCCTCTGTTTCAACGATAAACCTGTAAGATAAATTTCATTGAAAAGGTGGCTGGGAGAAGTGAGGTGACGACATGCCAGCGGACGATGCCGGTTCACTCGGCGTTTATTACAAGTGTTTCTTCGGGGCCAACTCTCATCTCGGCTTGACCGAAGACGATTCATTCGCCATGGAGGACGATAAAGGCCGCTCGTGGATTTGCCACCCGATCAAACGGAAGGATGTCGAGGCCCTCGATCTGTTCAGGGACTTTCCAGCGATCAAAGAAGCCGATGAGAAGATTGAGGCAGAAACCGAAGTGAGGATATTGTTCTGCGAGACACTTAAAGAGTTGCCGACGAAGTTGGCAGATTCGCTGAAGTAGGAACGAAAGAAAATGTAAGAGACATGCCCATTCTGTGCCCATGAGAGGACGCATCTCAACGTGACGATCCAAATATGTTGGGATTCAGATCGTCTTGATCTTGGCAAAATCGGGATTGGAAGTGTTGTTCGAGGCTCCCTCGCAAGAGCAACCTGATGGGCTTGCTGGAGCCGGACACTACAAACAAGTACCGTCACCCATTGCCATCGCTCCAAAGAGATAAACGAGTTTGGTTGGCATTCAGGTCTTGACAGAGGTCTCTTGCTCGTTCTCTGGCTTGTACAAGTTCGGGATCGAGGGCATCGTAGAGTTCTCCCGCCAGCATCTTCTGTTTTTCAGATGTCATGTTTCACTGTCCTCCTCGTCAGGAACATACTCGAATCGAGGAACTCGGTATAACCGTTGGTAATTCGCTAATGTGTGTGTGGCTTCCTGCTTGGTCTTTTCTCTCTCGAATATGACCAGAATAGACGTTTTCCGTCATGCGCCTCCGTCTGACGATTGTATCTCTTTTAACTGAGTTTCGATGTCGGCAAGCCGCCCTGAAATCTGCTGGAGGTACGCAATGATGATTGCGTGTGTAAATTGTGCGTCGATTCCTACTGGCGATTCAGGGAGACTGATATGATTGATGATGTCGGCGTAATCATCCTTGGTTTTCGATATTGGGTCCGTTTTCATTCTGTGACTCCTTCATTGAATTAGGATGAGCGTCGAAGTGAAACATGAGCTTTCCCGGTGGGAGCAAAGCACAACTTTGGTGTTTTCTCTCCAAGCATATAGATTTCCAAGAACCGTTTACCTTTGTCTTGCCCTTCGCTCAGGGTGATTTCGATAGTTGGGTAGTTTCTAGTTGCCTGTTCCATTTTCTTCCTCCAGAGAAACAAGCTTTAAAACTTCGAGCCCGATAGATACAAGTGATTGCACGACGTTTGACTCAACTTCAAATGCCTTTCCATGAGCGATACGATTTCGCAGTTCCCAAAATTCACGGAATGGCTCCATGACCTCTTTCGGGAATACGCCTTTTTCTACACCCAGTGCCATTGCACGGGACATGGGGATTTCGTGCCCTTTGGCTCGGAGACCATTCTGTGCTAGTCGGATCATTACCATCTGTTCAATTCTCGCCGACAATACCATCAATGCTGCTCGGGGATCAGTCTTTAACACCTCCAAGACCTCGGACTGCGATTGCTCATAGACATCCGAAGTTGAGAACATCCTCTGCTTCTCGGTTAGTGACTCCTTAGCGTTTTCAACTTCCTTCGAAAGCTTCTTGATTTCCTCGGAAAGCTCAACCTCTACGCCTGCCACCTTGAATTTCTTCACATACGGAAGTACTTGGGACACTTGCGGCCAGAGCGTGTTATAACTCGGCAGCAAGATCGCAACTGTTGCTATTGCGACAAGCGTGATCGTAATCCAATCGATTGACAAATCGGGCCATATCAAGCGAGACAAAATCAAGGAAAAGCAAACAAGGACGATAAGTCCTCTTTGCCATGCGATTCGCCAAACGTTCTTGCACCATTCAATCATTGCTTGCTGCGCCTCCACTTTCACTCGATGATGCAACGACGCTGAATCCCGAGACCCGAGCCTGTCTGTCACATCATCTTATCCTTTTCGTCATGACAAGCTTTTCCACTCTTCCTCGATTCACCGGGCTTGAGAACATCCCGCTTCCTGATTTCATATTGTCTGTAAAAGCAACAGAAATCACCACGGCTATTCACCTTTAGATGCGTATGTCTTGATCCAAATAGCAAATGATTTCGATGGAAGGCGATATTCTCCTTTTTGGCCTTTCTTTGCGACCACGATGTTCCGCTTTGTGAGTGCTGAGATCGCATTCGATAGCGTGTAATTCTTAAGTCCCGTTTCTTCTCGCAGGGTTGCTTTTGTTACGAAGTTATCCATGTATTCGGACATGACCTGAAGTACCTTCCGATAGTCGTCAGAACCGATTTGGTCGAGGTACATGTTCTCGAAATATTTCTTACCAAGCTGAGCCAACGCTCCATTTTCTCGATAGACCCCTTCGTTTAGATCGCCGATAGTAATGTGGTTGTCCGTATCAGCGTCAAATGCTGCGTATGCGTATTCTTGGATGAAATGCGGGTATCCTTGTGATCCACGCCCAGCAATCCAATCTACTACGTCATCATCAATCTCGATTGAATCTTTGTTTCGACTGTTTGCCTCCCTGATACCATTTTCAAGAATCGTTCTGGCTTCCTCAATCGGCAGAGGCTCAAGCTCGAATTGCTGAAATACCCGTAACGAGGATTCATGACTCTTTCGCATTTTATCCAGCACATTGGATATGCCAGAGAGTCCCAAAATGACATTCGTTGCTCCGAGGCGAGACAGTCGCTCAGTGAATATCTTGGCGAACTCACCTAAATGGGCATCGGCGGATGGTTTGTCACATTCATCAATCAGCAGCAGGACACCATCACATTGATCCTTCAGACGATTTGATGTCTCCAAAACAGAGTCGCAAAGTTCCTCGAAGAGTTGCGAGCGTGTCAAGTCATCCGACCTGTCATACTTGACACCGAATACTTCCCATCGAGTGAGGAAATCCCAGCCTTTCTTAAGCAACGTCTTGAACGTTTCGTGGCGTTTGAGTGAACGAGAAAGTTCAGCGCCTGTTTTCCTAACGATGTCTTCGTAAGTGTTACCGATCTCAAGTTCTATGGTTGCGGTGACGAAGCTATATGTCTCTTTGTTTAACGATTCAAAAGCACCTCTTGCGAGATAGTCGAGATACAGTAGCAGGGACGACTTCCCGATGCCTCGTTCACCATGAATCAGGAAATGAGATGGGTTTCCGTTCTTGGTTTGGAAGAGCGCCTTTTCAAGCGCAAGAAGCTCCTCAAGGCGGCCTGCGAACATTGATGGGCTGACGATCTGCCCCGGCTGGAATGGATTAAATTTAAGCATCGGCTACCTCCATTTCACTCCCCCCCCCCCAGCACTTTGAATACTGCGTCTCGTGGGTATGAGTAGAAGCTGGTTTGAAATATGGCGAATAATTCGCCGGGAATGGTTGGAAGATCGCTGACACTGACTATGAAGAGCCAGACTCGTTTGGTAACTGCATCGAGGGCTATTCGCTTCCACTGCGATTCAATTTCGACGCAGTTGACGTCAATCTCGTGACATCCTCTATGAATCTTACACCTCATAAAAACTCCTCAAATTGATATCAGCCTGCTAAGTCAACGTCCATTACAAAGTCTTTCTCATGTTATAATTCCCTTTTCAGTGGTCAGCACTACAAGCAAATGCTTTGCTCTGGAGCAACCAACGTAAAAATCCGACACCGAAAAATATTTTGTAGTCTCTGGATTCGGTACATCAGTCACGATGATGGCGTCAGCCTCAAGTCCTTTGAAACTTCGGATGGTTGCAAACAACACCCCCTTTTCAGCACGCCATTCATTAGGGTTAATGCAAAGCGGGATTTTTCCAATCTTTGTATCATCGGCTAGACAAGATTTATTTTTGTCAAATGGTGATAACACAGCAATCTGAGATGCCTTCAACTTCCCCTTGCCTATCCATGCTTCAACAATCTGACGGATTTTTTGGGCACGAGCATCAGGCTGTGGAATTACTGCTACCTCAGTCACAACACCATCTGGTGCGTCTGGCCTGACAGGAATTTCTACATTCCGGATTTTTCCGCAAGTCAGTGCAATTTGTTTGGTGTTCCGGCAGTTGGTTGGTAAGTCGAACGGGGCACCGACATCAGGAATCGAAAGCGTTTGGCCAACAAATAAGTTTTGGGCTGGGTCAAAGAAAATATAAAACGGACCTTCTTCACCGCCGCTATTTAGCATCTCCAATGCGATCCACCAATCAGCTTCGAAGTCCTGACCTTCATCAACAACTACAGCATCAAATTTATCAGGAACAATTTCCAAAGCGTTCAAAAGCAAGTCGGGTGCGGTCGTTCGCCAAAAATTACCGCCGTCATTCCATTTAGGAGCAAAGGGAATTCTTGCCTTTCGGCACCACTCGGCACACAAACCGTGAAACGTATCTATCTGAATCAGATTACGAAGCTCATCAGGCAAGCTGGCTTCAAGCCATTCCGCAAGAGATTTGTTGTAACATACAAAAAGTGTCTTTAACCCCTCACGAGCAAACCTTTGTGCTTGGGCGATTGCTAAAATAGTTTTCCCAGAGCCAGCCACCCCCTTAATTGCTGCTCTTTTGTGAGCACCAAGAAATTGTAATAATCGAACCTGATCATCAGTGAGACGAAGAAGTCGATCTTCCTGCTCCTTGACCTGTCGAAATAACACTGGAAGAAGTTGGAACGCTGGAGACAAAGCCAATTGGATGCCAGTCATCTGATGCTTGGTGAGATTTACTGAATTTGTCCCACGCTTCCACAATCCCAAAAGCTTCGTAATCCTTTGCCCCAAGAACTCAAGATCTGGACCTGAGAAGATCATGCTGGTGTCAGCACCGGGAGGTGCCGGGCCGCTGAACTCACAATGAGGGAAGATCACAGCGTAACCATAGGGGCACGGAATCGTCTTTTCATTCGGAAACGATTCCTTGCGAATTCCTTGCTCGAGGATATGGGTACTACCCCGTGCCTGTTCGAAGGGATCTTTAATTTGAACTCGTCGGGAAGCTTCTTGACGATACCAGCCACGATTTTCATGGTCATAGTGAATCTCGCCGCCTTTGACTTCGAGAATCAAAATTCCGGCCTTGGGATGCACGATGACAAAATCTGCCTCTCCTTCCCTGAGTGTTACCTTCTTCGTGAAGTCATTGCGATCTGATTTTAGCCATGGGTAGCTGTGGTAAATGATGACATCATCGGGGAGTTGGTCCACGAGCGCCATTGCCACATCACGTTCACCTATGTTTGAAATATCTTGCGGTGCAATTTTAGGAATCAATCTGGCCATTGCTGTCTCATTCGTTGATGACTGCTAACGGCTTGAATGATTCCCATTCATCTGCCGATAGTTTTAATTTTACTGTCTCTTTGCCCTTGATCGAAATCAGGACTGTGGACTCGCCGCTATCGACGGTTTTCTGCTTGGACCAAAGGATCTTTCCACAAGCCAGCTTGACTTTTTCAGCGCCGGATTCGAGACCGTCATGCTTCACGATAACGATAGTATTTTTCTTAGGCATGGCGTCACCGTCACCAAGAAACCGAAAAACAACGATTGGCGACTCGAGTTTCAGTGCTTTTTGTATGTTCGTGGGCAACTTTATCTTGGCCATGGCTTCGCTAACGTCAGTGGTAATCAAGTCATACAAATCGATACCTTCATTTGCGTTTTGCGAAATATCCTCACTGTCATTGTCCTCTTCTCCCGGATTCGTATCATCTGAATCTGGTGGATCGAAAAACGAGTAGAGAGATTGATCTACTGTCGGGATTAACACACTGCGGTCCAAGTATTTGTTTCCCCGTTCACATGAAGTTTCTGGAGCAAAGAGACAAGCATGACATGAAGCACCATGTAGGCTGGTTCCTTCTTTGCCTGCGTGGTGTTCAGAACAAAGTGGATCGCTAGAACAAAGCCGCATCGAATCCAACGCTTGGTTTATGTGACGCTCAAGAACCTCCGGCTTTCCGAGAGAAACTAACCCGCCCAATGTCCCTTCACTATCTGGAGCAGCGGTGTAGATTAACACTCCAGCCATCGCTGAAGTATTACCAATAGGATTGCGAGAATAAATACGCTCCCGTAAAGATGCCGCTGTATACCCACACTCAAGTGAAAGCTGACGAATTAGGGCGTGAGCAAAAGAATGAATCAGGACATATCGGACGCCGGGATAAAATTCTTCAGGATTTGGTAGCCCACGAGCATTACGCCAATTCTTGTGGGCCTCAAAGAACTCTCGATCTAATTCTGGTACGCTTACTAACCAATCGTTAATTGCATCTTCATTGAATTGAAAGAATATTCCCTCTCCACGAATCTCATTGGCTGGAACCCACTTTGGATTTGCTCGTGAGATCTCCATACGCTGGTCTTCTGGAAACTCGGCTGGGTTCTCGTAATCCCCCGGTGATTCAATCCTTGTGAAGCCAATCAATGCTCGAACTTCTCGTAATCTCTCAGCGAGTACGATTTTGTCAAAGTATTTGCTATATCGCTTTGGGGGCTCAACTTCTTTCAGCCTGAAATCTTTTGTTCGTTGAGCATTTTGGGGATCAATAAAAACATGCCATTCTGGTGCCTTGAGATCAATATGCTCCTCTTCTTCTGGCTCTTCGCCTTCGTTCTTCTTATCCTCGATAGCAGCCCACAATTCGACCTCAGAGTAATCAGAAAACTCACGAAGTAAGTTCCTTCGCCGAAGTTTTGCTATCTCGCCTTCACTTTCAATGTCATAGAGGTCGCTCCAAAAATCAGTCACCAATTGTTTTAGCAAGTCGGAGCTTTGTGGCACTGATAGTGCCGACAGCATCAATGGGAACCATGAATTTGAAGCCCCCTGAAGCATTGCTCGAACTTGGATTGGTTGATTATGCTCACCTAAGCAACCGTTTTCGTCAAAGTCACGAAGATGTGGGCGACGACCTCGACAAAATGGAAGATCACTATCTTGATTACGAAAAGCATCTGACATTGGGCGAGATGTGTCACATGTTTCACATCTCACATATACGTCGGCGGCTTCACCAGATACACCCATTTCAAGTAGTTGTAACTTGTAATGACATTTTGTTGGGCCACTGTGAACAAACTCGACCCATGGGAAGTCGTCGAGATGACCGTTTTTACAGGCGACTATGAAGCGAGCGGGAATTGCTGTGGGCAACTTTCCGGGCACTCGGCAATTTTCATGAACGTATCTCACCCGATCTGGACGGTAGGGGTCGGTTTTCAAAACGAACTGGTTACTGGCTAAGGGGGCCAATCGCCGGCAGCGTGGACACACCATCCAGCGTGGAAATGGTGCCACTGGTACACCAACATATGATTGTTCTTCAAATGGATTGGACCGATCCGTTTCTGGAATGACTGGAGGAGATCGCAGTGTAGTCACTTGCTTACCAAGGGCATTTCTAACTGATGCCAACAATCTTTCTTCATTGATCTCCCGATAATCGGTGGAAGGCCAGTCCTCGAGCCCCATCACCATCACTGAAAGGTGAGGAAGATCGACAATCGAACCGATACCAAAAGTTGTTAAAATTTGGCTTGGACGTAGTTCACCGACTCGTGGGCGTTCTCGTTGAGTGCTCACTCGCCACCTCCTTCTCTGTCTTCTTGCTCGGCGAACTCAGCTTGTTCATCAAGATTGTGGTCGTCCAAGATTAGATAAGATGTCGGTTCGACATCCCGTAATGAATTTAAGCATGTGAATTCGTCCCATGATTCGATTCCCGGCTTCTGCAACAATCCAATCGTCTCGCTGTCTTTCTTGGACTGGTAGCCAAGACGACTACCACCAGTGAGAAGCTGTGCCCGGTTCTTCCAAAACTTCACTTTCTCTTCCAAATCTGCTTTGACACGATCAGCGGTTTCGTCATCTGCAACGACACGTGCCCTCTCAACGATCCAGTTGACGGCATCTTGAACAAGTGGACTGTCAAACTCAGTACCCATCCTCATCGCTGTTTCGTTCTTGTTGAATTCAAACGCTTGAAGACGAAGCAATGATGTCAACAGCGCAGCCAAACCACGATAGGTTGAGCCCTCTGAAAAAGGTGTCACTGAGAGAGCCTCAACGTGTTGGTAAAAAGTCCCGTGGTAATGCTCGAAGGTCTCGTAATGGCTAAGATCACGAGGACGTGCCCAGTTGTAAACAGTTACAACCAATCCGGGATGACGACGACCAATACGGCTCGTTGCCTGAATATATTCAGAAGTCGTTTTTGGTTGACTACTGCAAACCATCAAACCCAAGCGAGGAACGTCAACACCCACTGAGATCATGTTGGTGGCAAGAAGAACATCCAGTGGACGAGGCTTGAGATCCTTGAATCCCTTGCCTGACTTGCCAGCAGCCTTCCGCTTTTGTTCCTCAACCGGATCAAAAATGTTTTCCAGACGATCCAGTGTTTCCGGGATCGCTGATGATCCTAATCGTGATGTTAGTTCCTTGACGGAATCTGGAGAGTAAATGATCCTCTTTGCTAATCCACGGTCTTCCATCTTACCAAGACGGGTTCGAACATCGTCGTCAGTAAGACGACGCATACCACCAAGTTCACGAAGACTGTTGAAATAACCAACCAGCGTCATCCATGGATCAGCAGCCTCACCATAATTCTCGTAGAGAACTTGGCCGCTCGAAAGGAATGCGACGTAAGCACGAATGAGTGCCAGCTTAAGACGCCGACCGGGAGCACAAATGCCGATGTATTTTCGCCCCGGTGTTTTTTCTGTCGAAGGTCGCTGCAACGAGAAAAAGTTATCTTTGACATCCAATCCGTTTGGTGGGAAGACATTCGTATCACGCATAAACAAAGCGTGAACTTGTTCCTTTGCTTGGCGAATCGTCGCCGTTGAAGCGATTAACTTTGGCCTCACTGTTTTGCCATCAACTTGCCATGTGCAAAGTTTGTCGATGGCAGTTTCATAAAGACCAACTAGTGTTCCTAAGGGACCACTTATCAAGTGCAACTCGTCCTGAATGATCAAGTCTGGTGGACGAAGTGGATTTGCTGGAATTGTTTTGGCAGGTCCAAACTTTCCATCTTTGGTTTTAGGGTGACGTGTTGCGTCATCAACCTCGGGACTTCGATATCCGTGGCGCTCACAGATGCCATCAACTTGACCAAACAACATTTGGGTTTCGCCCTTCCATGGCATCTGGGCAAACTTGTCCACGGTGGCAATCAGGAGCGACGGCAGGTTGCGATAAATTTCTTCATCGACAACAAGAATCGGAATCCCCTCATCGTCGAACTTCGCTGATTGTTTTCGACTAAAAACGCATAACCCTGTCTTGTCACCACAATATACGAAGGTTCTTCCACGACCTTTTTGTTGTGTCTCGATTTGGTAAAAGCGAGTGGAAAAATCAATTCTTGATCCGCACCAAGGACAGTTCGTTAGTTGGTGTGGACTCCCACTGCCGCCAATGGCTCCCTGTCTTTTGTGATTGCCTGCTCCACCAGAAAGTTTAAGGGCTTCTTCGGCATGTGCTGTTCGGTTTGGTGTTGAAGCAGCACCAACCCACAGACCAATCCTGAATGGCGTTTTCCCCCATCTCGTATCACCAGCAGCTTCGTGTTCACGCCTGATCAACTCACAAGCACAAATAAGAGCGGTGGCACGTTGGAATTGCTGGAGGGTCAACAAACGAAGTGTGTACCGCATCAATACGGCAATGCCGTTTTCACCAGAGCGACCTCCAACTACCCCTTGAAGACGACGGATGGCTAATGTAAACGCTGTCAAGCCAAGATAGGCTTCGGTCTTACCACCACCAGTTGGGAACCACAGCAAGTCAGCCATGGCGTCTTCTGTTTCACTGCGGTCTTGATGATCGAGTTTGGCAACACCGGGCAGGTTCAGCAGAATGAACGCCAATTGAAATGGATACCATGATCTGTTTATAGCGATGTCAACGTCGTTATAGTCGATGTCTTTTCCACGTCGAACACCTTCAGAAAATAATGATCTTGTTCGCTGAAGCCACATGGAGTGGTTCATGAACTGGAAAGATTCAGCAACCTGCTTGTCGTTCTCAAGCAGTTCAATTCCTTCCTTGATTCGTTCAAGTGTTCGCTCACAACCAGCAATGGTGCGTTTTGCAGCGTCCTGAAAGTGCTCCAAGTCCTCATTGGGATCGCTGATCTTGGCTTTCTCTAACTTGATCCAGTCTTCGTAGGCAACGACCAACGGCTCAAGCATCGAGCGATACTGGTTCTGTTTGGCCTCAGTCAACACCTTCATGTCGAGCACAAGACCAGCCAACTTGGCAAACGCAGGGTTCTGATCAGTATCCTCAACTGTTGGTGGTGTTGTCTTTGGAACTTCGTAGCTTGGGACAACCTTCGTTACAATTTTTGTAGCACGATTCACATCGGCTGGATCAACATCAGCATGAACCGCTACACCATGCCCAACGGCAAATTCAACATGGCGACGATACAACATCGCCAACATTTCATTTTCACGTTTGAATGATTCATCCGTCCCGGGTAATTCAATGCGGTTCATTCGCTTTTGGAAAATGGAAGCGCCATCGGGAGCCTCGACCTCCATTTCGCATTGAAACATCCACAGTGAATCACGATTGGGCGTTTTTGGTGGAGGATCGATACCGCCATTCACCAAAAAGACGGTCACGCTCCAATGATTGTCACGTTTTCGAACAAGCCCTTTGATTTGAGCGTTGGGGAAAGTTGCATCAGCCATGATGGGACCAAACGCACCCGCTTCCAATTTGATTGTATGGGGTTCGCCGCCACATGGAACCCGTTTCCATACTTTCTTTGGCCGCCCTGCTTTGGTTTCTAGGAACTCGCTGGGAATTCGATCATAAAACCCCCATTTCGGTTTTACATGTAATTTTGTAGCATCGAGATCCACGCAAAATGACATTCCCATGGAAGATGGAAAAATCGCTTTTGCTTGTGGTGCAGATAGTTCAGTGGGGCCGTCGTCGCCACTTTGGTTTCCACGACCAACTCCTTCAATGCCAAGCTCGTCACCGGGAGGGAAGTCACCTTCTAGAATATCATCTTCTTCGTCTGCATCAGGAGCTTCAGTTACTGCCGCAGCTTGCTGATCATCAAGCTGCTGTGTTGCCAGAATCCCGACAAGGTAACGATCACGAATACGTTCATCGACCTCCTCTTCTTCGCCACCAACGGGACCAAGAAGTTCCTTGACGGCCATTTCCTCAATCATACCACGTAATGCGAGAGGAAAAGGGATGTCATCTCTGAGTTGTTCATTCATTAACGCCGCCCTTTACATTGCTGAATGCATCTCTTGCCCATTCAACAAAGTTGACAGGGATCTTGTCATCGATTCCTAGTGAAAGATATCGAGTAAGTCCACGATAAGTCATTCCTTTCGGTGCATCCTTTAGCGATCGATTTACAATGTCGGGAGGAAGAGCAAAGCCAACTGTAATTTGCTTTGATGACTTGAGCCACATCACTGCATAGACAGGGCTTGACGGACTCGAATCTAAAGTGAATTTTGCATAAATCGTCGTCAACTTTGCATACGAATCTGGTGATACACTAAGCAGACCATTGCACATTTCAAGCATCATTGGACGTATTGCATCCCATGCTGGGCCTTTAACTTTTTCGAAGATACATTCATCCATCTGATTCATTATTTCTTCCTTGCTGGAATCATTGATATATATTTTTGGGGAGCTATTGTTGTTTGTTAATCAAAAAGGGTTCGTTCTTGTCGCTGATGATCTTTTTTATTTCTAGTCAATTTTGTGGTAGGCGATTTCAGTGAATTGGCTTCTACCTCTGACAAAGTGTGATTAAGCTTCAGCAGACGATTTAGAATTTCACGTCGGGTTTTGTTTTCTATAGTGTATCGTACTTTTGCATTCTTTCTAAAATCATAGCTTAGATCCAAATCCAACCATCCATATGCTTGCGCTACACACTGATCCATTCGGACATGTAGTTCTCGAAGACAACGAATATCTTCGGATCTATCTTCTGGGTCGTGAAAGCGATTGTATAGCTGAGTTAAGCCAAGGTTATTAGATTCCATTATTGACTGGCGTTTGAGGTGATATGTCTTTCCTATGATTTTTGCATCGGTGTTGATTTCTAATGGCCACGGGAATGTATAGCTGCAACGTTTTGGGGAATAACGAAGATCCTGCTTTCGGCGAATTCCATATTTCCATGACCATTCGACATGAAAGCATGATTGCAGGACTGCGAATGACCACCAGTCAGACTTTGGAAATACAATTACGCTGTGTTTTAAAAGTACACCTGAATTCGGTACTTCAACAAAGGCCAGTTGGACATGAGTCGTCTCGGCACACGCAAGCACAAGATCACTTTCATGTAGCAAGGAAGTTAGGGCTTTTGCTGGAGCAGAGTGCTTTAACTGCTCCTTAGCTATTTCATCATTTGTCGCTTTACGGAATTGGCTTAATACATTGTCTGTTACAAGCTCAGGAGCAAAAGCAAATGGACCAACAGACCAATTTACATTACGGTATAGTTCTTGTCCGCCAATCGCTGGCAATAAGGCGCACTGGCATTCGTGAGGAAGAGAATGCATATCTTCGAGTTTTAAGGAAACATTATGAGGCGAAAGCTTGATTCCAAGATAACCTTTCTGCGATGTTGCAAGTGGCACAGGAACCCCCAAGTAACCCGGCTCAAGATCTGGACCAATCGTTTCAACGCAGTCAGAATCCAATACGTAGGAACCTTCCCAGCGTGACTTGTTCAACCAGACGCAAACAGCGGTTACTTTTGCCTCCCCCGGCCATGAAAAAGGTGTCACTGCCCGATAGATTACAGAGCCGCCCGATACTAAAGGAATGAGGCTACTTTCTAGAGTTTCACCTCTGATGAGCGATGCTGTCGTGACGATTCCGATTGTTCCCTCACTCTTCATAAGAAGAGGCATGTTTCGTAGGAATGCCCCCACAAGATCAGCCTTACCATGCCAAGGTTGAAATCGGGTAGAGATGAAAGCTGTATAATCTCCGCCAAGTGCTGTGGTGGCAACCGTTCCCCCTTGATAGGGAGGGTTACCCAAAAATCCGTCGAATCCACCTCGGCTAATTAAGACTTCGGGAAACTCTAGCGGCCAATGAAACATCAAGCGATTTTTGCATACATTTCTTGTTAGATTATCAAGTTCATCTATTTCATCATCTTGGAGATAGCGACTTGCGATAGAGGCAAGATCTGCTAAGGAGCGCCTTTCCTCTCGATCTGTGCTTTGATTAAGAATCGCACCAACCAATAAATTAGCTATGTTTCGAATGTGATGAAGTTTCTCCTCTGTTTCTGACAGAAGAATTTCTTGCGTTTCTATTTCTTCGACTGTGTTTGAGGGTAGGGCTTCCAACTTTAGACGCAGTTCTATTGCCTCGTTAACTGCTTGGTCCAACGGACCTATGAAAAGTGGTGCGTTTGAGTTATTAGGTTTCAAATTAAAGTATTTAAGTTGATCAAGGTTGTGGATACCAACAAGTGAATCGCCACATCGAATTGAATGGTCAAGGAATTCAAATGGCTTGTCTTTTGCGAGTGTTAACAGCCACAAAGATAATTTAGCCATTTCCGCTGCTAGTGGATTAGCATCAACACCATACAAACAGCGTTGGGCAATAATGCGGCGAGCGTATGTAAGTCTTTCTGCAGCATCAGAAGGAATAATCTGTTCCATTGGCCCACCTTTTGAAATTTCTCCTAAGGGAGTGATTTTGGGTGTTCCATCAATCTTCTCCTCAACTGTCCCCCAAGCCTCCAAAAGTCGTTCTGAAAGATACCGACAGGCTTGGACCAAAAACGCACCTGAGCCGCAAGCCATATCACATATTTTTAGTTCGAGCAATTCCGCTGCTGTTTTCAGTCTCCACTCTGTTCTTGGTTTACCTTCGGAAGGCCCCTCGTATACAAGGGGCTCCAGTGTGTACTGAACTATGGGTTCGGTTAAAGACTTAGGCGTATAGTGCGTGCCACTTGATCGACGATCTGTCCCTGCCGTGACATAAACACTGCCTTCAACAATTACAGCAGGATAACCATATGTGTCGGTGCGAACTAAACCAGCGAATTGTTCGATGCGTTTCCATAGTTCCTCGTTGCCGTGACAAGCAGTTCGAAATCGACTTGCGGTTTGGTCATCAATCTCAGCGCCGAGCATCTTTTTGATGGTTGTGACAGTTGATCTTCCCGTTTCCTTCTTCAGGAACTTGTGGAGTTCCTTTTCATCTTTCTCCGCTAATTCTTCCAGCTTGGATAATGGAATCTCTGGCTCGTTAACTCTAGTCCCAGTCAACCCCAACACGGGCTCGGTTGCACGAATAGCGGTATGATCAAGCAAGCCCTCATAGACATGTCCAATCTGTTCAATGTCCAGAGCACTGAAGCTTAATTTTCGTGGTTCAGCAGGACCACCACCCGGTAATCGAACTTGAAGAACTTGGAGAGCTTCAAGAAGGTGAAGAACAGTTCTATTGTTGATGGGGAGTGGTTGGCTGGGAGTATCTTGCCAACTGGTCTTCGGTTCACGGCCTTCCAGAAATGGAAAACGATCAGGATTAAAAAGGTTGCCACCGTAAGGAGGCAATTTCATTCGTTCATGCTGGACACCGCTGTAGACAGCACGAAATGTTGTCAACAATCGGCTCCAAGCATCTTTACGGCTCTCCAATATTTCTTCGCCGTGATTGTCCGCTGTTGTTCGTAATTGTTCTCGTAATGTCGAAACTGCATAGTTGAGATCATAAATTTCATCACCCAACAAAAGAAGTTCACGTTCTTCAGCACAAAACAGAAATACCAACTTCATCATGACGGTCAGGGAAGCTTCGTAGAGAACCTTTTCTGGCACACCGTCCAACAGCTTCCCGTCATAATCTTGGTCCGCTTTGTCCAATGATTGAACGAGCACTTCAACCGCTTTGCGGACCTGATAACCAAGCTGGTCTGTAACTTCCTGTTGATCTTCAGCGCTCTCTGCTAAGAGGGCATCGAGTGTTTCCTCATCGGAAACGCCGAAAAAGCGATGGAGCCCAAGAAGATTGCGAAATGCAGCAAGAGTCTTTTGTTCTTCCAACCAAATCGTTGAATACCACGATGTGTAGCCCGACGTTTCACCTTTGGGGGCGTAAACCAACATCCATTGATCGCCGTTGGTGACAAGCCCCAGTGTTACGCCTGTATCTCGCAACAACTGTGTCATACGGGTATCAGGAGATACTTTCCATGACTTGCCTTCAACAACACGAGTAAGCTTCTGTCGAAGCGGGTAGGTTTGAATAAGTAATCGTGCTTTCTTGCCATCAGGGTCCATCAGAACCATATTTGGACGAAGTGTTTCACGGTTCTGTGGCTCTTCAATCTCGGCCTTGAGGGTCTGAGGAATCTCTTGTCCCTCAAGCAACATGTCATCGAGTTCAAGTGTGTTTTTCAACACCCACTTGATCCACTGAGTGTGAATGCCGGGATCAGGCTTCAATCCTTGTTGATTGTCATCCCATTCATCATGAACTTGCCTGAGAAGCCTAAAGTGATCGGGATCATGAGCCTCAAGCCCTTGTGGGAATCGACGAACAAGTACCGGCAAACTCAGGAATGGCCCTGAGATGTCGAGAAGCGAAAGCCATTCAGCGTGAAATCTAGCAATTGACATGAAGTTCTCGCTTTAACGGGATTCCGTTCCCTTGGGGTCGATTAGGTTTTTTCTCTGCATCCGGCTCACCATCTCGTTAAACGCCGCTCGGTGGCTTGTTTCTGGTAGTGACTCGAGTGTGCCTGACTGCGATCCATCTGGAAGGGATGGATAGAAGTAGTTTCCAATGCCACTTTCATCGACGTGTCTCCAAAAGTCGCTCTGCGGAGATGAAGTTCTTTCAGGCCAGTTACCGTGATCCAAATAGACGCCTGACTCGGCATGACCATGAGAATCGAACACTATTGCGAATGGCTGTTGATCAACTGCAGAATCTTTCTGATCGACCCGGCAAAGATTGCAAACCATGACTACATCTCCTTCTGGTGTGCCAGAAGCCATAACCACGCAATTATCAATCTTCTGCTTTAACGACTTGGGCATCGAGTTAGGCAATGCGTCCTGACCAATTTGCTTGTAGTACGCTTTGCTTGGAAAGTCCTTATATAAAGCTCGCCAGTCGGACAGTTCGCTTGATGTGAGTGGCTTCCAATTCTCATTTGCCATAGTTTTCTCGCTTTATTACGTCATTCTTTTTGGAACCAAGAATGTCACCGCAACGGGAAACATCCTAGACTGAGGATCAGCAAAGCGAGCTTTGATTGCTTCCGTCTCACGTTTGATCTCATCAGGAATCTGGCTCAGCCTTTCCCGTAAGAAGTCTTTGTTACGTTCAAACTGCTCTTGCTCTGGATCACTGAACAACTCAAGCTGTTTGTACTCAGGATCATCCAATTCAGCAGCGATGGACTTTTTCAATTCAAGCAAAATTGACTCGATGTCTTTTGCTTCCTTCTCGGCTCTTTCGTCCAATCGCTTTCCAAGGCCCTTTGTTCGATCATTGGTACGGGCAACCAAAGATTGCTGTAGTGATGATGACAACGAGTCCCAAAGCTCCAGCAATCGTTGTTTGACTTCCTCGGATGGTTCTTCATCTGACGCCGCTCTAAGAGCCTCCGAGACCTGACCAACATTCATCCTGTTGAAGCGACCTTCTTTGATGTGTCCACCAGCAGCAATGATTTCCTCGTGCAAACGATGACTGTCACCGCCAATCACCACCAGCCGTCCATGGGCGATAACAGCGGGGTGAGCCAACTCGGTGTCAGGGACAACACGGGCTTCAATCCGGTGCATCTTCTTACGACCTTCGACCGTCCACACTTCGGCACGCAAGAGTCGAAGACACATTTGTACAAGTCGATGGTTCAAGTGAACCAATACAACATCATCACGTCCCTTGGAGACACTGGGATCGAACGTGATGGGGCGAACTTCTTGTGTGTGGGGATGTGTTAATCCCTCAGAACACGCTGCCCAACTTCCCTTGAGGTTTGGCAAACGAAAGATCTTCCCATCCCCGTCATCATCGGGAAGCAGAGGTGGCTGTTGGGCAATCTCCAATCCAACTTCAACAACCGTTTGTATGTTCTCTGGCGAGAGTCGCAATTCCTTCTGTGTCTCACGGTACTGATCAAGCAAACCGTCAATCTGCTTCTTCAAGTCCCGTTCAAACTTAAGCATCTTGCGAACTGGCTCACTTCCTTTCTCGGCGGTATCCGTGCGAACGAAGCTGTAACCATTTCCAAGCATCGCATGTTCGACTTCATCAGCCAGCACTTGCCCAACACTGCCTAAGTCTTCTCGAATGGTCTCAACCTTTTGGGCAACACGCATCAAAAATTCGAGGTCAGCATCGAGATCACTGGCAGCAGTCGAGACACCACCGGCCTTTCGCTTTTCGTAGCCCTCAGCGACGAAGTGGTAGATATCTACTTGGTCAGCCTTTTGGCCGTGACGGTCAACACGTCCATTTCGCTGCTCCATGCGGTTTGGGTTCCACGGCACTTCGTAATGAATCAACCGGGAACAATAGTTTTGCAAATCCAAACCTTCGGATGCAGCATCAGTTGCCAAGAGGATTCTGACTGGACTCTGTGATGGAGATGATTGGAACGCCGCCTTTACCGCCTCCCGCAATTGAGAGTCCATACCGCCGTACATAGTCATCAACCGATCTTGCCCAGAGAAACCCTCTGAGGCCATTACATCGGCCAACCATTTTTGGGTGGCACGATATTCGGTGAATATGATGACTCGCTCATCAGACCACTTTCCATTTGGCCTGATGTGTTCGTTTAGCCAAGCGATAAGTTCTTTGGCCTTAGAATCATTTTGTGAACATGCCCGATCTGCCCACTTCTTCATTTGCTCCAGAAGGGCCAGTTCATCATCAGTGGGCTCTGAGAACAAACGAGTTGCTGTATCAACAGCATCACCGGTTGCTTCATCGTAATCCTCGTCGTCAGCGTACTCCTCATCGATACGTTCAAGTTCACGCTTGAGTATACCAACACTTGGTTTTGTAACTTTCTTTTTCTTTCCGCTGCGGATTGACTCTTCGTGTTTTTCGAGCGTCGTCAAGAAAGCTGCTGGGCTGGAGAACAACCGTTTCTTTAGAGTCTTCAGAACAAACTCAGTTGCCATCGACTCTGTGTTGTCTTTGGCTCGATTAGCCCTCATCCGTCCATACTTTTTCAGTGCCGAATGGATCTCCTTTTCTTCCTCAGTGTACGGCACCTCAATTGGCCCAAGAATCCTTTTAGGAAACCTTGGTCGTCCAAAGTCATCGGGCGGTAATTCTGATTTTAGCCTCCTTACCATGACCGTATCCAATTGCTTTCGGTCTGGAGGCGTACTGCGGGCAAACCGCTGGCTATCTAGCAACTCCAAGAGGGCTGAAAAGCTCTCTGGATAACCGTTGTGCGGAGTGGCTGTCAAAAACAACTTGTGTTCAAAATGGGGCGCCAGTGTTCGTAATGCCTTGGTTCGCATAGAATCAGTGGCATACTTGCCTCGACCAGAGGGTGCACAGTTATGTGACTCATCCACGATCAGGAGATCGAATTTTCGTGGATAGATTGGATCATTGGGACCGGGTAACACTTCCCGCATCATTCGAAGTGGCCGCTCACGTTTGATAAAGTCAATAGAAGTGATCAATCGTGGAAAATGATTCCAAGGATTAACATGAATCCCACGCTTTCGTCGAAGTTCCTTCATCAACTGACTATTGACGATTCGAAAATCGAGACCAAATTTATCCCTCATCTGTTCCTGCCACTGAATCTGAAGAGCAGAAGGACAGACTATTAGAATTTTGCGTGCCCTGTGGCGGATGATCAATTCGAGGGCAACCATTCCCGCTTCGATGGTTTTGCCCAAACCAACATCGTCGGCAATCAGCAAGTTCACTCGTGGCATCTGAATGGCACGAACAACGGGGTCAAGCTGGTAATCTTCGATGTCGATGCCCGACCGAAACGGCGATTGGATATTTTTGACATCTGCGGAGGAAGATGCCCCCCAGCGAACGGCATCCAAAAACGCATTCAAGCGAATTGGGGAATCGAAACCTGTTGGCTCTGGCAAAGCCACTTTTTCAATCACACGAGCACCGGGTTCCAGCTCCCAAACAACTTGAAGTTCTTCACCAAGGCCGTCATCTTCAATCGATGATAAACTCAGCAAATTCTGGCCGTTGCCCAGTCCCTTAAGGGTTGAAGTTGGTAAAGCACTGGGCTCGACTTCGTTTACTATCCAGTTACGTGAACGAACAGTGACAAGTTGTCCTTGCTCCGGTGTATTAAGTGTAGAAGTTGCTATGACTGTCCCCTTTCCTCACGACTATGTTGCCCCATTCACTCGAGAAAACTGAGACTGTTACTGTCCATTGTGTTTGAATGATCACTGCGGTCATGCTACAAGTTCGGACTGTGATCTTCAAGCAAGAGGAATGCTTGATCTGGCTACATTCGCCTTCAAACGGACGAGTGTGCCTGCGATGAACTCGACCAAGCCTTTCTTTTTCAATATTCCTTGTTGGCAACTACTCGTCACCGCTCCTCGAAAGGTATCACACGCCTTCCAGAGAATGCCGTTGATCTCAGACTGAGAGGCTGTTTCTTATTGTTTACCGTTGCCGTTCGCCTTTATTTGCTTAGCTATTTATACGAAAGTAGATTGTGAAATTTAGTTACAAAATTAGAACTGAGAACTCTTGGGGTTTCAAATTTTCAATCCGAGGTCGAGAGCCGTAAAATTTAACGGCCAATTTTAATTGGACATAGCAGAGTGCTCTATGGTTGTATTTTCTAAGATAAATTACCGATAGATTTTCTCCCCAGAGTACCAAAACATGCAAATATGTTCAACAATTGGACCTGCGTCGATTTAGACGGTTTGAAAGGGTATTCGCAAAGTTTTAGTTTGAAGGTAAACCTGTGGAAGAAATAGAGGAAATTGACGAAGAATCACAGTTCACACAAGCCAGTTTTCCCATTGAACTAAATTTACCTGCTGCTGTCGACCAGCTCCTCGATGATGCAAGCAGAGCAATTCGCAGGGAATTTAGAGATTCAGCAAAGTGGAAAAGGTTAAGATGCCGTAGTGTCGATGTTGTCACCGAATCTGAATCAGGAACAGTTTTCGAATTGGAAATTGGTCACTCTGTCGAATTTGACTGGACTTGGGAGGGGGCTGTCGCATTTCGCCCTTTGCTACTTCGTGAATTTGAAGACGATCAATCCACCTTGTTTGATAATGGCTCACTCGATCCCGACATTGACGATTCCATTCTCTGGTCTGGGGAAGTTTTAGAAGTCGATGAAACAACTGGCAGAATTTTCATTGTTGTTTCTGATCCTGAGCATCCTCCGAGACGTGGCTCTTTTTACGTAAGACCTTTCGAGTTCCTAGCGTTTTTGGATTCTGTCTACAATGAACCTGCATTTGTGTCACTGAGGCGTCAATTATCACCAAGATTGGCTGCTTCTGCTGGTAATATCCATCCAGATGTATCCAATCCAGCAAATTTTGGGTTAGACGAACTTCGGTCATGGTGGCAAAAATCATGGAGTATTCTCTGGGGGCCTCCCGGAACAGGCAAAACTTATACTACTGGTCAGCAGGTTGCTCAGGTTCTGGAAGATCGATCAGAGCGTATTCTGGTCGTATCTACTACAAATAAAGCGACGGACGCAGTCGCACAATCTATTGGTCGAGCAGCACGTCAGGCAGGAATTGATTTGGAAGAGGGTGAATTACTTCGAATTGGAAAGGGAGCATCTTTTAAACAATACGAAGCAGAGACTCTCACTGATTTATTGCGTGGTACAGAAACTGAATACCTTGAAGAAATAGAAAACCTAGCAATTGAACTTGCCAGAACTGAGTCCCCTGAAAACAAAGCTTTGATTCGCAAACAGATCAAAGAAATCCGAGAAGAAATGCTGGACGCTGCTCAGAGAAACTTTCTAGATGCAGATGTAAGAGTCGTTGTTGGTACCGCATTTAAGGCTACTACATTTCTAAATCGTGATGAGGTTAAGGAAGATTTAGAGCGGGGATATTCTCCATTCACAACGATATTCATCGATGAAGCAGGATTGTTATCAAGAGTTACAGTAGCTGCACTTTCATTACTAGCCAGCCGCCGAGTTGTATTGGTAGGTGATTCGAAACAGCTTGCTCCAATCAGTCGGATCAGTCGAATTCTTGAACCAGCTCAAGGAAACTGGTTAGCACAGAGTGGATTAAGCCATCTTGATCATATTGATAATAAGATCGATGGAGTTCATGTTCTTCAAGAGCAAAGGAGGATGCATCCTGATGTCTGTGATGTTGTCTCGAATTTTCAATATGACGGATTTTTGAAGACTGCTGATGATGTTGCCAATAGAGATTATGTATTACCAGATCTTTTAAAAGATCAGCCCAGAGCGATTTGGTATGTTCTGGATGATGATATCGATGATATACCATCAATTCGAGCAGAAAGAGGACCGGGAAATCGAAGTTGGATTAGGACAGCAACTCCTAAACTCTTAAAAAAACTATTTGCTGATCCGACATTGCAATCTGCAAATGGGCTTTATATCTCACCGTTCAAAGCTCAGGCAAAAAAGATCCATTCCTTTTTCGCAAAGAATGAACTTACATCGTGGCTGGCATCGACCGTCCATAGTCAGCAGGGATCTGAGGCAGATATTGTTATTTTTGATTCTGTAAATGCTGGCAGTTATGGCTGGGGATACAACGAATGGAAGCGATTAGTCAATGTCGCCCTAAGTCGTTCACGTGAGTCAATCATTCTATTATCCAGTCGTGCAGAAATGGATGAGCCATATCTGAGACCACTATTAAAGAAACTTTCACCACGTATACTCAAAAAGAATGGCTCAAAATTATCTTGGGAAGAAGTACCAGCGAAAACCGACTTTAAATTAGATGCTACTCAAGTATCAGATAACTCATTATCGCTTGGCAATCAATTATCAAAACGCAAAGAGCTTCGACCAGTATTGTCTCAGGAACAAGAACGCCTGTGTGGACTTGGACTTGATGGAAAACCACGTCTAGTTCGTGGTGTGGCAGGTAGTGGAAAGACGGTTGTACTTGCCCACTGGTTGATGCAAACAGTTCAGTCTTTAGTCGATAAACCAAATGTGCGTATATGGGCAGTTTTTGCGAACCGGTCACTGCAGTCTTTAATCGGAAGCTCAATTGAATCGGCGTGGGACAAGGCAACAGAAGGGAAGTCTTTTCCTTGGGACCGAGTTGAATTACACCACATCAAAGAAATTTTAGAAGGCATGCTGCCTGATGTTGGATTAAGAATCAATAGCTTTCAGTTTGAGTATGACCAAGCTGCTGAAGCCTATCTTAAACGAAAAGACATTGATGAGATTACACCACGCTGCGATGCTTTATTCATTGATGAAGCCCAAGACATGGGACCAAACACGTTAAAACTACTTTCAGCGATTGTGAAGCGATCCGATGAAAATGATGAAAACAGTAGATCCATAAATATTTTTTATGACAACGCACAGAATATTTATGGTAGATCTACTCCGAAATGGTCCGATTTTGGATTAGACATGCGTGGACGCTCCACTGTAATGAAGGAAAGCTTTCGTAGCACACGTCCGATTACCGAATTCGCTCTAAATGTCTTGTACAGCCTGCAACCACCAGAGACAAACCCGGATCACAAAGAACTCCTTTCACGTGGGCTTATAGAACGTTCCTCTCGTTGCGGAAATGAGTGGTGGAATGTCAGATTTAATCAGGTAGATGGTCCTAAACCCGAATTTCGCAGATTTGCCAGTCTTGATCAGGAATTTGACGCAATTGGAAAGTACTGCCGGGAACTAATTGTAGATCAAGGAGTACAGCCATCAGATATTTGCCTGATCTATAACGGCAATAATATCCCGAACTGGCTCAAGAAGAAGACGATGCCACATCTTGAGGGGTTAGGGGTTGAGTTATCAGTTCAAAAGAATAAACCGTTTGAACGAAGTAACAATATGCTGTTGGCAACCACATCACATTCCTTCAAAGGCTACGACTCTGAGATTGTGATTGTACCCGGTGTGGATCAATACAAGGCTAAGGACAAGGGGGTACTTGCTAATAATCTTTATGTTGCGATGACGAGGGCAAGATCTGTTCTGACGCTATTTTCGCAATCGATGAAGGATCAAGATGCAAAACGATTATACGAAGTCCTTGAGGATTGTCTGGCAAATCTAGAAGAGTCTCCTGATGTGGATTCTCAAATTAGTCCACAGGATGATTTCGTAGAGCTACTTGATTGTATTGGCTCTGAGCATCGTAAATGGTTAAGTGGAATCTGGAATAATTATGGGATCAGGCAGGAACCATTGAGTACTAAAAATGGTGAAATCATCGCCGACCCGCTCTTTCGTTTTAAAGTCGATGGTCAGAATTACGCCTGTTTCGGGAAAGATCTTCCAAGGAAACGAATTATACGAAAGCTAGAAGACTTTAAAATAATAGTTGTGCAACCGGGTGAAGAGATCGCAGCCGACATTTAAAGCGATGTAACAGTGGGATACATAAAAAA
Source organism: Gimesia sp. (assembly GCF_040219335.1). NCBI lineage: Bacteria > Pseudomonadati > Planctomycetota > Planctomycetia > Planctomycetales > Planctomycetaceae > Gimesia > Gimesia sp. Next base: position 159,538 of record NZ_JAVJSQ010000015.1, on the reverse strand, counting down.
ACGTGGCAAGGGTAATTGTGCACCTCGACCCCATCCTCTTTCGAGCCACCTTATAAGAAAAAACGGTATGCGTTACATCACAGTCATAGTGACTCTGCTCATCTTTGGGATTGTCTTTGCGGCTCCACCGAAGGTTGTTGATACGCTCACTGGAAAAGTGATTGGAGTTACTGATGGGGACACCGTCAAGGTGCTGGTCAACCGCCAGACAGTCAAAGTTCGATTGGAGGGCATTGACGCACCTGAATCGAGCCAGAGCTTTGAGACCAAATCCAAGCAGGCATTGTCCAAGATGGTGTTCGGAAAAACTGTGACGGTCAAGAAGACAGGAGAGGATCGCTACGGTCGCACACTCGGAATCATAATTGTGGGCAAAGTAGACGCCAATGCCAAGATGATTGAAGATGGCTGGGCATGGCATTACAAAAAATATAATGATGAGAAACGTCTGGCTAAATTAGAACTGTCAGCACGTAAGGCAAAGCGTGGTCTGTGGGCTGATTCGAATCCACTTGCTCCGTGGGATTATCGAGCCAGAAAGAATAGACCAAACAATACACCAGCTACAATGTTCTGGTTGAACACCTCTTCCAACGTGCGGCACAACGAAAAATGTGAGTATTTCAAGAACACCAAACGTGGTCGGATTTGTGGACCGAATGATGGAAAGGCATGTGGAAGGTGTGGCGGGTAGTTGAATGAAAATCCTTTTTCTACACGGGTGGCGTAGCATTGTTGGTGGTGTCAAACCAACCCATCTGAAACAAGCTGGTTACGAGGTGTTGAATCCAGCACTCGATGATGATGATTTTGAACAGGCCGTTCACACCGCTCAAGCTGAATACGACAAGCACGAACCAGATGTGATAGTCGGTTCTTCACGTGGCGGTGCAGTCGCTATGAATATAGACAGTGGAGATACACCTCTCGTCTTACTTTGCCCTGCATGGAAGAACTGGGGAACTGCCAAGAGGCTCAAGCCGAACTCGGTAATTTTACATTCACACCAAGACGACGTGATCCCATTCGCCGATTCCGAGGAACTGGTTGCCAACAGCGACCTTCCAACTGAGACGCTCTGTGAGATCGGACATGATCATCGACTTGCTGATCCAGAATCGCTCAAGGTGATGTTGGAGGCGTGTGAGCAGCTGGGAGCCACGAAATGAATGAGCAGGACTACAACAACGTGCTCGACCTGATGAGGAAACCGTTCCCATGTGTTGCCGAAGCTATGGAAGAGCGATTTAGGCAGACTGCTTCATTTGGTGACAAATATTCACCGTATTCGTTTGCGGTCGCATCCACCAAATTACAGCCGAAAGTGTACGACCTGCTTCGAGCAACTGACTGGTTCTTAGCTGCTGTACCTGATAATTATTTTGGCGAAGGAATGCTTAGAGCCTCTGTTATGCGGAAGGAATTTGTGCCAAGACCGCAGCTGTGTTTTCATTCGACTCCAGCCAAAAATCAAAAAAGCGTTGAGAAACATGGTCTTCTGCCGGAAATCAGTGTTGATGGAGAAGGGCGATCCAAAATGTTTGCTGACTCCCCCTACTACATTTATGCCTCGCTTTCTGAACAAGAAGCACGAGGGTGGTGTGAGCGATTCAAGGAAGAAGAGTTCCTGATTTATCCAGTTCACTCTGGAGTTGCAGGAATCAACCTGTTCATTGACCCGTGCAGCGTCGATACAGATAGACAGATTGTGTCTGGCTACATTCTCGATACCATTCGTGTACTTCCTGATTTTTTGGGAGAAGCGATCTCAGCTTGAAACTCACGATTTTACCATGACATCTCGCCAACCCTCAGGAAACCGAACGAAGACTGCACCATCGCTGTCTTCGGTGACGTGTACCGCTTTATTTAAGTGGATCACGGAGAACTTGTACTGCTTGAGTAACAGCAGAAGATCGTCGTTGAACGTTGGATCGGACACACATTTCGATGTGGTCAGTCTCGCACAATAGGCTTTTCCGGCAAGTTGTTTTTCCACAGCACCGAAGTACCCTCTTGTGATCGAATCTCCAACTAACAGAACTCGTGGAAGGTTGTCCTTATCAGCGTCTGTGACCCAAATGTCAATCCACTCAATTCATTCACGAATCGGTTCAGCAGCAGGCAGGGAATGGCACAGTGCTAACAGCGTCAGCAGAACGCAGAAATGATTCACGGGTAATTTCCTTCAAAGAAAAGGTATTGATTACGATAAAAGAAGCCGACGAAATTCGTCGGCTTCTTGGTTTTCTTAATCGTTTTCAGTGTTTAGACCGGCTTGACGTTCTCCGCCATCGGCCCCTTCTGCCCACGTCCTTCCGTGAACGAAACTCGTTGTCCTTCATAGAGATCATCGTAGCTTACCCCTTCGACGTTCGACGAGTGGAAGAATAGGTCCTTGCCACTCCCCGTGTCGATAAAGCCAAAACCTTTGTCCGTCAGTCTCTTAATTGTACCTTCTGCCATCTTCAGTCCGATTCATAAAAAAAGTCTTTGTGGAGCGTCTGACACAACGGGTTCAGTCTGCTCAACCACAGAAAATTAGTCTATACAGAAATATGGACAAAACCAAGGAAACGGCTACCACGGCCGGGAATTGATCAATGTCTTCGGTATAAACCATTCTAATACCGAGGCTTGCATATTTCACATCTTAAGTAACAACTCAAGTATCAGTCCCGAATGCTAATTGCTTTCCGTTCCCGGCTGGTTTGTAAGACAATATAATGGTCGAAGTTCAATTTCTGTCATCAACCCTCGAAACTTTAAATGGTCCTTCGTGAATGAACAAATCGAAATGACATCTAAAGAAATCCAGCAAATAGCACATCAATTGGAACAATTATGTCGGAATGTTGAACCAGTATTTCGTGATAAGAAGTAATGAAAATGCCTCGTGATATCATCACCTGTCAGTAAGACATACAACCTGATTTAGTTCAGTGAGTCTCATATGTCAAAGAAGAAATCCACAGCAAGCATAAATACCAATGGCAACCCAAAATACCAACCGATGCCAGATCCCTCACCTAAAGAATTCTAGGTACTTAAATTAGATATAGCAGAGAATGGTTTGCAATAGTCTGATCCTTGATCCGCTTACTTTGGTGAGGATAATCGACCATCTTCCATTTCATACTGTGTATCAAACACATCCAATGAACGATGATCGTGTGTTACAACAATTACTCCGGCCTGCTGGTCATGAGCGACTTGGGCGAAGAGTTCCATCACTTGCCGTCCACGGTGACTATCAAGAGCAGCGGTCGGTTCATCGGCAAGGATTACGCTGGGGCGATTCGCCAGTGCCCGTGCGACGGCGACTCGCTGCTGTTGCCCGCCTGACAGCATTGAAGGAAGGTTTTTCGCCCGGTCAGCAACACCGAGATAGTCTAGCAGTTCCATCGAGCGTTTGGCCGCAACACGTCGTGATTCCCCGTTGAGTTCCATCGCAATCTGCACATTTTCAGCAGCAGATAGAAAAGGAATGAGATTCGACTTCTGAAAAATAAATCCGATATGCTGTCGCCTAAATGTTCTCAGGTTCGTTTTTGCCTCTGCTCCGTCGAGGACCAGTTGCCCCCGAATGATGACTCGTCCTGATGTGGGTGGATTGATGAGTCCAACAGCCGTGAGGAATGTTGATTTCCCTGACCCGCTGGGACCAAGCAGAGCCACAACCTCACCCTGTCGAACTTTCATCGTAGCGTCTTTCATTGCCACAACTTCCGTATTGCCGCTGCCGTAGACCTTCGTCAACAGTTCGGTTTCGATGGCAAATGAAGTGTCCTGATTTATGATCATGACAGAGCCTCATTGGGAGAGACTCGCATTGCTTTCCAGATCCCCAGAATACTCGAAGCGATTGAAATCCCCAGTACGATAACGGCAAGCTGTAATACATCTTCGTTGGTGATGATGACTCGACGAGGAAAGAGTGGAAAGACTCTTTGGCCCAGTAGATAGGCAATTCCGAAGCCAATTCCGCCGAGCAATAATGCCTGTTGCAGAATCAGTCCAAGAATGACTCTATTGGGTGCTCCGATCAGTTTGAGTAGGGCAATCGAGTGAATCTTGTCGAGCGTCAGCGTGTACAAGATCAGTGCCATGATGATCGCAGCGATGATCGTCAAAAGGACTCGAAATAAGCCAATCTGCCGTTTGATCTTTTCAACAGAACCCCGTAATAGCAGTTCCCGCTGACCATCCTGTGTGTACACAGAGACATCACTCCATCCCCCAATGATTTGCTCGACTTCTTTAGCGTTGCCCCCCGGGCTGAGGGTGACCATCACTGCACTCAATTGAGGACGGGCCACGGCGGGAAGTTCTCCTGTTGGTCGTCCAGCATTGTCGAGCAAAGCCGGTTGTTTCATGGCGGCTTCAAACTCTTCGCCACGTGATTCACGGGACGCACGTTCGAGGCGAACCGCTTCGCCGGGAATGTCAAACTGAATTGCCTGAGCATCCTGTACGGTCACAAAAGCAATTCCATCGCCATTTGAACTGATGAGATTCTTCGTGGTGCCGACGACATGATACGTTTCTTTCCCGAGTTCGATCTGGCTGCCAACTGGAAGTCTCAGAGATTCATCAGCGATCATCTCGAAGTGATTCTGAGTAAGATGCCTTCCTGCCGTGAGTGGCAACCACTCTCCTTTGTCCATGGGCCAACTCAGTCCCATGACGGCAATTCGCAACGGCTTACCTGCTCGCTCCCGCTGAATCGTATGGTACACAAATTCACGGGCTGATCGGACGCCGGGAACCGACTGCACTCGATGGACAAGATTTGGCGGCACACGGGAGATCTCAGCAAACGGTCCTCTGGTACTCCGCTGAACAACCCACAGATCCGCCCCCACCCGGTCGATCAGCAATGTGGCATCTTCAATCACGCCTCGGTATATGCCCCCCATCCCCATGACGATCATGAGCAGTAGTCCAATACCTACTGTCGTTAAGGCGAAGCGACCGACATTGTGGCGAATGTCCTTGAGAGCAAGCATCATCGAACTTGGACCCTCCGCCCTTCGGTAAGCGTTGTCACGTCGGTCGGCACCAGCAAAACTACATCACGCTCCGTCAGCCCTGATTGCACTTCGACAACCTCTCGCCCACGCACACCGAGTGTCAACGCTTTCCAGCGGGCATTCCCGTTCTCATTTACAAAGACTCCTTCGATATTGTCACGACGATGGAGAGCGATCAACGGTATTGTTAAGGCATTATTTTGTCGGTGAGTTTCGATGTAGACTTCGGCCCGTTGGCCGATAGCCCAATTCTCAGGTAACTCGGAGACTTGAACATCCACGACGAGCTCCCGTGTCTCTCGATCCGCCTGTCTGCCAAGCCGAACCACGGTTCCGGGGAAGCTTTGCCCCGGTTGGGAGCGGAACACAATGCGTGCGGGCTGATCGACGCTCAGCTTCGACATCTCGGTTTCATCGACCCATGCGGAAATCCACAGGACATCTGTGGAAATTAGCGTCAAGACCGCACTGCCGGGAACAGCAATATCACCCGCCTCTCGCTGACGTTCGACAACTAGCCCAGCGAATGGAGCTTTGATCAGCGTGTCCGCCAGCCGTGCCCGGTGATATTCGAGTGTTTTCTCGGCGGCGAGCAGACTTTTCTGCCCCTCGGTAATGGCGGCTTCGGCCCGTGTCATATCCGCCGTCGCCACCGCCAGCGATTCAACGGCTCGATCCACATCATCCTGTGTCGTAACGTTCTTTACTTTGAGTGACTGCACACGATCATGATGCCTCTGTGACTGCTCTAGCACCGCAATCGTTCTTTTCTTGTCAGCCAAGAGCCTTCCGAGTGCGGCATTCGCCGCTTCCACGTTCGCTAAAGCAATCTCAACCTGTTGCTGGAGTTCTTCGTCGTCGAGTCGTACAAGTAACTGTCCTTGCTCAACCTTGTCTCCCTGATCCACGAGGACTTTACCGATCCGTCCGGCAATCTTCGGGCTGATCGTCGTGGAGACCCGTGCCTCAAGCGTTCCGGTTCCCATGACCTCCGACACAACAGTTTTGCGAGTAGGAGAGATGCCTTGAACGCCCATCGGTGCAAATTTTATCTGGTAGACGATACCGCCCACGATGATTGCTAGGCCGAGCCAGCGTCCCAGCTTCCATAACCAGCCAAGTTTCAAACCTGCTTTCTGTTCACTCATGAATTACCGCCCGCCGATGTCCGTAGTATGGTTAGCAGGAAGGAAGAATCTTTGACGGCTTCAACCTTGTGGGGTTCTTCTGCCGCCAGATAGAGCATGTCACCCGCCCGCAGCTTTTTTGGCTCTCCCATTGTTGTGAACGTCATGTCTCCTTCCAGACAATGCACGATAATCTCGCCGGGGGCTTTGTGTTCTGACAGGACTTTGCCTGCCGGAAGGATCATACGAATCATTTCGATGTGTGGTGTCTGGAAGAGTGTCTTGGTTCTGGACACCACCAATTGGTCCGCCAAAGGCCGTACATCAATTACTTCGCCCGGTTGTGCGTGGGGAATAGCCATAAATACCTCTACTTTTCTAGTTTGGTGATGAGAGATGGGCGGTTTGGATTCCGCCATTCTTGACTTTGTGAAGCTTCGACAGCACGTTTTGCTCTGGAAGTGATCTCGCCGCTACCAAAGAGTGTCTGGCCGTCCGTCATCTCGATCTTCTCAGGGATAGGTGGCATCTCCTGATAGATACGAGTGCCAATCCACTCAAGTACAAGAAATGGAAAGGCCACCACCGCTACGAACGTCATCCACAATTCTTTCATCTGTCACTCACTCTACGATTAGTTAATCACGAGCCTTCTTGTTTTTCCGAGGCTCATCAAGTCCCAGCCATAGTGGGCATTCATCTACGGCATCTCGACGTTCACACTGGTTTATGATTTTTTTCAGCGACCGCTTCATCTTCTGGAGCAATCGAATCTTGTCTTCGATGTTTGTGATTTTCTCTTCGGCTCGCTGTCGGACATGGACGCACTTCGTATTCACATCGAACCACAGTCCAAGAAGTTCTTTGATCTCAGCAAGTGTGAAACCAAGTTCCTTCGCATTGCGGATGAACTGCAAGCGAGACACCACTGACTCGTCATACTGGCGGAATCCCGAGGGACGACGATCCGGTTCTGCCAACAATCCTTGACGTTCGTAGAAGCGAATCGTTTCGATCCCAACATCTGACCGCTTCGCAACCTCACCGATTTTCAATGTACTCACAAGTGACTCTCCTTGTTTCAGCACCTATTATACACTCTATACCATACTACAGAGTCAAGTGTCGGAAGGCGATATTATTTACCGGAAGATCAGGATGTTCCCCAATAGTGTCTGGTATAATTAAGATCTCAATGGTAATTGTTGTTTCTGATCATTCCTGTTCCCAAGACTCATAAAAAGGGAGAACCATGCCAGATAAAAAACTCGAATTTGATCTGGAAGGAATCGACTACGACAAACTAAACACAGAAGCAGATTTCAAGAAAGAAGCCAAGAGACTTTTACCTGCTGCAATGAACATGGCTGGAAGCAAAGTAGCTGAGGCTTTCTGGAAGACGACTCACAAATCGCTTGGCTTAACAAATTCGCAAAAGAAGGATTTCATCAAAGAGGCAGAAATCGAATTTGCAAAAAGCCCCAAGGAGTGTGTGCGTGTTGAAAAAATGCTCATCGCCAAACTTAAAGAAGGTAAAAGAAAGCACCGTTCAAAAGAATAATTAGGCAATGCGTCGAAAAGCAATTCTAGACAAATTTGAAGCAGAGAATTTTAATGAACTTGCCATACAACTCACTGAACTGCAACTCAAGCAGTGCCAGTTTATCTCAGACAAAAACACTTACCCTGAAAAAACCGAATACGATTCCACCATCCTCTGAAACGCATCTTCTGGTCTGCCATATCCATCTGATTTTTTCTCGGCAATAGATGACAGCAAAAAGTCATTCAGCTTAAAGCCAACTTCATGCGGTGACATCTGACATTCAATCAGTAATCCCTGAGCACAATCCACCAACTGATTCATCGAGCTGGTCACAGATCGATTCAACGCTTTAGCAAACTGAACTTTTTCAAGTTCTGGAGAAATGAATGCCCTGTACGCCCATTGATTAGCGTCATCGGCTGTAAAATCCCTAATACAGTTCATCGCATTTTCAGCAAAACGTTTTGGATTTGTAACACCTTTAGCTGGCATCACACACACGAATAAAGTGATTTGGTATTACTTAGCAAAATGTACTGACGGCGATTTGCCGGGAAAATGTGGCACGACCAGTCAGCAAAAGGATTCTGATGTAAGGAAAGGGTTTCTGATGTGCCTGTTTTGATTTTCTGATTGAGCTTTTGTGAGAGGCGGAAGATCATCGGTGTTCTTTTTATAAATAGTTATTCGCATTTATATTCGTGCTAATATAATAAATCAGCCGTCTGGAGCAGGCACACGGACGGCCTTTTTTATGAACTGATCCAATTCGATTGATCCATCCAGCCATGTTCAAATTAGCTCACTGTGCCTCCATCATCTTATGCCTGCACTTTGCAGACTCTCTTGCATTCTGTGATGATTCCGATCTCCCCACCCAACTCCGCAAACTCCCCAGCGTCCATTCAGTCACTTCCACACCAACAAAATCCAAACCAAAGCAGATCATCATTCATCTGTTAAATTGGCATTTCGTTTCCAAGGAAGATTTTGCCGCCGATCTTTCTGATTCATCAGATAATGAATTTTCAGAAACTGAAATAAATAAGCGGTATCTTGAATTCCTCAATGATGTGGAAGCGGTTCAGAAAGAGCAGAGACAGATACTGCGATTCTTGATTAAGAAACACGAAGTTCGGTCTGTCTACATGGAAGGGTTGACAGAGAAGAATCTGAAAGCTTTCAACAGCTTCATAAAAACGCTTCGGGAGTTCGAAGTTCCAGAAGGTGATGGTGCGTTTGATCTGTTTTTGAAAGAGCAATACAGGCGGGACTGTATACAGATGGGAGCAGCGGCTCAGTTGCTGATCTCAAATGAAATTAAGACTGCCTTGCCTCTTGAGAACGCAGAGGCTTTTGAAGCAGCTAATCCTGTTGGAAAAGATGGTAAGGTTCGATTTGTTGAAGCCGCAGAAGAGAAGCGTGAAGATGGGATGGTTAAGAATTTATTGAAAGGGCAGGGGATCAAGGTGATTGTTATAGGTGGCGGGCATGACCTGTCAGATAATTTGAAGCGGATGAAGGTGGATTCGGTTCAGTATGTAAGGGTGAGTGGAAAGCAGTATGAGAGAATTGTGAACGACATGGATTAGTTTTGAGATCTAATTTTATCAAATTGGTAACAAGATTAATTGATTGTAGTTAATTTTGTAACTTTTTAACTTTCAAAAGTTATAAAATTTTCAGATGGAAATGAAGACTCTATTATCTGTCTGAGATCTGGCATTTCATTCCAAACTAAGTCTAACCAATGTTTTATTTGAATTCCTCGTGCATATCGCTCTGGCTCAAACCAAGAACTTTGAATACCAATGAGTTTTGCATTCGAAGGATTCCACATTTCTCTTTCAGTAAATCCTTGATCCCATATTCCTCCCCCACTAAATCCTTCTGGATGTTCTAAATCTAATTCTTCATTATTATCATGTCTGAATCCTTGCTCAGGATACTCGTAGAAAATGTCGATTTCCTGATCTGCGTCATGGCTAGTATTCGGAACATTCGGAAATTCCTGTGGTGTGTATGGAACAGATGAAAACCCCATAATTAATGTTTTCTGTGGATTGATTTCTGTGCCGTCGCCTTTGGCAAACTGTGTAGGAGCACCACAAAGAGTGATCGTTTTATTTGCCCTACCGCAGCCAGCGATTCTAACTTGTTCCAGCTTACAGCAAGACTTCTTGGGTAAGTAATCATGTAAACTTTCGGAATCTACCTCTAACAAACCTAGATCTAAGATGGGATGTCGTTTTATTGAAGTGAAGCCAATCATACCATCAGCTACATTTTCAGGTTCAGATGGTAGAATCCAAAGCCGTTTCTCAGGATTTTGCGGAATGTTATGTTTACAGGTCGCAATAAACATCCTGTTCTCTATCTGGACTAGAGTGCCACTGCTTAGTTCTTTGGGGCGGGCCTTTATATCAATCATTGCAACTGTGTAGGGAGAGACCGCCTTGAAAATACTTTCCGACGAAACAGATGCGATTTTGCGTTTTTGCGAATCGTCCATTTTAATGTGTTCCTTGAATGCCAAGTATTTATATTAAAGATGTGTATATTAAAAATATCAAAGCTGTTTTGTTTTTGCTGTAGAGTTATTTTGCTAATTACTTCCCAATCAAATTATATTCGAACATCAATTGAGTTTTGAACAAAACATGTACACTATGAATTTATTTCTACAATTTCAACCCGCCTGATTGCTCCGACAAAATTAGGACCTCAACAATTTCGTCGCAGTAAAGTGATCCCCGTCCACGATCCCCCCCACCATTCCATCTCTCCGACCACCTTCTTCTGTGGTCAGGTAGCGGATTTCAGCTTCGATCTCGTGGAATTTCATTGGTGAATTAAACCTTTTTTGGACGGCAAATAAGCTAGATTTCCAGAATTCTGGATTTCCAAGTATCTGATTTCTGGATCAGAAAACTGAACAAATTGCATTAAGTCTCATCAGGGCTGCACCTTCTGCCATTTGCAGCTCCAATTCTAATTATCTCATTCGCACTTTTTATCAATGCAAACGCACGATTTTGCAAATCTGAGGAAATGCTCTTCTGATTTGTGTAATTCGCTGTGAGTGTAATCTTCAGCTCGCCTGTGGGTTCTTATCTGAATGCTGGCTGGAGATAGATCAGATCGATTTCTGACGCCCCAGTACAAATGAATTAATTGCCCTAATTGAAGTTGCGGGACCAATCCATCAGGTGGACTGTTCACTATTTCCTACTTGTAACTAAGCCGTTGTTTTGCGGCTCATTTGATTCTGGAATCTCCACCATCATCAGGGTACTTCCAGACTGACAGCCACGCTGAGAAGGTCTCAGTTGGCATTTTTAAACCTTATTTTGAAGGAGATTTTATGCCTCGTTTGTCGTTTCAAAACTTAGCTCAAACACCCCGTTCCACATCACCAGCAGTCTCTACGTTCTGTAGGCAGATTTCAGAAGAGCACCCAGTCTACATTCCTGTTGATCGTCACTCAGATTCGTTCTTTCAGAAAAATACTCTAGTCCGAAATGGAAAGCGAACAAGAGAAGGGAAACGCAAAGCACGGAAGCACTGTAGTTGTCACTTGGAGTGATCCAATTAACTCCTTTGTACCTTTTACGGACAAAACAACATCCATTCAAAAAAGGAAACAATTCATGAACACAATATCAAACAAACCGTTGTTTCAATTAGGACAAGTCGTAGCAACTCCCGCAGCCTTGAGCTTACTGGATGAACACAACAAAACTCCAGCAGAATTCCTAAGCCGTCATCACGCTGGGGACTGGGGGGATCTCTGCAAAGAAGACAGAGAAGCTAACGACGCAGCTGTGAAAAACGGTGACAGAATATTCTCCGCCTACAAGATTGATGATGACAAGATCTGGATCATCACAGAAGCAGACAGAAGCAGCACAACGCTGCTACTACCAAGTGAATACTGATGGGTCATTCTTAGTATTCCACAAACTCAAAAGCAAAAAATATGAAAACGAATTTGGATTTTTATTAATACAAAAACTTTTTTGAAAAACTTTATTTTCAGTCCTCTCAGGAGGGACTCCAGAGAATACAAGATAGCTCTTCTTCAAAAAATATGCAGCAATAATATTTCGTCAGGTCCACAGGGTTTTTCACAAACAATAGAAAGGAAACCAGCATGAGTGATCTAAGTGAAGTAAAGCCTTCCTCAATCGCACACATAATAGGTCAGTCGCATGTCAAGAGCGTCGTGACAGTTGCCCTTGATTATGCTCACCAAGAGAGCAAAAAGTTCGATCATTCTATGATGTTAGGCGGTGCTGGACTTGGGAAGACAGCCCTGAGCCAAATCATCGCTCAGGAAATGGCAACAGACTTCATAGACCTGTTGGGACAGTCGATTAATTCGGTCGCAGATTTGAATGCAGTTCTCCTCTCAGCCCAAGATCGCTCAATTGTGTTCATAGATGAGGCTCATGAACTAAGTAAAAGCCTTCAGACAACTCTGTATCTTGCTTTAGACCAAAGAAAGATACTGGTCCACGGTGGAAGCAACAAAGCACCGATCAGCATCCCAATTGCTGATTTCACTTTGCTGCTGGCGACAACAGACGAGTATCTGTTACTCCAGCCACTCAGAGACCGCATGAAGCTCGTTCTTCGATTTGAATACTACTCAACCGATGAATTATCACTCATTTTGAAGCAGCGAATTACTGGTTTGAAATGGGAAGTTGATGACTCAGTACTTCATCAAATCGCTCTGAAGGGCAAGGGGACCCCAAGGTTGGCATTACGCCTACTGGAATCAGCTCACCGTGTCTCCAGATCTTTAGGCGATCAAGATATTACACAAGATCACCTGCAACGTGCCTGTGACTTAGAACAAATTGATGAATTGGGATTAGGGCCAACAGAGCAGAAGTACCTGCAGATTATTTCTTCTGGTCCTACACGGTTAAATGTCATCAGCTCAACTCTGGGATTGCCTTCAAGAACTGTCAGTGAAGTAACTGAACCCTATCTGATCCGTTCTGGCTTAATAGCCAAGGACGATCAGGGACGCCGCACTATTACCGCAAAAGGGCAATCGCACCTGTCAGATCAGTGTCATATTGAAGAACAGAAGTAGTCAAATGAATGTAAACAAGCCGTCAAAAAGTATCGTATCTGTTTCTGAGATGGCACGCATGGTCGGCTTAAGTCGTCAACGATTTCACCAACTACGTGGAACAGCATTTCCAGAACCAGAATATGATCCTGAAACCAAACGACCGTATTACGATCTCGAAAAGCAACAGATCTGTTTAGAAGTAAGGCAACGTAACTGTGGGATCGACGGTAAGCCGATTTTGTTTTATGCCAGACGAAATGATGTAGGCGTAGTTCGAAAACCACGAAAGCAGAAAACCGTCAAATCATCAAACGGCAAGTTCGATCATATCGCTGAATCTATTCGGGCATTGGGATTGAAAACCGACTCTGGAAAATTAGCCGAAGCTATCCGAGTCTTGTTTCCAGATGGAATCAAAAACACAGATGAAGCCGAAGTGATCCGTGCTGTCTTTCTTCAACTGAAGCAGTCAGAGAATGATAACGCAGGAGATTGATGTAAAAAACTGGGAAGATAATGTCGGCAAATAAGAGTCATTATCTCCTGAGTTTTGAGTAATAACTGTCAAATTGTTGTCCAATTGTTGGAGATAAAGCGTGAAGAATTCATCCGATAATGTTTTTCGAAATATCTCTGTGAAAAAACAGGAAGCGGGTCTGTTCGGTGAATTCCTAGACGCCAACGATTTCTCTGATTTGACACGCAAAGCATTCACTCAGGACATCCGCAAGTTCGCTACTTGGTTCTCCGAATCTAATCAAGAACCATTTTCTATCAGTCGGGTGACTGTGAGGGATGTAACTGATTTCAGGAAACATCTGAGGGAAGAAAAAGAACAGGCAGTTTCTACAGTCAATCGGGCACTGGTGACCGTCAGGAGGTTCTTTGGCTGGCTAGTCGAACAGAATTACTTGTCAACGAATCCAGCCAAACAGGTTAAGGAATTGCGGAACCAGCAGCTGGCTCCCAAAGGACTGGAAAGATCTGAAGTCAGAAAGTTACTACGTGAAATTGAACTTCGGGGTGATGTGAGAGCAAATGCCATTTTCTCATTGTTACTTTATACAGGTTGTCGGGTCAGTGATCTGGTTAATTTGGAACTGACAGATTTAATGATCAGCGAACGATCAGGATCTGTTGTGTTCCGATTCGGAAAAGGAAATAAGCAGCGTTCTGTTCCTCTTCCATTGCCAGCTCGAAAATCATTGCAGACTTATCTGGAATCACGCCCATCTGTGAAAAGCCAGATAGTATTTATAGGAGAACGTGGACCACTCACTGATCGGGGCATTCGCTCTCTGTGTGATAAATACGGGGCTTTGATCGGTGTGAAGATATACCCTCATTTGCTACGTCACACGATGGCTCACAAATATTTGGAAGACAATCAAAATGATTTGGTCGGTTTGGCTCAATTATTAGGTCACGAAAATTTGCAAACTTGTAGTAGGTATGTCCAGCGAACTCTGGATCAGCTTTCTGATTCTATAGACAAATTAAACTATTAAAGGAATGAAAATGATTGAACTACAGGCAAATAGAGTCGGACCAAACCATATTTCTCGCTGGGTAATCAAATCTAACAAAGACCTTTACTGGAACGGGGAAGGCTGGTCCCCTTACCAGAAGGACGCCTTACTTTTTCATGAGTTGGGTGAAGCTCAGGATGTTATAGCTGAGTTGATGCAAGCTCTATTAGACGCCATGAATACGTGGACTTATAGAGCCATCATCGAAATCGAAGTGAAAGGAATTGAAAAACCAACGTTGTGGTCGCTCCGCAAACACTTAAGGGAACACCACAGTGTTTCAACGGGTCTAAATGTAGAAGGACCAAAATCGACTTTAATAATTCCCAAAGTGAATTGGGACAATCTGAAAGAGATCAGATAAGAGAGAGTTTGAATATACAAGGGTATGACAATGAGCGATGTTACTTTAATTTCAGTCGGTCCCCATTTTGCTCAAAGATGGTTCATCAAAAATGAGTATGACTATTTCTGGAATGGAACCATCTGGATTCCTGAAAAAGAAAAAGCTCTGAAGTATCACGACAGAGCAGAAGCTGAGAACCAGATCTTCGACTTTAACAACAACCCTCTGAAAAAATTCAATATGTGGAATTTTGAAGGAGTTGTTGAGGTTGAGGCTTTCGCTATGGAAAAACCCGATCTGGAAGCTCTGATCTCACACATGTGGCAGACTCATCTTTTAGATTTCTTCCACGACGATCAGGGGCCGAATGGAAGCTGGATACTGCCGTTTATTAAATGGGATACGTTGCGAGATGCCCATAGATAATACACATATGTACATTTTTTAAATAATTATTTAACATAGATATTATATCTATTCGATAACTTATCTCTTTTATTCCCCCCTTCACCCCACCCGTTGTACAGTACTTCTACAATGACTTTTAGATAGCAGGCGACGGCACCACCCACAACATACCAATAATCTTAAACCATTGCCATATAACAACTTACCGATATGTACATTTGTATTTTTATTTTGCATATTTCGTTTTTTCTTCTTGAACATCTTGTAGTTCAACTGTACTATTTTTTCGGGATGAGTTAGTTCTACAAACATTCTTTTGAGAGGAAATTTAGATCATGACTAACGTGAATGTGTACAAAAGCTTCATCATCCGTGTGCTAGAAAAACTTGACCAAATTCGTGAGCTTCTCTTTGAAGAAGAGGGACCATTTTTTCACTGTGCTACAGAGCTATATGATCCTGTTCGCATAATGATGGAGAAGAATCGAATCTTAATGGATTCGGACTATCTAATTCGAAATCCAAATGATGGAGGAAGCCAAAGGTATAAAAGTCAAATCAGAAATGCTTTAGATCAATTAAGGCAAGCTGGACTAATCGAAACTCAAGGGCGTAAGAAAGGATATCGAAGGGTTGTATGATGAGCTTTTTCAAGATAACAAATGAACTTAGTTATTATCTAATTTTTAGTAGCTTGATTCCATCCACCCTGATCGGAGAATAGGAGCAATAATCACCAAGGAATCCATCTCCAATGAATTCGCATGCGTACCAGACACCTTCTTTGATTTGAAAACGGGTTCTAGGGGTGCTCATGGGGGATTTCATCTGGTTCCAATGTCATTAGTGTCGAAGCGATCGGAAAGACCGTAGGATTGAATGATGTTTCTCGTTTATACTTGTAGCTGAAGATTCAGTAATAACAATAAATGCAGGCACGCTTTATTGAAAGAGGCGATCTGTGAATAGTTTCATTTGTCCCCAATGCAGTCAGATAATAATGATCCCTGAAGAAACAGCAGGGACAGCATGGGAATGTGACAAATGTGGAGAGCAGATTAAATTGCCATTACCCATCAACACTCAACAAGCCAAAGCAAAAATAATAAAAACGATACTCCATGCTCTCATTGCGAGTAAAACTCTACCAGTTCAGTCAAAACCTAATAAGTTTATTGAAACATTTAAAAACTTATACGATGAATCCCTGAGATTGCTCGATGAAGAAACTAGCCAACTTATTAATAGCGGCTCAGACCTCAAGGCTATAAAGACATTTACAGGGCATGTGGGAAATATAGGATCTGTCCATGACTATTTAAAAAATATGTATTCGTTGATATATAGATCAATGAGGATGCTTGAGCATTTCAATTCATCAAAGCTTGGCATTAAACAGATTCCGTTAAGTTTTTGCGATCTTGATAAATATTCACTGAATGGGAGTCAATTGAAGATTTACGAAGAGCTATTAAGAGAGAGATTCCATTACTATTTAGATGAGGATGGCGAATTCAAAGATCGTGATTATCAAGTTTATTTTGAAGAATGCTTCGTAAATAGGCTGCTCAATGAATCTGGATACAATAAAAAGCATTGGTATCTGAAGGACGTAGTTCTAAATGAAATAGAATTTATGTTTGACTATTTGCTAGAGTTTGTTGAGGAAGATTTTAGCCCAATAACTAATGATAATATTGAAAATTCGGATGATAAAAATAAGGATCGATATATTTCAAAAGAAACTAGAGTAGCTGTATGGAGACGTGATCTCGGTAAATGTGTCCAATGTGGATCACAAGAAAAACTTGAGTATGACCACATTATTCCAGTATCAAAAGGTGGCTCAAATACAGAAAGAAATATTCAATTGCTTTGTGAGAGATGCAATAGGACGAAATCTAATTCTTTGTAAACTGCAATCACAGATGGCAGGGAATGAAAGGAACTGACCTACCCATATAAATATTACTTGGGGTCTATGGATGGCTCCATAAGTTCAGTGCACTACTGACAGATAGTAATGAATTTAAGTTAGAGTTCATTCACAAATAAAGGATAGTTTTCGCCCTAAATAGGGCATCGATAACAATTCGATACGATGTGCGAACGTCGGTTCTACTTCCTCACAAACTGCCAAGTTTGAACTAGATATCTCTATAGGCCAGAAGCAGTGCTGGTCTAGGGCTTGGCGGGCGTGTGAGGTGGTCTTGGTTTGACGCCTCTCTTCATGGGACCATCCTCTCCAATTCCTCAGTGCAGAACAAAGCACATTACTGAAACAGTTGGGGAATTCACGATGGCGAGAAATAACTCAGATAGCTTTAACCCCTACCACCTCTGGCTAGGCATCCCTGAAGCAAAATGCCCTCCCACATTTTACGAATTGCTCGGTCTCTCTCTCGATGAAGATGAGCATGCCGTTATCAAGTCCGCTGCTGACCGCCAACGCTCTCATGTTGAACAATTCCTCGGCACTGAGTTCAACAAGTACGCCAACAAGTTAATCAGTCAGATTGATGAGGCCGAGATCACACTACTCAGTCCAGAACTGCGTCGAGAATATGATCGCAAAGTGAAGCTCTTCAAAAAACGCCGTAAAGAGCGACAGATCGATCCGAACTACTCCCCATCTTCAATTTCATCAAACAGTAGCCGATCAGTTGGTGAAGGTAGTGGATTTTTCAGGGAATACGCTGGTATTGTTGCCGTCTTGACAATTGCGTTCTTTGGTATGGCCGCAGCATCTTTCTGGCTGCCTTGGGGGAAATTACAACCAGACCAGCAAAATGCTAATAGAAACATTGCTAAACAGGAAGAACCGATAGCCAAACCAAAACCTGTAGCAAAGGTAACGGCTCCAGCTAAAGTACCAGAACCTGAATCGAAAAAAGAATCAGTCAATTCTATAGGAATGAAGTTCCAGCTAATCCCCGAAGGTACATTCTTGATGGGGGCGACTTCCCAAACGACTAAAGACAACGAAAAACCAGCCCATCAGGTGATCTTGACCAAACCTTTTGAAATTGGCGTATACGAAGTCACTCAAAAACAATACGAAAAAGTGATGGGGGTTAATCCGAGCGAATTCAAAGGGCAAAATAACCCTGTTGATGGGGTGAACTGGAATGATGCAGTAGAATTCTGCCGCAAACTTTCGGAGACGCCAGATGAGAAAGGCTTCAGCTACCGATTACCAACTGAGGCCGAATGGGAGTATGCGTGCCGTGCGGGATCAACGACAGCATATTGTTTTGGTGATGCTGATTCGCAGTTAGGTGACTACGCATGGTATTTTGAAAATTCAGGTTTGAAATCTCATCCTGTGGGTGAAAAGAAACCCAATTCGTTTGGGCTTTATGACATGCATGGTAACGTGTTTGAATGGTGCCAAGATTGGCACGATAAGTATCAAGACGGTGTTATTACAAATCCTAGCGGTCCTACGTCTGCAAAGAGGTATCGTGTACTCCGTGGTGGTGGGATAACTAATACTGCTGATTATTGTTCTTCCTCGGCTCGTCACAATTTAGCACCTGACTTGAGTAATAGTCGTGTCGGATTTCGTGTGATCCGAGTTTCCGATCAACAAGCCGCCAGAAGTGCAAACGTAGACGATAATTCGGCAAATAAAATATCGATGTCAGAGGCAGTTGGGCAACCAACACCCGCTCCGACAAATAATTCTGCCGAAAAGTTGACTAACTCCATCGGAATGAAGTTGAAATTGATTCGACCGGGTAGATTTAAAATGGGGTCCAAGCACAGAAGTCACAACGAAAAACCCGAACAATTGGTAACAGTGACTCATCAGTTTTATATTGGTACGACTGAGGTCACTCAGGAGCAGTACGAGCAGATCATGGGCGTGAATAGAAGTAAGTTTAAAGGGCCTCTGAACCCTGTTGAGTCTGTTAGTTGGGAAGATGCTAAAAAGTTCTGCCGTCGTTTATCAGAGTTGCCAAAAGAAAAAGAAAAGGGTTATAGCTATCGATTACCAACTGAAATAGAGTGGGAATACGCCTGTCGTGCTGGTTCGATATCAGAGTACTGCTTTGGTGATGATGCAACAGATTTGCGTGACTATGCATGGTGCAAGATTAATAGTCAAGGGTCAACACATCCGGTTGGTCAGAAGCTTGCGAATGCTTGGGGCTTATATGACATGCATGGAAACGTATGGGAGTGGTGTGAGGATTCAGAGGGGGCACGGAGGGTCAGTCGAGGCGGAGGGTGGTTCAGCGGTGCTAAAGGATGTCGTTCGCCGGTTCGTGGCAGGGACGCTCCAACTTACAAAAGTCCATTTATGGGCTTCCGTATTGTCTTGAATTCGTCTCATTCTAGTGGTCAGTAAAATCGTAGGTCGCAGCGTTGAATTTCACATGAGTACCAGACAACTTCTTTGATTTGAAATCGTTTCTGGGGAGTACTCATGGGGACTTCATTTGTGGTTATACGCTTTTAATCATCTCTAAAAACTGAACTGTTGGCTGAATTGAAAATTGCAATCAGCATAGCTGCACTTGCTGTCAGTACAATCAAATAAAATGGCTTGTCTTCATTTTCGCCTGATACCAATCCGTAGATGCAAATAAAAACCGATATCAACAAAAGGACTGGGATGAGCAAGACAAAGAAAATGAAAAACCCTAATTTGTAAATAGCAATCGCAGATCCAACCACAAAAAAGATCATCATTGCCGCCCCAATCTTTTCTCCAAATGTCATCGGCACATCATAGGAGTAGCCGTTGGCAACCATGAATTCATATTCTTCGGGACTCAGTTCACTGTAATCTTTTCCGATCAAGCTTTGCACTCGACGACTGATTTCATCTGGCGAAGTTCCATATCCAGTCGGTAGGGGAGGTGGGGCAGCTTCTTGCTGAAACAATCCTTGTACTTCTCCAGCGGGCTTCCAATTGTCTGCTCCTACTGTCCAGACTAGATCTGATGGTTTCAGCTTACCAGTTACAGCAAGCTGTCTCAGGATATTTAAATCGACTGGACCATAAGACAGGCCGTTGATTGCGTAATACCATTGATTGTTCATGGTGAGTCAGTTCCAATTCGGAAAGTAAGAGTCTGAGTTAAGCCTATTCTCAAGCTAATCAATGATGATTCTTCGTGTCTGATCCTTCACAATTTTCTTAGCCAGAGCTTTGGACAGATTGACTCTTCGTAATTGTGCATAGATCGCTGTCTCAGTGTTTACGCCTGTCATCAACGTGTATCTACCATTAGGTTGCATCCAAACAAAAGCCACGATGTTCCGAGAGGGATCGATGTGGGTGTAGACGTTATCTGGTTCTCCGAGCCAAGCAATGATTTCCTTAAATTGCAATCTGTTTAATTCACTCTCACTAGGCCAGTTCTTCATTTTCGACATGTCACGTCCATTCAAATTCCCCTGTAAGGCTGCACCTTCCTGAATTTTATTATCGTCCTCGAATTCAAATCCAGTCATTTCCTTAACAAGATTCTCAACGACTGCTTGAGACCTATTGATTTTCTTCAGCCCATATAAATCACGGTTCGATCCATCAATTGCTTCGATACCAGCCATAACCAGATATTTCCCGTTAGGTTGTTCCCAAACACTGACGAAAACATTCTTCTTTACTGGATGACGATACGTTTTGTCAGGGTTACCAATCCGTTTCTTGAGGTCGGATATATCCATTGAGTCTAGTTGGTTTTGAGTAATTGGACTTGGATTACGAACATTTGGCCCGTTCCACGTTCCCGTCGTCTCACCATCGTCAACCATTTCGTCTGGCAACTGCTCAATCGGCTCTTCAACTACATTTGCTGGCAGAGGATTTGAAGGTCTTTCCACTCGGTTACCTCCAGCTTCATTAAATGCAGTTACAATTAGATTTGTAGCCATTGCATCATTTTGCTCAATTCCATCAAAGGTGAGAGCCTGATATTTAAATGTTTTGGTCTCAGGAAACACTCTAAATTGCAACTTTGCATTTACAGATTCTTCATTGACGGTCATTTCGCCTGTAACATTCACATACTGGTTTCCATCTTCTGCTTCAATTTCTTCCCATTTGGGATTCGATAAAAAACTGTCAAACGCCTGACCGACGCTAATCGTTTGATTGATTTTTAGATATCCATTACGAACGATATCGATATTCTTTCCAGACGCTGCGAAACCCGAAATGAACGAGGTTACCAATATCAAACACATCAACAGAACAAAACTGCCAATCGTGATTCCAATTGGCTTACCCCAAGAACGCCTTGGATACTCTTTTCCAAAATGCTCCTTGATAAAGTTGATCTGTGGCTGAGCGGAAAAGATCGACCATGCTGCTAGAATCCCAAGCCCTGCAAAGCGAAATATTTTCATCGTGGTGTCATCATCAGGAGTAATCAGCCCAAGAAAGATAAATCCGAAGATTGAATAAAACCAAATCATCGATTTCTTGGCCTTATCATGCTCTCCCAAGGCCTTCCAGTTCTGAGCCATCAGGAAAGCACCGAACCCCCACGTGAAAGGCAAACTCCATAATCGAGCTGCTGTTGGGTTCCACAATGCAGGTACTGATTCTGCACTTGGGGACACGGGTTTCTGTTTCTTTAGTGGGGGCGGCGGTGGAGGGACAGAAGATTTTTTCTGGACAGGCGGTGGTGGAGGAACTACTGATTCAGGAAAAAGTCCAACAACAATCCGTGCTGGTTTCCACTCATCTTTACCATCCGTCCAAACAAGATCCGTAGGCTTTAATCTACCACTGGTAGCAAGCTGTTTAAGAGTTTTTGAATCGACTGGTCCACGCCGTTTCCCATTAATTTCATAATACCACTGCCTCGCCATTCTTCAGCCCCTTTTCTTTGCTAATAGCATTTCCAACTACTCTGAATCAACTCACCTAAATCTGTATGGTACAAACCGATTAATGAACGATCTGATCAATTGACTGCTTTGTACTTACATGGATTTGAGGAGTCTTCAAAATGCTTAGCGAGAAGAATTCACAGGAGGGACAAGCTTTCTGTGAGTTTCCTGAATGATTTTGGATATTGCAGAAAAACAAATTAATTCAGATTTCTTCTGTCCCCAATTCAACGAATTATCCGCTTATTGTTTTGGTGGTGATTTATAGATTTTCGCTGTAAACTCAGGGTATGAACAATCATCCACATGGCACGAACAGAACAGACACGCCTTTAGGTCACACGGAAAAGCTCCAGTCTTTATTACATGACTTTGAGGTTGGTGACTCTGCTGCGATCAATAGGATCATCGAACACGCCTGCGAAAGGCTTCAAAAACAAACCCGAAGAATGCTGGGAGATTTCTCAAGAGTCAAACGGTGGGAGCTAACTGACGATGTTTTACAAAATTCATTAATTCGACTTCATAGGTCACTATTAGAAATTAAGCCTGAGACACCTCGACAGTTTTATGGATTGGCGTCAACACAAATACGCCGTGAGTTAATCGACCTTGCTCGTCGGCATTATGCCCAAACTGGAATTGGAAATAACCATCAAACAGATAACCCGAATCTACCTGCAAGAATTGATGTTTCCTCATCAATTGGTGTTGAACCCAATAGCCTCGAAGACTGGACCCGATTTCACGAAACCGTCGAGTCCCTATCACCTGAACAAAAGGAAGTATTTGATCTGCTCTGGTATCAAGGATTCTCTCAGCAAGAAGCCAGTACGGTTCTCGATGTATCTATAAGAACGATTAAACGCCGCTGGCAGGAAGCAAGATTAACTATTCATGCTGCGATGGATGGCGAACAGCCAAGGTGAGATAAATGTCTGAAAAAGATGACAAGATAGCCGAACTTCTGATTGAATGGGAAGAGTCTTGGGAACAAGGCGTTGAAATATCACCAGAGGATCTTTGTCATAATAATCCAGAACTATTAGAAGTCATCCAGCAAAAAATAAATGCATTAAAAGAAATGGCTTGGGTCAAAGAAGATAATGAGCAATCTGACGCTCAGAATGTTCCAGATATCTTGGCGGATCGTTACAAATTAGTAGAACGAATAGCCGTGGGAGGATTCGGACAAGTCTGGAAAGCATTGGACACAGAACTTGAACGTCATGTGGCAATTAAATTCCCAAAGAATTTAGATCGTGATTTGTCTGATGAGCTATTGGAGGAAGCACGAAAAGTTGCTCGCCTCAAGCATCTCGGCATTGTTACGGTTTATGATCTAGGCAGGCAGGATGGTTTTGTTTTCATAGTTTCCGACTTGATTGATGGAACTGATCTCGCTCATAAATTAAAACAAACACAGTTTAAACTCACAGAGGCAATCCAACTTATAATCCAAGCTGCTGAAAACCTTCATTTTGCTCATGAGCAGGGATTCGTTCACAGAGACGTAAAGCCAGCGAATATCCTTATCGATCAAAATGGAAAAGTCTACATTGCGGATTTTGGAATTGCGATCACGAAGGGAGATCTGGAAGGGCTTTCAGAAAGTATCGGGACACTAGCTTATATGTCCCCTGAGCAATTAGCAGGTGAGTCTCAATTGGTTGACGCTCGAACTGATATTTATGCTCTGGGAGTAATTCTATTCGAGCTGCTGACAGGGACTCATCCATTTCCAAGTAAAACATCACTCGAACTTAGGGAATACATTCTTTTTGGTGATCCACCTTCATTACGGCACTTAAATTCAGCAATTCCCATCGAGCTAGAACGGATCTGTTTGAAGTGTCTTCGCAAACATCCTGATGATCGTTTTCAATCTGCAAACGAATTAGTTGTTGAATTGAAATCGGTTCTGAAAGCATTTCCTTATAAACGATTGCGATCTGTTGCATGGTTTTCGTTGTGCATATTGGTGATCAGTTTGATCTCTGTCTGGGCAATCAACAGTTTCACGATCTCCCCAATAGTACCAGAGCAGGTTTCAGCAGGGACTGCACCAATTAACTTGGTAAAAAACAATGTGTTGCATTTCGATGGGAGAACGAGAATTGTGACACCTGTAGAGCAGTTCTTACCCGTGACAATCGAAGCATGGGTCCGAACCCAAGACAAACACATGATGTTTATTGTCGGAAGCGACATCCCTGATCGATTCGGGATCGGAATGAATTTAGTTGGTCTGGCACCTTCTGTTGAAATCGTGAAAGGTGGTTTCACAGCTCCGAAAGCGATCAATGGTAACCGATGGTTTCATATGGCAGGTGTCTTTGGGGAAAAAGACACGACACTTTTTATAGATGGAATACCTGTCGCCAAAGGTCCAGCCTCTAAAATCTCTGGAGACACATCATTTGTGATTGGAAACCTTGGTGTCGATCATCTCAGCCAATTCTTTAATGGACAGATTAGGTCAGTCCGAATCACAGATGGAGAGCGTTACGATGAAAGCTTCACTCCCGATGATGTATTAACCGCCGATGATGAAACGGTTTTGCTGTATGACTCGACATCATTCAAAGATGATCAAGTAATTGACCTGAGCGATAGAAATAACGATGGGACAATTGAAAGGCTTACGGTCCAATCTTATCAACCAATAGAAAACACTAATAATAAAAAATAAGCGGAGACGGGAAAATGGCATTCAATCGATACCACAAGTGGCTTGGGATTTCACCTAAAGTAAAAAGACCAACCTATTATCAGTTATTAGGCGTCGATTTTGAAGAAAAAGACATTGATGTCATTCAGTCTGCTGCGGAAAAACAACGATCTCACGTCCAGCAATTTGAGCAGGGAGAAAATCATGAAGAGGCTGCTCAATTAATTTCTGAAATTGATGATGCAGAATTGACTTTGGCTAGCCCGAATTTGAGAAAGAATTATAACCGTCGATTTAACTTAAACTCTAGTAATACACGGCATTCAGGAATTAAATCATCCGCTGGTAGAACCGTTGGTGAAAGCAGTGGTTTATTTAGAGAATATTTGGGAATAATGTCTGTCATTTTAGGCGGCTTCATCATTATGGCTGCTGCTTCGTTCCTACTACCGTGGCAAAAACTGGTGGGCAATAATCAGGAAGAAAATGCAAAACCTGTATCTCGCCCGAACCAAACGGTTGTTCAAACGCCACCGATAGTATCAGAGCAAAGCCCTGATCAGTCTGAAGTGAAACAAGCGATTACTGAAATTATTTATGTTGTTGAAATCAGCCCTCAAAATGCGGAACTGAAATCGGACAGCAAGGATGTTGTCATTTCTGGGGAAGGTAGACAGCGAAAGGTTGTTGTGTCCAATTCAAATGAGATTGGCGATTTCACGCTTTCAGCTTCGTGTGTTGGATTCAAGAATTATGAGCAGAGAATTCAAATTGCTTCCAATAACCGTAATCTTTTGATTCAGCTTGAACCGTTACCAACTATTCCTAAAAAGCTGAGCGAAGATCGCCTTGTCGCCGAATGGGTAATCAAAGTTGGAGGCAAGCTTGATATAGTAGATTCTGAAGGTCACACGTCTGAAATAAAGGCGGGCTTGCCAGATCAGCCATTCCACATTTCCAAAATCAGTCTTCATAGTTTAGACCGCATTACAAACAATGATCTTAGACGTTTTAGCCAACTGAAACATCTAACTTCTTTAAATTTGATGAAGACGCCTATCACCGATGATGGACTTCGGCACCTTTCAACAATTTCCAGTCTAGAGAGCCTAAATCTTGCAGCTACGCAGATAAATGGAAGCGGCTTCCAATATCTAGCGGATCTCAATAACCTCTCAACCCTCTTGTGTGGTGGGTGCGTGAGGATTACAGATAATTCAATAGCCCATTTAGTACAGTTGAGCAATCTATCTTGCCTAGGGCTAATTGATACAACAATCAGCGATTCAGCACTGCAATACATCGGGAGAATTCAATCACTAAAAGAATTACGCCTCAAGGGAATCGGTTTTAGATTGAAGATATCGGATAAAGGGTTACGGTATCTTTATGGTCTTAAATCGCTTGAAAAACTGGATGTCGCCAAAACACGAGTAACCAAGAGAGGTGTGGTGGCATTTCAGAGATCTGTGCGAAATTGCTCTGTTAATGGACCATAGTAATGTCGTTTATATCTTTAAACTTCTGACTGCTGTAAACCGGCAGCATATGCCCCTGTTTTTGATCCCCAGATATTAATCAGATGAATGAGGTTGGGGGCAGTTGAATGGGGTGATAAGTGTGGAGGCGAAGCAGGAGTTAGAAATAGCCTCTTGCAAAAACGAATGCAGCCTCAAAATATTATCAGGACTTGAAAATTTCATAAAAAGCATCAATAAAAAATTACTTCTCACCCAAAATGGGACAAAAATGGGACAGCATTGGCAATACAGGAGCAACGCAATCACAAAAACCCAGCAACATCACGCATACATATCCCCTTATTTTACAGACACTTACAACATCGGCCAATGTCATTGCAATATTTGGGCAATACGTCATTCTTAGCTTGAGGGGCTAGTGGGGGTAATCCCCGTGGAGGTTCGAGTCCTCTCTTGGGCACTAAAAACAAAAAGGACTCAGGGTTATCGCACCCTGAGTCCTTTTTTCATGCCATCTTGCCGGTTAGAAACGGGATTCTCCTACCGGTTCTTCTCTAAATTCTCTAATGCCTGCTTTGCTGCCTGATTTCCCTGTTCCGCGGCTTTACGATACCACTCCGCGGCCCGCTTTAGATCCTGTTCAACGCCTTCTCCCTCTGCATACATGTAGCCCAGATTGAATTGCGCACTTATCAGATCCTGCTCTGCTGCTTCGCGGAGCCACTTTGCTGCCTGACCCAGATCCTGCTCCACACCTTTTCCGTTGCGGTAACACATCGCTAAATTGTTCTGGGCTTCGGCATTTCCCAGCTCAGCCGCTTTGCGATACCACTTCACCGCCTCAGCATCATCCTGCTCGACACCGTTACCTGTTGCATACATGAATCCTAAATTGTGTTGCGCCATGGGCAGGTTCTGTCTGGCTGCCTTCCGAATCCACTCGGTCGCCTGAGCAGTATCCTTCTCAACGCCCATTCCATCACGGTAAAAGATTCCTAAATAGGTCTGTGATTCTGGATTTCCATACTGAGCCCCTGATCGAAACCATTCAGCCGCTTGTGCATAATCCTTCCCGACTCCATTTCCGTTGGTATACATGATCCCTAAATTGAATTGTGCTTTAGGCAAACCCTGTTCTGCCGCTTTGCGAAACCAGTTGACTGCCTGAGGATAATCTTTTTCAACCCCCTTACCGTCACGATAGCTGACCCCCAGATTGTTTTGTGCTTCGGCGTATCCCTGTTCGGCGGCACGACGAAAACACATCGCGGCTTTGCCGAAATCCTGTTCGACGCCGTCTCCGAGTGTGTACATGATTCCTAAATTGTTTTGCGCTGCGGCATCTCCCTGCTCAGCCGCTGTGCGGGGATCGAGACTCTGCTGCCCCTGACATCCATTCAACAGGAGTAAACAGCAAAGCGCAACAGACATGCCCCAGACAGCCATACCGGTCACTTCATTCAGATCTTCTGGGCGATTTCTCTGTTGTCTGTCCCTTAACCGTCGCTCTGCTGCCATGACTTCTTTTTCCAGCTATCAAGTTTTAAAGAGAAGAACTGGCTTAATCGTCCCGCCCTCGAGAACGGCTGTCAAACAGATTAAAACCATTCGTACAAGTTCATCCTAATACGCAAAGCCCACCTCGATACAACTCCTCAAATCAAAACAATCCTCAAACGGAAGTCGCAGGCAACCTCTGCCTCTTCGAATGGAAATCAGTTCTCGACAGGTAGTTTTACTCCTCACTTTTCGCCTCAAGCTGGAGGCTTAAAACTCAAATTGAGTCACCCGGATTCTCCGAACGTGCTTTTTTGAGCATGTCACTCAAATCTGAGGGAAATCCCCCTGTTCAGAATTCACGCAATCCCGGGCTATTTGTCAGCTTACTCACCCGAAAACTGCATGGGAATTCCTCCTTATCTCAACTGATTTTTACCGGTTGTGAAGCCTATACATTAGCCTGAGGTAGATATCGGATCGTTTTATCAGTTTTTAAGCTGATTCCCCCCACGCGCCACAGATTTCAACTTATGTTTTCTTCGCTGCGGTACAGATTCCCGGTGGGGAGCCTGCAGAGACCTCAGTCGTAACGTCCCTGACCAGTCTTCTCTACAGAGGATCGATTTGACCTGATGAATATCTCCAGTATCTGGCACATTGAAAAACCACTCGGTTTGAAACCGCTCCCTTCCAGTCGGATTGGGAGCCGGTCTCTCATTCCCTGTCTGACGATCGTCTGGGCAGGACTGATTCTGTCCGTGATGGGAGTCCTCTGGAGTTATCAGACGACTCCCGGTGCGGTAGCGCATTCACCAACTCAGTGGCCGGCAGAAAGCCAGTCTACCTGGAACGCATTCCGCCCTACCCTGGTCATGTTTGCGCACCCCCGCTGCCCCTGTACCCGGGCCAGTATCAGCGAACTGGAACAGATCATGGCTTACGGCCCTGAACGGCTGGATGCACGCGTCGAATTTTATAAACCGGAGAACTTTCCCCGTGACTGGGAAAAAACTGACCTCTGGAAAGCGGCGGCAGCCATTCCCGGAGTAACCGTTAGCAGCGATCTGGATGGCCAGGCTGCCCGGCTGTTTGGTGCCACGACCTCCGGATATGTCGCCTTGTATGACACACGGGGAGAACTGGTATTCCACGGAGGAATCACTGGATCACGAGGACACACGGGGGCCAACCGCGGCAGTAGTGCAGTGCTTGATTATCTGTCTCAAGGCAACTCAGAGTCGCATCAGACATACACCTTCGGCTGCCCCCTGCTGGGACAGGAAAAGACATGCCGACAGGAGGAAAAATAATGAAACTCAGTATCCTCAACAAACCCTGCCAACCTGATTTCGCACAAAGAGCAGACGAACTGTTCAACGAGCATCGTCAGCAACTCTGTCAACGGACTGACCGTCTATTCGCAGTTCTGATGATTATCCAGTGGCTGGCTGCCATCGGAGCTGCCTGCCTGGTGACTCCATACACCTGGATTGGTAATTTAAGTCAGACCCACCTGCATGTCTGGGCGGCTGTCATCCTGGGCGGTTTGATTACCTGCTTCCCCGTCTTCCTGGCGTGGTTTCATCCGGGCCGCGTCCTCACCCGGCATGTGATTGCAGTCAGCCAGATGTTGACCTCCTCTCTGCTGATCCACTTGAGCGGTGGGCGGATTGAAACACACTTCCATATTTTTGGTTCCCTGGCATTCCTGGCCTTTTACCGGGACTGGCGCGTTTTGATCTCGGCAACCACAGTCGTTGTCATTGACCATACCGCATTCGGGCTGCTGTACCCCCATGCGGTCTTTGGCGCACTGACTGCGAGCCCCTGGCGGATTGTCGAACATGGTGCATGGGTCGTATTTGAAGACATCTTCCTGATCATTGCCATTCAACAGAACACACGTGAAATGCGGGCAATGGCATGTCAGAGAGCGGCTCTTGAGGAAACAAAATCCCTGATTAAATCAGAGGTCCAGAAACGGACCAGCGAACTGCATCTCGCCAATCAGAAAATTTCGGAAACCAATCACCAGTTGGAAATGCAGGCCCGTGAATTACGCAGCGCCAAGGAACATGCAGAAGCCGCCAACCGCGCCAAAAGTGCATTCCTCGCCAACATGAGCCACGAAATCCGGACACCCATGAATGCCATTCTTGGATTCAACGATATCCTGCTCGAGAACGTCTCCGCTCCTGAAAATGTGGAAGCAGCGCAGACCGTGAAGGAGAACGGCGAATATCTGATCCGACTCATCAATGACATTCTGGACCTGTCCAAAATCGAAGCCGAAAAAATGGAGGTCGAACAGATTGCCTGCTCGCCCCACGAACTGTTGAATAATGTCTCTTCATTGATGAATGTCCGCGCGGTCGCCAAAGCACTGCCGCTGGAATTTCAGATTGAGGGCCCCATTCCTGAAACGATCCAGACCGATCCCACACGCCTGCGACAGATTCTGATCAATACGATCGGCAATGCGATTAAATTCACCGAAACCGGTTCCGTAAAAGTCGTCACGCGTCTGCTGAATGATTCTAAGCAGGCACCTCAGCTGCAGTTCGAAGTCATCGACACCGGAATCGGTATTCCTGCTTCATGTCTGGAAACCCTGTTTAATCCTTTCACCCAGGCCGATGATTCCATGACGCGCAAGTTTGAAGGGACCGGGCTGGGACTGACGATCAGCAAACGCCTGGCAGAACTGCTGGGAGGATCCATTTCTGTCACCAGCACGCACGGTGCGGGCAGCACATTCACGATTAGAGTCGGTACCGGCCCCCTGAATAATGTTCCCCTGATAGAACAAGAGGCAACCAGCCTGAAACCGGTTACCAAAGAAAAAACAGACGCCTCCTCCGAGACCCTGCCGGCTACACCTCTCAAAGGGTATCGCATTCTGCTGACGGAAGACGGCCTCTACAATCAGCGGCTGATCACCTTCCTGCTGAAAAAAGCAGGTGCGGACGTCAGCCTGGCAGAAAATGGTCAGCTCTCAATCGATCAGGCGACAGCAGCCGAAGCGCAAGGTCAGCCTTTTGACGTGATCCTGATGGATATGCAGATGCCGGTACTGGACGGCTACAGCGCGACCCGGCAATTAAGAGACGCTGGTTTCCAGGTACCAATCATCGCGTTAACAGCGCACGCCATGAACGGTGATCGACAGAAATGTCTCGATGCAGGCTGCGACGAATATCTGACGAAGCCCATTGATCGCAAGAAACTGATTGAGGTGATTTTAATGTCGCTCAATGAAACTGAGAGCGAGCAAAACATCCTGACTTCTGACATCGCTTACCAGATTTAAGTACCGATCGGTTTGAGTTCAAAGCTGATAGACCTGGTATTCCGCACTGCAGGGTGTACCACGCGAGACATGCATCCGCTGCCGCTCCGGTTCGATGATCACGGAAAACACGGTCTGCCAGTAACCATGATCGGGGTCGTCGTTGAGATGCCTGCAGATCGATCGTGGATAATCCTGATGATCGCGGAGAGCGGTTTTGATCTCTGCGACTCCTGGATCGGCGGAACTGGCTTGCAGCAATTCATCAATGCGCGCCTTACGCGGGTGTGAACCGATCAGTTCCGGAAACTCTGCATTGTAGTGACAAAAGTCCGGATGCAGACAATGATTGGTATGTGTAATCCAGCTTGTCTCATCCGGCCTTAAAACCTGCACACTGTCAATCGTCACTTCCAGGTTCGCAGGGCCCTCTGGAGTCGCCAGCATGATATTCGCGGGAATCGCCCGCTCGGCCCGACGGATCGCCTCCACCGCGCCTGCCAGGCTGTCTGCTTCATAGAGCTCGCGGAGCGTGAAATAGTGTGGTACTCCGTGTGCGCGACTGGGGGCTGGCAGAGAATTCAGACAGGTACCAATACCCTCTGAATTGAACCCGATGTAAGAAATCAACCCGGCCTGGGTCAACGTCATCAGCGCCGGCTTCCCCGTCGGGCGACGCGTCAACATGATGGTAAACGGATCGAGAGCCGGGTCATTGTCCCAGTTCTGAGCCACGATCGCTCCCTTTCCGGAAGGATCCGGCACACTCAGCGAAGTGCAGCCCGCATCCGGTTCCGGGGTGAACTGATTCCGGATCTGCAACAGCATGATCTGCCACAGCGGAACAGCGACGGCTTCGGCCAGCCCCTCAAGTTCCTCTACGGAATCGGGACTGTATTCCCTCGCAACAGGCAGACAGACTTCCGCCAGAGCCTGAGCCCGTTTCGGGCTGACCTGCATGGTCTCATGGAGACGCTCCAGCGCCACAACACAAAAAGCCCGCACCTCTTCAGCAGCAGCTTCTCCCAACTGCCTGCCCATTTCGCGGGGAGAACCACTGACTTCGATTTCACGATAACGTCCAGCTGGAACCATTTCACCTGCTCACGATTGATTGTTGAATCTCGCCCGGAAAACGCGACGGTCTCCTGACAATCTTAAACCCTTCTCCCGGGATTGTTGAGCTTAAGCAGAGGAAATCCGCGGTTGACCTGCTTCTTTTTCGAGTTCTTGATTCAGCGATGCAGATGCTTCCTGCTGGAATTTCTCTCTCAAAAACGATTTGACGATATTACTCCGCGAGAAGTCAGAACCGGTAATCAGCGACAGCCAGCCTTCGCCAAACGAAAGAAAGTCGACCAGGCCACGTCGGTCGAAGACCTTGCGCGTCAGCTCTTCAATCGTCTGTGCGTGCGTGGCATATTCATAGACGCGATCGCGAATTGTCTGTAGAAACGCAAGTTTGCGGCTCAAGTGCTGCTCCACGGCCTCGGCTCCTTTCAGAACTGTTCCATGCGCATCAAACAACCATTCGGCGCGCAGCTGGATCGCCTGTTCCAGGCTGGCGATCCACTTCGGACCGTCGGCGTCTCCCAGTTGACTGTCCAGGTCGGCTGCGATATAGAGATCGCCGCTGAACAGGATCTTCCGCTCCGGCTCGAACAGACAGATATGCCCGGGGCAATGGCCGGGAGTGTCGATGACCTCGAACCGCGTGTGCTCCGTACTGACCGAAGCGCCCACGGGCTGGGCATCCGCGATGGCGGAAGGACCAAACAGAAAGCTGCGATACCAGCGCAACTCCACCGGAAAGCGGATCTCCGGAATCGCATCCGCATGCGCGAGAACCTGCGCGTCACACAGCTCCACCAGTAGATCATTGTTGCCCGTGTGATCTTCATGATAATGCGTGTTCACGACGGTCGTGATGGTTTCCACAACACCCAGTTTCTGCAGCGTCTGTTTCAGGCTCCGACGGGCCCAGGGAAACCCGGTGTCGATCAGCAGTATTTCGTCAACCAGATAACAGACCGCGTAATCATAACCGCCACTGAACCGACTCAGCGTGCGTGTCAGAAAATTGTCGATTTGAATACAGGTGACGTATTCCACCGGCTGCGTAATTTTGACCTGGAACGGCCAGAGAGGAAACCGGCGACAGAGCAGTGCATAAGGCTGCCATAACAGAAACCGCAGCCACCTGCTGATCATGAATTTCTCCCGATAATTCCGCTAACTCTACTCGAGCGCATAATCCCATGCTTATCTGCCCAGGTGTGGTCGATCACAAAGCCTGACAGCATCACATGAAACGCAATCTCTGATCGACGATACTTACAGACTGGCCTTTTTGATCGGCTTGGCCTGCTTGAGCGTCGTCAGGTATTCGACGATGTTAATCAGCTCTTCTTCCGTCAGTACCTTCTGCAGATCGGCCGGCATCAGTGAGATCTTCTGCTGAATCACTTCTTCGACGTCATCCATTTTAAAGGTACGGGCAATGGCTTCGGCATCCTTGATCGTGATGGCGTCGTCGGTCTTATTGACCAGCAGACCATTTACCACGTTACCCGACACCAGAATCACCGTGTACGCTTCGAAGTTATGACTGATCCCGGCACTAGGGTACAGGATCGATTCAAACAACGCCTCGCGGCTCAGCTTCTTTCCGATCTCGGAGAGATCCGGGCCGACTTCTTTCCCCATGCCATTCACCACGTGACACTTGGCACAGGTTCCCTTGGTGTTGAACATCACTCGACCATCGACGACATCCCCCTTCATGCCCGCCAGCACATTGATCGGTGGCAAAGGCTTGTTATTCCGCGTGGGAGGTGCGGGGAACAGCTTCGCGGCCCGTTCCTTGACGTCCTTCATGATGGTTGTAGACATGGCAGCGGCAGCCGTCTGTTCCAGCTGGGGATCCACTTTGCCCTTCTCAGCCAGATCCAGTAACGCGTGCGCTCCCGGGCGGGATTTCGCAACCGCCCTCACGGCTTCGCGTCGATCGACCAGTGGTTCCTCGGGATCCTGGATAATGCCGAGCAGAATTTTATTGGCACCATTATGGGCGGCATTTCCCAGTGCCCAGATCAGGTCCAGTTTCTGATTCTGTTCTTTTTCATTATCCCGCTTGCTGTTCAGCGCTTTCTGAATCAGTGCATTCTGCTTCAGAGACAGAGCCGCACGTATCGCGTCGACCGCAGTCTGTGACTTGCCGGAATGGCTGCCCAGTTTTACCAGTTCGGGATAGTATTCCTTCGCTTTGAACTTTTCGACCAGCTTGATGAACTCGGGAGTCCCCCGGCTGCTGTCGATCACCTGGTTCAGTGCCTGCTGGTATTTTTTATCACCGGTGACAACTTTCGCTGACATTCGCGACAATGCTTCCGCGATGATGTAGGTTTCCCGTTTTTGATTCCCGTCTTCCTTGAACAGAGACAGTTCGGCGACAGCTTCGTTCTTTTCTTTACCCGGGATGAAGTCCAGGGCACGGAAGTAACGCGGCAGTGCTGCCTGCTGCGTCTGGGGATCCTCAATGATTTTTACCAGGTAGGGAATCGCCAGCGGGATTTTGGATCGCCAGAGCAGATCTCGGCCGACCGGGGTATTCCAGTTTTCACCCGCCTGCTTGAGCCAGGCAGTCATGAACTTCTTTTCCTGCCCGTCCATGCCGATCCCGAGTGCTTCCAGATACCAGCGATCTTTCCCGTCGTACTGATCAACGAGCGTCGCCCAGAGTTCCGGTGCTGCGGGCGATTTACTGTGATGCAGGGCAATCGCACATTCGCGGCGTACCTGAGGCGAGTCATCGTGAGCCAGCTGTTTCACGAAGGGAATCACATCCAGCTTGTAACGACGTGCCGCCCGCAATCCGGTGATGCGGATATCGGGATTTTTATCTTTGATCGCCAGAGAAACATAGTCTCCGGCTTTCCCCTCAATGCCAGCCAACAGCCAGAGGGCCCGAGCGCGGAACCTCTGGTTGTCAGACTGATAGAGTTCTTCCAGTTGTGGCTGGGCTTCAGCCTGCAGTTCGTGCAGCTTGTTCCAGGCAAGATAGCGAGTCGCGACATTGGGACTCTTGATGCCGGCAATCGCGCCTTCGATGGTACTCAGGTCCAGTTTTTGAAACTGGTATTTTGCGTCCGCAGGGGCAATCCGGAAGATCCGGCCGCGTTCCTGATCGCCAATCCGGTGTCCGCCGACGCCCGGATCATACCAGTCTGCGACAAACAGAGAACCATCGGGGGCGATACACACATCGGAGGGACGGAACCATTTGTCCTTTTCGCTGGTAATAATATTGGCGATCTCAGCTTCATATCCAGCGCCTTCTTTTTTCACTGGATACGCGCGGACCACATTCGGACCGGCGTCAGAGTGAATGATTTCATTCCGGTATTTTTCCGGCAGCAGGGCACCTTCATAGACGCAGATCCCGGTCGGGGATCCCGCACCGGTCTGCAGCAGGTTGGGAACGACACCCGGATCACGGAGATGCCAGTGACGTAGAGGAATTTCTTCGTGCATGCCAGTTCGCGGCGTTTTCCAGCGAGCCCCGGTCAACTGATCGAGATAGCCGTAGTTACCGAATTCCATCACATAATTAATCCGAACACCACGGTTACCATCGTCGTCATTGTCTGACTGCCAGAGGGTGCCGAAAGAATCGACGGTCACTTCGTAGTTATTACGGAAGTTATGGGCGAGTACTTCGAAATCGCTGCCGTCCAGGTTACAGCGAAAGACCATCCCGCCCCAGTATGGTTTACCGTTATCCAGCACGGGGCGACCATCGCGTTCCAGTATCGGTTTGCCTGCCGCATCGAAGACCTGCTTCCCCGCGTTCCCGAAGTTCCAGTAAAGTCGACCATCCGGACCGAAGACTGACGCATGCGCTGAGTGATCATGTTCGCCCCCCGCCACTTTGAAGAGCAGCTCTTTTTTGTCGGCCTTGCCGTCGTTGTCTTCATCGGTGAACAGGAAGACATTGGGAGAGGCAGCCACGATGACTTTATTCCCCAGCACACAGATTCCCTGTGAACCGTTGATGTCATTTCCCTGGTAGAATACTTTCGACTCATCGGCTTTGCCGTCGCCATTCGTATCTTCGAGAATGACAATCCGGTCCCCGGCTTCGCGGGTGGGGATGTTGCGGATCCCGGCACGGTAATTGACGACTTCACAGATCCAGACGCGGCCCTGTGCATCGACGTCCATGCTTGAAGGACTGCTAATGTGGGGTTCGGAGGAAAACAGTGTCGCCTGCAGCCCCGGTGCCACGGTCAAATTGGGTACGGCCTGGTCGGCGTCGTGCTCCGACTGCGCGAACAGTGAGGAGCCTGTCAGAGAGGTTGATAAAAACAGAGCCGGAATAATGGCAAGCCAACGGTAGTTCATGGAGTCAGTTTCCTTATGTTATTTCAGTAGCTGTCTCAAATCGGTGTTCTGTTGCAGGAAAAACTCGCCTATTGATTCCACTGAGCGAGCAGGGCTTTGATGCGTGCCGGGTTAAAGTTATCCGGCTGCGGATAATCCTGGTTGGCTTCCAGCTGTTCCAGGGTTACCGGAGTAGAAGCCACCCCATCGGCTGGCACCTCCGCCTGGGCAGACCAGGCGATGGCATTCAGCACCAGTTTGCGGAAATCATCGTTGCCCCAGTTCCAGTGAAAGTGACCGCCGGTAAAACCAAAACCGCGACCGCCGTCCGGACGCTCATAAGCCCAGGCCATGTGCTGAGGTTGTCCGACGGTTTTCCGCACAGCCGGGTTCCCGCTGTGAGCTCCATCGGGGCGTTTGAGTGTTTCTTTGGGAGGCACCGCGGTCAGGATCGGATCGACGTTTTTCATCTCCGGCTGAAACCGCATGTGGTAGTACCATTCGTCGTTGATGGAAAATGGTTTGACGCCATTCGCGATTGGATGTGAGGGCAGACTTTTATAGTCGGCGGTCCAGTGTGGATTGACCGACCACCACTCTTCAAAATAGCCGCCGATCCACCGCAGGAAGGCATCCCCGGATTTCCCTTTAGGAACTTCCACACCATAGTGAATGTTGACCATCCCCACGCCCTGCTTTGCCAGTTCGTCGAGTTCGTCCAGGTGCTCGTTGTAAGGATGGCGGCCACCCCCATCGCAGTAAATGACAATGGAATCGGCGTCTTCCAGAATCGAAGCGTCTTTCGGCCAGCCTTCGGTGACCACGGTGGCTTCGATATTCAAACCACTGTTATTCAATGCCTCAGCCAGCAGCATGCAGCCGGCACGATGTTCGTGGGCCCCGTAACCGTGACTTTTTTTACCGGCGATCAGGACGACTTTTTTTTTAGCGCCGTCAGCGGATGATGTCTCCTTAGAGGCCGGCAGCTCTTTGAGTTGAATATCGCGGAACTGAACTTCCATCGGAGGGCCGGCGTGTAACTGTAGTGCAATCAGCCCTTTGTCGCGTCGCATGTCGACATCATTGTCGGTCACGTCGACCGTGGTAATGCCATTGATCTTGTGAATGAAATGATTACCGCGGGCGATAATGTGATAGTCGTTCCAGTCTTCTTTTTTGATGTGCTTCTGAATCTCATCGGTATCGCCGACGGAACCGACCACCTTGGGTTTGTGGTTCTTGCCGATCACGGTCTTTTCGCCCCGCAGCGCGAGAATGCCGCGAAACTTTTCGCCGTAGAGGATTCCCGAATATTTATCGCCGGCTTCCATGTCGGCCTGGTAACCGCCGATCCGCCACTTGTCTGCGCCTTTAATGGGGAAGCTGCGATACTGGATTCCTGAATTATGTCCGATAATTTTGTACTGCAGTTTCAGTTCGAAATCGCCAGGCTCGCCTCCACGCCAGATGATGAAGGTATTCCCCTGTGTCGGATTGTCCTTTGTGGTGATTCCCGTGATCGCCCCATCTTTAACAGACCAGAAACGGGGATCGCCATCCCAGTTCTTCAAAGTCTTGCCATCAAAGATTGGTTGAAACCCTTTGTCCTCCGCCTGGAGCAACTGGGGCGTTGCCAGTATCAGACAAATCAGAGAGCAGAAGAGTGAGGTGTGAATACGAAACAAGCGCTGTGACGTCATTTGTCCCTCCGGGAAGATGATTCGAAGTCGTTATGTGCCGTGGATTGTGATGTTGGCAGGCGCAGCTGAAACAGCCGGTATGAAATTATCTTTCTATCTTAAACAGCCGGGGGGATGGGAAGCTAGCGTGAAAGACCGGAATAGCCAATAGATAAGATTGTTAAGTAATTCGCTCTATGACAGTAGTCTGTGCAGTGGGTTAGACAACTCACTGTCCGCGCATAAAAAAAGGCGCTGTTGCCAGCGCCGTGACTCTTATGACTTCGATCAAACGGATCGACTACTGCAGGAAGACTTCTGCTTCTTCGAGGAAGTTCTTCTCGAGTGCCCGCATCTCGCCCACAGCGTCAGCCAGAGCAACGGGAACGATGGAAGTACCCCGCAGAGCCACCATGTAACCGAAGTGATGCTTCAGTGCGAGCCAGCCGGCGTGTACGCCGCAACGGGTTCCGAGTACGCGGTCTGCTGCACTGGGAGAACCACCACGCTGCAGGTGACCGAGGGTCACGTGACGGGTTTCGAAACCGGTCCGGTCTTCGATCATCTTAGCAACGGTTTCACCAATGCCGCCCAGCTTGACGTGACCGAAGTCGTCGACTTCGCCATCCTGGGTGACAACACCTTCATCTTCACTGAACTGGGCACCTTCGCTGACGATGATGATGCCGTACATCTTACCGTTAGCGCGACGTCTTTTCAGAACGTCGACCATGCGATCCATTTCGATGGGCACTTCGGGAACCAGCGTGTAATCGGCGGCAGTTGCCAGTCCAGAGAACAGCGCGATCCAGCCTGCATGACGACCCATGGTTTCGACAACCATGATCCGGCGGTGTGATTCGGCTGTAGTCCGCAGACGGTCAACGGCTTCCATCACGATGTTGATGGAAGTGTCAAAACCGAAGGTCACGTCGGTGGAACTCAGGTCGTTGTCGATTGTTTTGGGACAACCGATGACGGGCAGCTTGTAATCGTTCCACAGTTTGTTCGCGACACCGAGGGTGTCATCACCGCCGATGGCGATCAGGCAGTCGAGGCCCAGACGCTCGAAAGTTTCTCGAACCTTGGGAACATCTTCTGCTTCGTTTTTGTAAGGGTTCGTACGGGAAGAACCGAGGATGGTTCCCCCTTTGAAAATGATGTCGTCAGTGTTTTCCGAATTCAGTTCGATGTAGTTGCCTTCGATGGCACCCCGCCAGCCTTCCAGCAGGCCGTAAACTTCGCCACCAGCATTGCAGATCACGCGGACGGCACCGCGGATTACCGGGTTCAAACCAGGACAGTCACCACCACCAGTTAAAATACCAACTCTCATTATTCTTCCTGTTATCTGTTCGTAAAAGTAAGGCCTCCGGTCAGCGACTGAGGCTCAAAAATGTACCATACCACAACTAGAGATGAGCGAACTTCGGTCTGATCTCCAGATTCGTTCTGACACCAGGGGACTCTCTCTGCGGAACCGCGAACGCAGTCTCCACGAGCCTGTCACAATACAGAACCATCCGTGATCATCAACTTCAACCGACCGGCGATTACCAGGTACGTTCGATGAACGTGGTATCGACTTTACCTTCAATAAAGGCCGAATGATTGAAGATCTTCTTCGCCAGAGGAATTGTCGTTTTAATCCCTTCAATGACGAACTCATCCAGACATCGACGCATACACGCCAGTGACTCCTCGCGTGTCGGCCGATGCACGATCAGCTTGCCAATCAGGGAGTCATAATAAGGGCCGACGGTATAGCCCTCATAGATATGCGAATCAAACCGCACCCCGGGCCCCGAGGGAACGCGCAGTTTGGTGATCTTACCCGGCGAACCCCGGAAATCGTTGTCGGGGTCTTCAGCATTGATCCGCAGTTCAATTGCGGAGCCATTGCAGGGAACGTTCTTCTGCTTCAGTTCCAGTTTCTCGCCTGCCGCAACACGGATCTGCTGCTTGATCAGGTCGAGCCCCGTCACCTCTTCGCTGACAGGATGTTCCACCTGAATTCGGGCATTGACTTCGATGAAGTAGAACTGGTTATCCGGCCCTACCAGGAACTCGACCGTACCGGCATTGGTATAACCGGCTTCTTCGATCAGGCGACAGGCCGCTTTACAGATGTCTTCACGAACCGACTGAGGCAGGTTCGGAGCCGGGCTCTCTTCCACCAGCTTCTGGTGACGACGTTGCAGACTGCAGTCCCGCTCCCAGAGGTGGAGTACCGTGCCATGATTGTCCGCGAGGATCTGGACTTCCACGTGCCGTGGATTCTCGATGTATTTCTCAATATAGACGCCAGAATTTTTGAATGCGGCTTCCGCTTCGGCAGCGGCTGCTTTCAGACCGGCTTTCAGCGAAATGTCATTCCGGGCGACTCGCATCCCTTTACCACCACCGCCGGCGGTAGCCTTGATCAAAACGGGATAACCAATCTCCTGGGCCACCCGCAGGGCTTCAGCTTCGTCGGTGACCAGACCTTCGGTACCCGGTGAAACAGGTACGTTGGCATTCTTGGCAATTTCACGGGCCGAGACTTTATCTCCCAGCTGTGCCATCGCTTCGTGGGGAGGTCCGATGAATTCGATATTACAGCTCCGACAGACTTCCGCAAAATGCGCGTTTTCTGCCAGGAACCCGTAGCCGGGGTGAATCGCCTGCACGTTACCGATTTCAGCAGCACTGATAATCCGGTTGATCATCAGGTAACTGTCGGTCGCTGCAGCAGGACCGATACAGTAGGCTTCGTCAGCCAGTGAGAGGTAGTGAGCGCCACGATCTGCTTCACTGAAGACCGCGACTGTCTCAATGCCCATTTCACGACAGGCACGAATCACCCGCAGTGCGATTTCTCCTCGGTTGGCAACCAGTATTCTCTGAAACATATGTTTTGACTTGGTAAAAGGATCCTACATCTGACATTCCGATCGCGAACGGCGACCATGCTACGACAACAGGCCTCAGCCCTGGCTGATTCTGAACAGCGGCTGGCCGAATTCGACCGCTTCACCATCCTTGACCAGAACCTCGCTGATGGTACCGTTGAGCTCGGCAGGGATCTGATTGAAGACCTTCATCGCCTCGACGATACAGACAATCGTATCAGCGCTGACTTTGGATCCTACACTGACGAACGGCGGATCATCGGGGCTGGGTGAGGAATAAAATGTCCCCACGGTCGGGCTCTTGATGGCAGGCCCCGAATCGGCAGCAGGCGCTGCTTCCTGAGGTGCCGGCGCCGGAGCGGCAGGAGCCGCTGCAACGGGTTGCGGAACCGCTTGAGGAACAGCATGAGCAGCGGGAACCATGGAAACGGTTTCCTGGGGACCGCGACGCAGCTTCCAGGTTTCTTCGCCCCGCTTCAGATTGACTTCCGTCAATCCGTGCTTTTCCATCATTTCAAACAGTGTCTGAAGTTTTTCCAAATCGAAAGGCTCGCCTTTCGGCACCTCGTTCTTTGCCATTGACCTACCTTATTTCATATTCTCAAGCTACACGTGCTTTGCCTGCTGTAATGAGGGCATTCAACGCTCACTGCTGCCAGCGGTGCGTTCCGGTTTCTTGAAGAATCAAATTGATGCCGGGAAAGGATCGCATTCACTGATTGCGCGCACTATCTACCCTGTCTGACTTGTGTTGGGAGAGATTCTAAGCCAAAACCCCCGAGAATACCAAGCGCAACCGGGAAGTTTCTGCAATAAAATCAGGCAGAGCCTCAACATCTATAACCCTTTTAAATAAGAGACTTACGTCAGTTTTTCTTACTTATTACGATCAGAGAACTTCTAACGTCACTCGAAAATGGAGCGCAGGCCTGCCTGCCCATGTACATTGTAATAGGCTTCTCGCGAAATCAAACCAGCGCCGACTCATAATCCTTGGGAACGCTGGTCAGGACTTCATGTCCGCTCCGGGTCACCAGCACATCATCCTCAATGCGGACGCCCCCCCAGCCCGGCAGATAGATGCCCGGTTCCACCGTGACAATCATCCCCGGCTTCAGTTCGGTCTCGACATTGCCCCCCAGTCGAGGGCCTTCATGAATGTCCAGGCCGATGCCATGCCCCAGGCTGTGGGTAAATTGTTTGCCGAAGCCCGCCTTGTTGATGACTTTCCGCGCGACCTGATCGACGTCTTTGCAGAGTACCCCGGGTTTTATCGCTTTAATCGCGGCAAGCTGTGCCTGCAGCACCGTGTTGTAGACCTTCTTCAGTTTCGAGGGAGCCCGATCACGGATAATCATCCGGGTCAGATCGCTGCGATACCCTTTCTGTGTCATCGCCCCCCAGTCCACCAGCAGAAACGGAGATTCGCCAATCAGCTTTTCCGTGGGGATCGCATGCGGCAGAGCTGATCGCTCCCCCACTGCTACAATGGGATCGAAGGCCGCCTGTCGCGCACCAAACCGCCGCATCGCGTGCTCCAGTTCATGCGCTCCCTGCAGTTCGGTCATCTCGTTTGTCAGCAGTGCACGAAAGACTTCGAAGCCGCGCTGCGCCTGATCGACGGCTTCGCGGATCTCCTGAATCTCAGACGCATCTTTGACCATCCGCAGTTCTTCCACCACACTCGAAACCGGGTTCCACTGGATAGCAGGTGTAATTCCGGTTAACGAGTCCAGCAGATCGCAGGTCACAACATGGCTTTCCAGTCCCACTTTAGTGAGATGCGCCTTTTTCAGCACCTGCTCCAGGGCCACGATCATCGATTCGGTCGGCTTGCGAATGTGGACATCCAGTCCCGGGCATTCCTCTTCCAGCTGCGTGGTATATCGTCCATCACTGATCAGGACGGTCTGGTCTTTGCCAATCAGCAGATAACTGGAATCACCGCTGAAACCGGTTAAATACGTAACATTCGTTTCACTGGTTACCAGCAAGGCCTCGGCCCCGATCCGTTTGATCTGTGATATCAGTTTTTTCCGCCTGGCACCCAGGTAGTCTTTGCTCATCGTTGTCCTTCCATTCAGCCGCTGATTGAATCGGGTTCCTGTTATTCCTTATATCTGAGCAGGATCTTATCCCTTTTCAGGAATTTTGCGAAGAAAAAATACCGAAGTTTTTGTTTGCATTCCTCAAGTGCTATGATTGAAACAACAGATTTAGATCTTCCCACATCCCTTCATTCTGAATGTCCCGCTGCATGAAACAGGAATCAACCGAGCTCATCTTTAAGATACAGGATATGGATTGCGCCGAGGAAGTCACGATCCTCAAGCGGGAACTCTCTCCCCTGGTGGGAGGCGAAGATCACTTGTTTTTCGATATCCTCAATCGCAGGATGACGGTCACCCTCAATGCGGAACCCGTTACTGGCGAAGCCATCATTGCCGCCGTCCGTGAGACCGGTATGCAGGCAGAACCCTGGGAGCCTGACAAAAAAAAGGCTTCGGCATCCTTCTGGAAGCGTCACGGCAGAACCCTGCTGACCAGCGTGAGTGGCATCATGCTGGTCTCCGCTTTCGTGACCCACGTCATCCTGGCGGGCAGCTTCGCTGCGGCCCTCGGTGCGGAAGAAGCCATGGGAGGTTTCATGCCGTTGCCTGTGCGCATCCAATACCTGGCAGCC
The DNA here is from genome assembly GCF_040219335.1 of Gimesia sp. Lineage (NCBI taxonomy): Bacteria > Pseudomonadati > Planctomycetota > Planctomycetia > Planctomycetales > Planctomycetaceae > Gimesia > Gimesia sp. Next base: position 116,032 of record NZ_JAVJSQ010000015.1, on the reverse strand, counting down.
ATGCTGAGCGGCATCTGGTTCGTATTACCCAAAGCCTGGTTTGCCCTGAAACGTCTGCGCCCCGACATGAACCTGTTGATGTGCGTCGCGGTACTGGGAGCCTTGTTCATCGATGAATGGTTCGAAGCCGCCGCGGTTGCCTTTCTGTTTTCGTTCTCACAACTGCTCGAAGCCTGGAGCGTGGGTCGCGCCCGCAAAGCGGTTGCTGCTTTGATGGACCTGTCCGCCCCCATCGCCCGCATCCGCGATGCGGAAGGGAATGAAATCACAGTTGCCGCAGAATCCGTTTCGGTCGGCACCGTGTTTCTGATTCGTCCCGGCGAAAAGATTCCGCTGGACGGCACCGTCATCAAGGGGATCAGTGACGTTAACCAGGCGCCGATCACCGGTGAATCGGTGCCTGTCGGCAAACAGGCGGACGATGAAATCTACGCCGGTACGATCAACGGCGATGGGCTGCTGGAAGCGAAATGTACGAAGCCGGCTGAAGACACCGTCCTCGCCCAGATCATCCGCATGGTGGGAGAAGCCCAGTCGAAGCGGTCTCCCTCCGAACTCTGGGTCGAGAAATTCGCCCGGATCTATACCCCCATCGTCATGGTCCTCGCACTGTTGGTGCTGGTGAGCCTGCCTCTGCTGCTGCAGGTCAGCTGGCACAATGCCATGTATCGTGCCCTGGTCCTGCTGGTCATCGCCTGCCCTTGTGCTCTGGTTATCTCGACGCCCGTCAGTATCGTTGCGGCGCTCGCTGCCGCTGCCCGTAACGGCGTGCTCATCAAAGGGGGCGTGTTCGTGGAAACCCCTTCCCGCCTCCGCGCCCTGGCCCTGGATAAAACGGGAACGCTCACGCAGGGGAAGCCGGTCGTCACGAAAATCGTGCCCCTCAATGGACACACCGAAGCCGAACTGCTCGAACGCGCCGCTGCCCTGGAAGCACACAGCAACCATCCCCTCGCACTGGCTATCCTGGAAGCAGCTACCGAGCGGAACGTCACTTATCAGCCCGCGGACGACTATCAGATCATCCAGGGAAAAGGGGCTACCGCTACGTTGAACGGCAGAAATTTCTGGCTCGGCTCGCACCGTTACCTGGAAGAACGAAAAGAAGAAACGGCCGAAGTGCATCAGCAGCTGGAGGAACTCTCTGCCAGCGGACAGACCGTCGTCGTCGTGGGTAATGACACACACGTCTGTGGCTTCATCGCGCTGGCAGACCGCGTGCGCGACACCTCCGCAACTGTCATTCGTGAGCTGCACGCCACGGGGATCGAGCAACTGGTCATGCTGACGGGAGACAACCAGGGCACCGCGCAAGCCGTCGCCCGGGAGATCGGCCTGGATCAGGTGCATGCAGAGCTGCTTCCCGCAGAAAAGCTCACGGTTATTGAGTCCCTGGTCAATGAATATGAGCATGTCGCCATGGTCGGAGACGGCGTTAACGATGCACCTGCGATGGGACGTTCGAGCCTGGGCATCGCCATGGGCGCCGCGGGCAGTGACGTCGCCATTGAATCGGCTGATATCGCGCTGATGACCGACGACCTGACCAAGATTCCCTGGCTGATTCATCATTCACGCCGCACGCTGAAGATCATCCGTCAGAACATCATCTTTGCGTTGAGCATCAAAGTTCTGTTCGTGATCCTGATGGCCGTCAATCACGCTTCCCTCTGGGCTGCGATCGCTGCCGACATGGGTGCTTCCCTGCTCGTCATTTTCAACGGCCTGCGCCTGCTCAAGCTCCCAGCTGCCAACCGCAACCAGGCAAACTAACGCGACGAGGCACCCCGCCTCACCGCGTGTATTCGCTCCGGCTGGTGAAAATCTCGTCCGGGATTTCCTGGCCGGTAATCGCCTTGAAAATCTGATTCAACTGCCGACGATAGACTTCATCCACCGACACCACTTCACAGCCCCGGTTCTCCGCCTCACGGATCAACTCCGTCTCTTCGGGCAGATGGCTGATATCCATCACCGTCATGGTCTCACGAAGATAGGAGGGATTGAAATTCAACTTGCCGGGTCCCAGCTGCAATTCAGGATCGGTCTGAATCACGATGTCACTCAGCGTGTCATAGATCGTTGCAAACGGCACATATCGCACATCAAACGTCTTCGCGATTCCCTGCGCCGCACGATCGTTGGGTGAAGTGACACTCACGACAGCGCCGAGTTGGGTCAGACTGTAGACGATGGCCTTCGTCAGCCCACCCTGTCCCAGCACCAGAATGTTCTTCCGCTGAAAGACAGAACTGTCTCCATCAGTGCCTGCCCCGAGCGTTGTCTCCAGGCTCCGGATCGCACTCCGTCGAACGGTATCGTAAGCATGCCAGCCATCCGCCTGATTCAGCTGCAGATCGCCATAGCCGGTCTTCTGTGAAGACTCTTCCAGATGTTCGGCCAAAGGCAGGATGAATTCCCCCATCCGCGGACTGACTACCAGCGAACGGATTTTGAGAATCCCCAGCATCTTATGCACCTGTTTGAAGTCGTTGATCACCAGCGGCAGACAGACATAATCCAGCCCCAGTCTCTCAGAGGCTTTATTGATGACCTCAACTGTCCGCCGTTCTGTCACCCCCAGCCCTGCCACACCAATGAAACGGGTCTTGGCCGTGATACGCTGACAGTGAAACACTTCGTTGAGCTCCGCGACCGTCGGCTGCCCCTCGAAAACTTCCATCCCCTTTTCCAGGGCCGCGTAAATCCAGGGTGAACCGTATTTCGTCCCCAGCAGAGAAAACGTAATCCCCGCTGCGCCCAGTCCCAGCCCGACGACGGGAATCTCCCGCTTCTGACTGATTGCCGCCAGTAAAGGCCACGCGGTCTGCAGCGTGGGAGTCGGCCAGGTAAACTTGATCACGTCCGCTTTCGCGTCTTCCATTTCGTCGAAAATATCATCGACCTGTGACAGCGGCTTTTTCAGACTCGTGTAAGTGATGACCCGTTTGGTCTTGCCGAAGCGGGGAATCTGTCGCGCCGTTTCCAGGTCCAGCTCAATGTATTCCGGCTCCGCGATGATCGCCTGCTTGAGCAGTTGGACCCGCTCCGCTTCCGTGCCTTTGAACTGCCCCCCTTCTTCGGGGTGCCGACAGGAAACCAGAATCGGCACTTCGAAACCTGAGATCAGATCGCCAATATCGGGTGTCTTGATCAACCGGTCCAGGCAGAGTTCCACGAGGTCGCACTGCGCGGCTGCGTTCAGGATATCGACCTTGGCAAAGTTACGGGATTCGGGAGTTACAGAAATACAGATCATGCTGTCACACAATAATCAGGAAGGGAAAGAACGACAGAGGGGTACCAGGCTGAAGCTCTTTAATTATGCCAGATCTGAACCTGTTTGAAAGGATTATTCGTGTCTGGCCTGAGAAATACGCCATTCGCAGAGTAATGACAGCCAGACGAAGGTTACCTGATGCTCAATTCATCCTCAGCAGATGCGTCTGGTGCGAACACGGGCCAGCCCAGTGCCCATTGCAGACGGAACTGTGCCTGATTGTATTGAATCACCGCTGTCAGGTAAGCCCGCTGAGCAGCTTCCAATGCGCGGACGGACTGCAGAACCTCGATGGGTAACCCCTGACCATCCCGGATCCGTCCCAGGTTTCTTTCATAAGATTCCTCAGCAGACTTGATCCCTGCTTTTGTGATCCTGATATTTTGTGCGCGATGCACAACCTGGGCATGCGCTTCTGAGATCTCACGCGCCACCTGATCCAGGACCTTGATCTGCTGGAACCGGGCCTGCTCGATTTGCGCCTGTGTCTCCCTGCGGGCGGCACCTTCTCCAAAGCCGAGATTGCGAATTTCCCAGGTAACGATGGCATCAAAATCGTAACGCTCGCCCACATTATTGAGGCTGTCACTGAGACCGCCCCCGAAACCACCATTACTGAATCCCAGTAATACGCTGGGAATAAACGGGGCATAGCGTTGACGTTTATACTGCTCACAGGCAACGGCGACGAGAGTTTGCGCTTCCTTCAATTCGGGTCGGCTGGCCAGGCCGGTGCTGATCAGCGTGCCTTTGTCCAGATCGGGAGAAACCAGATCCAGGGGAACGACTGTCACATCCAGGGGAACAATCCGCTGACCACTGTCGACGCTGAGCGCTTCTGACAGACGTGCCGAAGCGATCTCGACTCGTTCCCGTCCACTGACAACCCGGTTGTCATCCAGCGCGAGTTCCGTTTTCATCCGGTCAGCGTCTGCCTGCAGCCCCTGTCCGGTTGCTGCGAAGTCGTGAGTCAGCTTGGCCAGACCGGCGGTATGTTTGCGGGTCTCTTCCAGAATGCGAATATCCTGTTCTGCTTCCAGCAATTCCAGGTACGCATCGGCAACTTTAAACAACTGTTCGTTGAGTACACCATCGACGGCATGACTTTGAGCCCAGGCGGTTTTCTCGGCAATTTCAGGCTGGAAGATGGCATCAGCCATATGAAATCGAGCGACGATGCCCGGAACCGGAGTTGTGCCGGCCCCCGTGGCTCCCGCTCCCAGACCGTACTGGAATGAGTTCCGATTCACATCCACGATCGAGCCATCGCTGGGCTGCAGATTTCCATCATGCCGGTCAAAGCTGAACCCGGGCTGAATCGAAGGCAGCCAGAGAACATTCGCCTGATCCAGTCGAGCATAGGCTTCCTGAACCTTCCATTGTGCCAGCCCGACGGCAGGATGCTCGCCGCCGATCATGGACAACGCCGTTGGTAAATTGAGTCGTAGAGAATCCTCTGCAGGAATGGGGGACTGACTCAGTTCGGATTGATCAAATTCCGAAATGGGTAGCACGGCCGGTGCGGGAGGGACATTTGCTGAGGCGGTGGTGATGGCGCTGTTCGGCTCGGGCTCCGTGGCTTCTTCCAGCAGTTGAACGCGATAGGCCTTCCCATCAATCATCAACGTGGCTGTTTTCTGTTCCACGGCCGGCACCAGCGGTTTGTCTTCATGACTGACCGACTGAACCTTCTGCGTTGAGAACACGGGGACTTCCGTTTCGGTGGTGGCTACGGAATGATCGCCCGAGCGAACAGGAGGCCGCAAACTGACCAGACTCGCTTTTTTCTTCGTCAGATAGCGGGTATTACAGGAGGGCTTCTTCAGCAGGATGTCATCCAGATCCTGCTCTGCGATCATGCGGGCGCGGTCAGGAACTTCCGGTCTGTCCTGAGCAGTACCGTGGAATGCGGTCTGCACCGTTGAACACCCGCTCAGACAGACCAGGCCTAATCCCATCCATAACCTGCCTTCTCGTCGACGCATTGTAAAACCTTCCGTGTTTTGGCGCTTATGCTATTTACACTTCCTGTCTCGAAAGTATCGGCAGAATCACCCCACTAACCGCGCTGATCCGACGGGTTTCAGATTCGAATTGCAAGCCTTGAGACAGTTGCTCCGATCCGGTTGAGTTTGCGGCCTATGCAGGTATTCCCGGTTAAAAAATGCAGCAAAAAATCTGCAATTCAGTGTCGTCCATCTACAATCTCCCCTTTTTCAATGGTAGATTTTCAATACATTCCCATTTTGTCATAAATGAAGGTCCACTGCTCATGATGTCTTACCCGCCTCTGGTGACGCGCTGCATCAGCGCGCTCTGCCTGGCAGCCGCCTTATCAGGCTGCTCTCAAGAAACAGAAATCACACTGCAGAAAAAAAAGACCCCGCCCGTTCCCGTAAAAATGATCTCCGTGACACAGGAACAGGTAACGCGGACCACCACACAGCCGGCGACCATCCTGCCCTACTACAAGGCTGAACTGCGGGCCAAGGTGAGCGGTTATGTGAGCGAGGTCAAAGCCGATATCGGCGATTACGTCAAACAGGGAACGGTACTGGCCACCATCGATGTACCAGAACTGCAGAAGCAGCGTCTCGTGCTTCAGGCGCAGGTTACCCGGTATGAATCAGAAGAAAAACGGGCCGAAGCGGGAATCGAACTCAGCCAGGCCAATGTTCAGTCTGCCGAAGCCAGGCTGGCCCAGTCGAAATCGGAATTGAACCGCGTCAAAGCAGTCGTCGCAGCAGCGGAAGCGGAATTCGCCAGAACCAGTGACCTGGTGAAACGAAGGTCGCTAGAGAGCAGGGTTCTGGATGAAGTTCGCAAAAAACGAGATTCCGAACTCGCCAGTCAGCAGAGTGTGAACTCGGCAATCAATTCCGCAATGGCGGAGGTCGTCGTTGCTAAAGCGAAACAGAAATCAGCCCAGGCCGATCTGCAGGCAGCCCAGGCCCAGACCTCCATCGCACGACGTCAGTTGGAAGAACTGGAAGTACTGCTGGCGTACTCTCAAATCAAAGCTCCGTTCGCCGGCATGATCACCGCCCGCTCGATTGATCCCGGCGACCTGGTGCGTGAAGCAAATGAGGTCGGTAAAGGAGAACCCCTGTTCGTAATTGATCAGATCGAACAGGTCCGCATTCAGATCCCGGTCCCGGAAGCAGAAGCGGCTCTGGTGAACCGGGGCGACCTGGTCACACTGCGATTCCCCTCGTTTGCAGGCGAAGCAGAACTGAAAGCAAAAGTGTCCCGCTTTACAGGCGCCCTCGATCCGCATACCCGAACGATGCTGGTCGAAGCGGACGTTCCCAACCCCGACCGCAAACTGCTCCCCGGCATGTTCGGCCAGGCGACGATTACTCTCTCGGCACAAATTACGGCCAGCACATTGCCTTCCCGGGCCATTCGCTATGAATCCTCGGGACAGGCCTACGTCTATGCCGTCAACGATGATGACGTCGTCTCCATCGTCCAGGTCTCGACGGGCATCGACAATGGCCAGTCGATTGAAATCCTGGCGGGCATCGTTCCAGGCCAGAAGGTCATTGACGCCCATCTCAAGCGATTCCAGTCGGGCGACAAGGTCGCACCACTCCAGCGCTGAGCGAACTGACTCCGGAATTCATCACCGAACATTCATTGATTTAGAGACGAACAGGAAAGTACGGGCGTCATGGGACTCATCAACTTTTCACTCAAGAATCGCTACGCTGTTCTCGCGGGAGCTGTCGCGCTCTGCCTGCTGGGAGCCGCCGTCATCCCCGGGATCACGGTCGATATTCTGCCCGACTTCAAAAAACCAGTCGTGGTCAGCTTCTTCTCTTATCCCGGACTGCCCACACTCGACATGGAGAAGTCGGTCACCTCACGCGTCGAGCGCGCCCTGACCCTGGCAGGCAAGATTGAGCACCAGGAATCCCGCACGGTCCCCGGTGCCGCCGTCATCAAGATCTTCTTCCAGGCCGGCGCTGATCCCAGTTCTGCAATGAACGATATCGTCAACCTGGAAGCCAGTGACATGTTTCACCTGCCTCCCGGAATCGAATGGCCGTTTACACTCCGCAGTGAACCCTCGAATCTGCCCGTAGTCCTCGCTGCGATTTCTGGGGAAGGCTTGAGCGAATCGGAACTCTACAGCATTGGCTACTACGCGGTCCGTAATAAAATGGGCGGATTGAAAGGGGTACAGATTCCCCACCCGTTCGGCGGAAAGTTCCGCCAGATGATGGTCTATGTCGATCCAGCCAAGCTGCAGGCACATCATGTCAGTACGACCGATGTGGTCGACGCACTCAAAAAATCCAACCTGGTGCTGGCAGCAGGAACGGCGCGGGTCGGTGGCACCGATTACCAGATCCATCCCAAAAACACATTACCCACGACAGAGGAAATCGAAGCGATCCCGGTCGCCGTGCGTGATGGCCGACCGATTTTCATCCGCGATCTGGGCGAAGTGAAAGACGATGCGGCCCTGCAATACAACATCGTACGCGTGAATGGCAAACGAAGCGTCTACTGTCCGCTGCTGCGGGAGCCGGGCGAGAACACGATCGCGGTTGTCGACCGGATCTACGAGGGGATCTCCACCGAAATCCCCAAGATGAAAGAACGGGGGGACATCCCGGAAGCGACCGAAGTCACGCTCGTCTCGGACCAGTCGCATTACATCCGCAAAGCCATGAGCAACCTCTACAGTCAGGTCGGCCTGGGCGCGCTCCTGGTCGCCGCGGTTGTGTTTGTGTTTCTCCGCCGCTTCCTGCCGACACTGATTATTGTCTCTATGATCGTGTTATCCATTCTGATCGGTGGTCTGGGATTTGCTTTTACCGGACAGACGATTAACGTCATGACGCTCGGCGGGATTGCCCTGGCGATCGGCACCGTCGTAGACGCCGGCATTGTGGTGGTCGAAAATATCATACGTCACCAGCGGATGGGAAAATCGGCACTCGAAGCGGCCCGGGAAGGGACGATGGAAGTCTCGGGGGCCATCCTGGCGGGTACCATCACCACGCTGGCCGTATTTCTCCCCGCGGTCTTTCTGACCGGCATGATTAAATACCTGTTTGAACCGCTCTCGCTGGCAGCCACGTTCACCATCGGCGCTTCATACATCCTGGCCCTGACTGTCGTCCCCGCGTTCTGTGCCACCTTCGTTCGGGAACGCGTTCAGAAACAAACCTCTGCAGATAACTCACTGGAATCATCTACCCAGAATGACTCCCAGCCGCACGGCATTTATGGACGATTTCTGAATGATATCTTGAAAGCCCCCGCACTCAGCGGACTGCTGATCATCGTCGCCGTCGGAACCAGCTTCCTGCTCTGGCCCCGACTCGGGACTGAACTCTTTCCCGACGTCGATGCGGGCACCTTTGAAATCCGAATCAAAACACTTCCCGGCACCGAGCTGAAAGAAACCGAAAAACTGGTCGCCAGCATCGAAGAGACCGTCAAAGAGATTGTGCCGCCTGAAGAAATTGACACGCTCATCGCCAACATCGGCCTGCCCGTCGGAAAAGGTGCCGGCTTCTCCACTGTCCTCAGCTCCAATTCCGGACCCGACACTGCCTACCTGATCGTCAATCTGAAACAGGACAATCGGTCCACGAGTACAAAAATCTATATTCAGCAACTGCGTCAGAAGCTTGCTGAGAAGTATCCTCTGGAACAGTTCCTGTTCGTCTCCGGCGGCATTGTCAACCTGGCATTGAATGAAGGCGTCCCTACCCCGATTAACGTGCAAGTCGCCGCAGGTACTCTCGACCAGTGTCGCAACGCTGCCGAAAAAGTCGTCGCCGCAGTCCAGCAGATCCCCGGAACCGAGGACGTCCAGATCGCGCAGTCGCTGGACTATCCACAATTCGATATTCAGGTGGATCGCACCCGCGCCAAGTACCTGGGGGTCGACCAGGAAGAAGTCGCCCAGACCGTCCTGACCGCCCTGGGATCGAGCGTCGGCTATTCGCCCACCATCTGGATCGATCCCAAGTCCGGCGTCGACTTCTTCATGGGCGTGCAATACAAATCGAATGAGTTCCAGACGCTGGACGAAGTTCGCAACATCCCTCTTTCGCTCAGCACTCCCACCGGGCCAGTCACGATCCCCCTGTCGAACATCGCCACCGTCAAGCGGGTTACCATCCCCGGCGAGATCGCGCATTACAATATTTCACGCGTCAATGACGTCTACGTGAATGTCGCCGGCCGGGATGTCGGCTCGGTCGCCCAGGATATCAGAAACACACTCAAACAACTCGAATTTGAAAACGGCGTCTCGACGACAATTCGCGGCCCCGTAGAAACCATGCAGACCGGCATGAGCCTGCTGGGAACCGGACTCATCGTCGCCGGCACTCTGGTCTACCTCGTTTTAATGGCCCAGTTCCGCTCCTTCGTCGATCCGCTGATCATCATGCTGGCGGTTCCCCTCGGACTGGGAGGCGTCCTCCTGATTCTGTACCTGACCGACACCTACATCAATATTCAGTCGCTGATGGGCACCCTGATGATGATCGGCGTCGTCGTCAACAACTCCATTCTGCTCGTTGAATTCGCCAACCAGCGCCGCAGGGAAGGTCTGACACCACGCGAGGCAGCACTCTCCGCTGCCCAGGTGCGCCTCAGACCCATTTTGATGACCTCCCTGACCCTGGTCGCTTCCATGCTGCCGCTGTCGTTCCAGCTCTCACCCGGAAACGAGGCCATGATTCCACTCGCACGGGCACTCTTGGGGGGAATGGTTGTCTCCACACTCCTGACGCTTGTCCTGATCCCCTGTGTCTACTCGCTGGTTCACCGCCCGCAGGCGAAAGCCTCTTCGTGAAACGAAGCCGGTAATCGGTCGCTGTTTTCAGGCAGCACAGATTACCGGCAGAGCTCATTCAGAGTGATTCTGAAACGTCAGATTACTTTTTTCTGATTGAAGTCGCTGGTGCCAGCGGAGGCTGCGCCTGGGCTGACTTCGCAGGAGCGGGAGGCATGGCCTCGCAGGCACCACTGTTGCAGTTCCCGCAGAGATCTTCCACCGTCCACTTGTATCCACATTTATCACACTTGTATTCGTGCTTTTTCAGCACACGCACAGTCTTGACCTTCCCACACTTCAGGTCGCAGCACTTCTGCCAGGGAAACCGCACGGGAGGAATACAGATGTCTTTGCATTCAGTAAAGAAACAATGCTTCTTTACTTTCAGATTCTCGACATACAGCCGGCAGGTCTTACAACCCTGAGAACAACTGTTGCAGCTGCCGCACGCACCGTTTGCTTTGTCGCAACAGGGGGTGCCGTTTCCGGCTGAGCTCTGAGTTCCCCCCGACAGGCTGACCGTGACTGCCAGCACAACGATTGCTAAGTATTTCATAATTCTCACTTCCTGAGATTTTAAATTTCAAATATTGATAGTCGCTGAGTTGGAACCTGGCTTAGAAGTCCACCATAAACCGGGCACCGAAGATGTCGGATCGACCACCGGTATATCCGTTGATCGGACCACGGTCATCAATCTGAGCATGGATGTAGTTGAACTGCACACGCGAGTGAGAATTCCACCACCAGTTCATACCAAAGGTGAAGTTGGTCTCATCACCACCGGTGATATTTCCGTTAGACAGGTCCAGGTAGGAGTAACGGGCCACAACCTGCCACGCACCCCAGCCACCACCGATTTCGTCGTCACAAGTACGAACCAGGAAGAAGTTCTCCAGCGGCTTGACGCGGCCAATGGTTCCGGACTTGCGGTCGATCGGCTGATATTCGCCAGTCAGGAAGTAACCAGCCTCGACATAAGCACCTTCAAACGTCAGCTGAGATCCCTGCGAACCACGGCCCACATGAGTCACCTGGTATTCGCTGACGACCCCGAAAGATCCAATGTTCAACATCGCTTCGAAACCCAGTGTGTTGAACCATTCGGCTCCTGCAATCGCGCCGGTGTCAATCCAGCGGCTGCTGGTACGGGCTTCAGGACGGGTCCGGAAACGGGCTTCGTTATCATTGGAAGCGGTCGCACTCGGATCGCCATCCGGCTTGGCCCACATGTCGGCGACAGCCAGGTGCAGGTAACCGCGACCACCCGAGGTTTCATCGTACCAGGGGGTCCCGGCAAAACGACCATTGAGCGAATACTGACCCGCATCGCCAATGTACGCCCCGTCTTTCGAGACATCTTCCAGGTTGAAGATACCGTAACGCCAGTTCCAGGTCTCATCATCCGAAACGCCGTAGGCACAAATACCCAAACGACGTGCATCCTGGTTGAACGCTTCGATCACCAGCGGACGTTCCATGAACCAGTTGTAACGACTACTGTTAAGGTGATCCATACCCAGCGGACGCTTCTGGTTACCAATTAACAGCGTCTGAAAGACAGGCAGATCGTTCCACCCCATGTAAACGTCTTTGAACGCGGGGTCACCAGGATCGGCGAAGTCATACTCGAATTTGTAGAGCATGTTGTCTTTGATTTTACCAGACACGCCGATACGAACGCGACGGAACCCAACACGGTTCTGCGGATCGGTTGGATCGGTTGGATCATTAAAGGACTCGATCCCCGGAGTGCTGTTAGAGAAGTTCCAGCCGTCCAGGTGAATACGACCAAAGACTTTCAATGTGGTCGGCTTGGCAGCATCTTCGGCTTTCTTGGCCTGCTCTGATTCGGAGAACTTTTTCCAGTCCTCTTCCAGGGTCGACAGGCGGCTCTCCAGAGCGTTGTCTCCCGCTTCATCGTAGAAGTTGTTGATCAACAGCTGCTCGGAGTCGTCCAGTCCCCCACTCGCTTTTTCCAGCTGAGGGGGCGGCGCCATCCGCGAAGCCGGGGCCGGAGGAGGAGTCTGCTGCTTTGGCTCCTCTTTCTTCTGCTCCAGCTCCTGGATCCGTTGTTCTGCTGCTTCTAAACGGTCCAGCAGGCGCTCCAGTTGAGCAGAATCGATTCGAGCATCTTCCGCAATGACACTGGTTGTACGAAACAGTGTCCCCAGTAAGAGCAGGAAACCTGCAGTCTTAATGAATGTGCGCATCTTCATCCCTGATGTTCATGGCCCGGTTTCCTTACCAGGCGGTTTTACTAATTAATCCGTATTTCCACATGCCTGCAAAAACAACGAGATCCTGTATTCGCTTATCGGCGGATCTTTTTTGAAGCAAATATTAAGATACGGTTAAGACGCTTCACAATCGCCCGCACCTTAGGAACACTCCGAACAGAACCCCTAACCGGAAGAGTTTAACAGGGTAAAGTGAGTCAATAACTGCACTTATCTTTAGTGGAGACAAACATCCCTTTAATAAACCCTCTTAAAGAAGCGCTGCTTTGAGCCGGCAAACAGTGTCTCAAACCGGGGTAATACCCTCCACACAGCCAGATCGGGGCTGAATCGCCTCCCCAACGCCCCAACCGCGGTGCAGAAGTTCAGAAACTTCCCCAATCAACACGGGACGGCTCTTGTCTTGATTCATCGTAAAAGCTAAATTCAATCGCAATTTATTTGCTATTACAATACTTGAACGCCGATAGAGAATTCCATTCCCGCTAAGTCCGCTTCAAGTTCACGCTCACTGCTGATTGTTCTGATCCCATGAAACCCCTGTCACACCTCAAAAACGACGTGCGGTTGACCTTTCTGCTGCTCACGATTCCCCTGGTCACCTTCCTGGTAGCGCCCGGCTTTTTCACCTCGCGCCCCACCCAGGCCGCGGCTGCCGAACACACTCACCCGCACCCGGAAAAAACAACCAGCACCGCCACTGAGGAATCCACGACAGAACCGGCCTCCGAAAACAACACCGGCTGGTCATACACGCTGCTCGGCATTTATTGCGCGTTGATTGTCTTCTCGTCCTTAATGGGAGGCTGGCTCCCCTCGTTTGTCAAACTGACACACACCCGCATGGAAACGCTCATCAGTTTTGTCGGCGGACTCATGCTGGGCATCGGCGTCTTTCATCTTCTGCCACACGCGGTCGCCGAAATGGGATCGATTGACCGCGCCGTCTGGTGGATGATGACCGGCATCATCACGCTCTTCTTCCTGCTGAGAACCTTCCACTTTCACCAGCACGGTACCGTGGAACTCGAAGAAGAAGGACACCCCCACGACCATGACCATGACCATGACCACGATCACGACTGCGATCAGCATCACGCGCACGCGCCGGTCCATTCGCACACGCATGCCCACTCGCATCATTTGAGCTGGGTCGGCATCGCCCTGGGTCTGGCCCTGCACACACTGATTGACGGGCTCGCTCTCGGCGCCAGTATCATAGCCGAGCAACACCACGAAGTCTTTCTCTCTTTGTTCGGCCTCGGAACTTTTCTGGCGATCGCACTACACAAACCACTAGATGCCGTTTCGATCACATCACTGATGGCCGCGGGTGGCTGGTCCGCCGGCTGGAGAAACGCCGTCAACATCGGCTTCGCGTTGATGTGCCCCCTCGGTGCCCTGCTCTTCTTCCTGGGCGTGCAGCAGTTTTCCGATAACCAGCACATCATCATCGGCTGTGCCCTGGCCTTCGCCGCGGGCGTCTTCATCTGTATCTCACTGGGCGACCTGCTGCCGGAAATGGAATTCCATTCGCATAACCGCTTCCGACTCTCGTTCGTACTCCTGCTCGGCATCGCCCTCGCGTATGGCATCGGCTTTCTCGAACCCGAACACGTTCACAACCACGGTTCGCACGCGGAAGAATCAGACGACGGTCATTCGCACGAGCACAAGCACGACCACTGACCAGCGCTCACTCTTCCTCTTCACACTCGCTGCAGATTCCCTTGAGCAGGATCTCGGTCACTTTACCGACCGCCGCCCACTGCTTGTTCTTGGGAGTCTTGAATTCCACATCGTGCAGACAGGAAACACTGCCGCATTCGGTACAGACAAAGTGCGGATGCTCTGCATCTTCCGGCTCATCCGGGTTCCGTAATTCGAACCGCCAGGCATGATCGCCCAGCTCGGTCCGTTTCACCAGACCTGCATCCGCCAGGTCAATCAGGTTGCGATACACGGTCGCTTTATCAAAGCCCATGGGGGTCAGATCTTCTGCAATCTCCGCGTGCGTCAGCGGAGACTTCGCCTTTCGTAAAAACTGGATCACGGTAATCCGGGCCGCCGTACTCCGCAGGCCGCTCTTCCGCACCAGCTGGCGGATTTCCTCAATTTCTTCTGCTTGAGACAGATGTTTCATAAATCAGATCCAGGCACCCCATAGTGCCGATGTATGTCAGTTGTGAAGATTCAGACAGTTCTTGGTTCGAAGCGATTATCTTAGCCATTATATACCAGAAATACGAGATTGAGGAACTTATTTGTCGTTTCCCCTGACACGCGCCCCGTAATCAGGTGCTCATTTTCCCCGTATTTACTGCACAAACTCCTCTTGATCCGCCCCTCCCGAATCGTATGCTGTTCCCCTCTGGCTCGCGCGCGAGGCAGGTCAGCGTGCACCGGAACACCAGACACCACTGACGCAACAGCACCTGAATCCACACCGCTTTTCAACAGGTTTTCACTGGAGCAAACAGAACTCATGCGAAATGTTTCCCACATATTGTTCAGGGCAAACCAGGACAGACTCCGGTCACACAGGGACAAAAACCGGGACACACCAGGACAAAATCCGGCCACATCGGGACAAAATTCTGTCCTGGCCTCCCTGTCTCCGTTCACGAATTTCGTTCTCAACATGACAACCTCTCAAAAAACCAATTACACAACGGGTGCCACAGTCGGCTCGCCCGACTGTGCTGACCTCGCACAAAATATTTTCGTGCCTTTCGCGGTAAAGAAAACGGGTAACCCCGAATGCAATTCGGGGTGAGCGCAGCGAACAGGAAACGGTCAGAGCAATCTCACAATCCACAACAGAGAAACCAATCCCCTGTCTGTCGTAGGGGCGCACCCATGTGTTCGCCCGCCTGACGACATACCACCGGTATCAACATCCAAAGGGAATCACAGCCCACCAACCGTGAGCGGCAAGGCACCAGCCGCCGGTAAAAAGGTTGATGCTGATCGAGAGTCAATGCCGAACGCAATTCCGCTCATAACGCAAACCTGCCTCATTCTACACATCCGCCCCCTTCACGCGAGATGCACACCAGACACTCACATCAGTATGTCTCGAATGAGCACTCTCCCTTATCAGGCGGCGCCGCCTCGGGGTGAAAGCGAATCGAGTCCGCCGTATGAATCCGGACACACGTAATCAGCCCTTCTTCTGCCTCGATTCTCAGGTACCATTCTGAAGCACCAAATTGGAGCGGGGTGGAAAAGATTCGCAAATCCTCATGCGAAGAAGCAGTGATCCACGTTTGAGGCAGCTTCGCAACTTGTTCATCCAGTTCACGCAAAGAGCCCCCCACTTCAGCAACCTCATAGATCGCCAGCAACTCCGCATTCGCCGCATTCGCAAACACGAAACCATGGAAAAAAAGAAAATAGATCACCCCCAGAAACAGCAGCATCACAATGGTATTCCCGAGAGTGAAAACCTTTTCCCTGGGCTGCGCGCTCTTGTCGGAAGATGCCATTTTCGGTTACCTGTTCCTGACACAGAATCAATTTTTGAAAACAGAGAAGGTCAACCCCTCCATCTTATTCCCTGCGATCAACGATGCACAAAATTTTCGTGCCTTTCGTGGTCCCTTAAAATCCTGAATTCTTCATCTGGCCCCAATCCCCTGCAATATCACAGTTTTTCAAAGCAGTGTCTCTCTCGATCCTGCCCGAACATCAGAAAACCGCGAATCGGATTGAAGTCGTTCCTTAAGCTCCGTCAGAACACGTTCATAGAGTACCTTCAGCTTCTGCCGCTTCTTCTGCAATTGATACCAGCGTCCCTGTGATTCACAGATCAGCAGCCACGGATGTAAGTCGTGCAGATAAAACTCTAGACGCAAACCGTCCGACTCCACCGGGATCAGCCAGGCATAGTACTCCTGTTGCTCAGCAGGCTCGACATTCACTCCGGCTTCTTTGAACAGTTCAATCAGAACCGCAGCAATCGCCCTGCCTCCCGGCACCATCAGATCCCCATCCTGGCTCCACACGGAATCATCCGGTAGACACGCCTCAAAGGTTAAACAGTCAATCGTCTGTTCGTCCTTCATTCGGCTTCTTTCCTGGGTGCAACATTAAAAACATGAAAGCAGTCTGTTCAATCCCCGTACATACCCGCTGATCTTACCCTGTCACACTAATCGCGTACAGAAGTTTTTATGACGTGCATAATGAACCATCGATTCAAGCGCATCGAGCAGGAAACGGACAGGGAAACCTTCCAGCCCCCCTTTCACCACCCCGGCAAACGACGGGGGCCACAGTCGGCTCGCCCGACTGTGCTGACCTCGCATAAAAATTTCGTATCTTTCGCGGCAAAGAAAAATGGGTAACCCCGAATGCAATTCGGGGTGAGCGCAGCGAACAGGAGGTCGCAGAGAAATCGCCCCCTGCAGAACAAAGCCCCGATAAGCTGAGGTTCGTTGAACTATAACAGCACGCGTGCTCCACAACCTCCTGTTGTCTCACGACAACGGGAGATCCCTCAATAAATGCGGTCAGACTTTTAGCCCCGGTTCCTTTCCACTCACAACATTTCGTGTATTTCGTGGTTCAGAAAACCCCAGATCGAGCCCCGCCCCTATTCTCCCCCTTGACCTTCCCCCAGCGTTCCCCTGTAATAGAATGAAACAAGATTTCACGGGTGAGCCCGAATGCAATTCGGGCCGAGCGCAGCGAGCAGGAAACTGACAGTGCGACTCCCGAACCAACCCAAACATCCCCTGTTCTGATTGATGGTAAATTAACATGCACCTGCCAGCCCCTGTTTCCAGTTTCAATACCTCCCACCAACAAACACTCACCCGCAGCCTGCTCGTCACCATCCTGACCAGCCTGCTGATCACCCCAACGACCGCAGCAGAACGCGATCCCGCCGAGAAACCATTCACCGTCACCGAAAGCTACCAGCAACTCGCCGATGCCATGGAACCGCTGCAGGCCTGGCAGGCCACGAACAAAGCCGAGCACGCAGCCTGGCGGAAACAGTTTCATCCGACCGTCACCCGCATCCTGGGTAAAATGCCCGAGCGCGTCCCCCTGGAAGTCAAGTGGGCCGAAAAGAAAGAGTTCGACACCTTCACCCGTCACAAAGTCTTTATCCGCACCGAAGCCGCCTATTGGGCTCCCGTCTATTACTTCGTCCCGCATAACTTAAAGAAAAAAGTGCCCGCGATTGTCTGCCTGCACGGACACAGCGGCATCATCCCCTACATCGATGAAGGCAAAACCAAAGCCGACAAAGAAAAGACCCGCCAGAGCGAACTCGACTACGCCGTCTACTTCGCGAAACACGGCTACGTTACCGCCGCCATCGTCATGCGGGGCTGGAACGAAACCGCCGGCGACCAGGATCGCGGCGTCTCACACACCAAACGCAGTTGCCTGCAGATGACCATGAACGCCCTCCTTATCGGCAGTACTCCCCAGGGCCAGCGCAGCTGGGACGCCATGCGCGTCATCGACTTCCTGCAGACACAGGATGAGGTCGATCCGGACCGCATCGCTGCCGCCGGCCTCTCGGGCGGCGGAGCCACCGCCATGTACCTCCCCGTCCTCGACGAGCGCGTCAAACTCACCATGATTGCCGGCGCCTTCTCAACCTACCGCGCCTCCTACTACGCCATGCCGCACTGCTTGTGCCAGTGTATGCCCGAGATGATGCGGTTCGGCGAAATGTCCGACGTCGTCGCCCTGCACGCCCCCCGCCCGGTCCTGCTCATCAACGGCATCGAAGACAAAATCTTCCCCATCGACGCCGCCCGCCAGGGCTACAAAAAACTGCAACAGGTCTACCAGGTTTTAGGAGCCCAAGAAAACATCGACGCCGACTTCTTCGCAGGCGGCCACCGCTGGTCCAACAACAAAAGCCTCGCCTTCCTCAAACAACACTTCGGCGAGTAAGAATCCCCCCCTGATTCACCCAGGCAAAATAAAATGTAGGGGCGAACCCATGTGTTCGCCCGCCTGGCGACATGCCACTAGCATCAACGCCCAAGGGGAATCACAGTCCCCCCACCAACTCCGAGCGGCAAGGTGCCAGCCGCCGGTAAAAAGATTGATGGGTGGGCTCGGATAAAATCCGAGCCGAGCGCAGCGAGCAGGAGGTCCCAGAGAAATCGCCCCCTGCAGAACAAAGGCACCAACCTTTTCCATTCCAAATTAATGAGGTACGTTTCCCTATAACAGAACGCGTGCTCCGCAACCTCCTGTTGTCTCATGACAACCTCGGATTACATCCGAGGCCACCCGACAATTGAATAAACCTCAGCAAATGCTCTCAGAAAATGAGTCGCAGGGCATTAGCCCCGGTTGAAACGACTTTGGTATAGACCATCCGAAATAAGAAACGCTACCTGGCCACCGGTAGAAAAGGTTGACGCCGATCCCAGAACCGGTGGCGAACGCCATTCCGCCCACAACTTTTCATGCCTTCCGTGGTTCCACAAAACCGTCATTCAACGGTATTACAGAAAAATACTTAACCACTGCGTGGAAAATTGTTAATCTGTTAAAAAGCAGTTGTTAAGTCATCAGACCTCAGAGATGATAAAAGGAACAGCACCTTTGAGACCTGCCGCTTTTCATGTGGCGCACTTTAATAACTGGCTCCATGTCGGCTTCCTCCATCCAGGACAATGCACATGTTTTTCTTTGGTACAGTGAAAGAATGGGAGCGTCACGCCCTGTTTTTCCTCGGGAAGTTTTACCGAATGGTTGAGCCCGGTTTATACTTTTACATCCCCTTCGTCACGCGTGTTCTCTACCGGATCGACTTGCGAATTATCACCTACACGGTCCCCATGCAGGTAGGGCTGACGAAAGACAACATTCCGGTAGAAGTGGATGCGATCCTCTTCTACCAGGTGATGGATCCCAAGGCGTGCGTTTTGAACGTCGATAACTACCATAAAGCCACACAGCTTAGCGCGCGATCCTCGATCCGGGACATGGTAGGGAAATCCAATCTTGACGAGCTCCTCGCCGAACGGGACAAAATCGGAAAGCGGCTGAAAGAGCACATTGATGGATTCGTTTCCAAATGGGGAGTGACCGTGATTTCTGTAGAAATCAAGGACGTCATTGTTGCCAAAGAGCTGGAAGATGCCATTGCGCGCGAAGCGGCTGCGGAACGCGAAAAACGCGCACGTGTGATCCTGGCTGATGCGGAACAACTGGCTGCCGATGCCATTATCGCTGCTTCCAAAAAATACGCAGACAATCCCATTGCCCTTCAACTGCGATCTATGAACATGCTCTACGAGATCTGCCTCGAGGGGAAGTCTTCTGTCGTATTCATTCCTACCGACAAATCAATGGGCGCGATGCCCGCTTTTATGGGAATCACAAGCCTCGAAGAACTCATGAAAAAACGTTTGCAAGAGGACTCCAACGAGTTCGAAGAGACAGATAATGAAGACTAACCAACAGGACTTTTGAACCTGCCTCAATCCAGTTGAGCACTGTTTATACCCCTTTTGATTCACTGCAAACAGATTTTTTTGTGTTTTGTGGTTCTTAAATCAGATCACTCGAGTCTCCCGAATCACTCCACCACTCGATACCCCTTCCATCGCGGCACCCAGCACCACACCTCCCTGCGATATTCTACAAACGCCTCCCCGAATCGCGTCTCCAGGTCCTGCTCCTCCACCGGCCGCACACAAATATTCCACAGCACCATGCCCACTACTACGTACGCCAGCACCAGCCCGCTACCGAAATACAACCCCACGGCGGCCCCCTGCACCAGCCCCGCAATCGCCATTGGATTCCGTACAAACCGATACGGTCCCGCCACCACCAGCTGCCGCGCCGTATCGAAAGGGACCGGCGTCCCGCGACCATAAATGCCCATCGTCGCCCCGCTGGTCAGCCCCAGGCTTCCCCCCAGCACAAACAGAATCACTCCCAGCACCCGCTGCCCGTCGAACCGAAACGCCGGCCAGCCGAGTATACCTTCCAGCCAGATCAGCCCCGCCGGGAGCACCAGCAGAAACAGCGTCCAGAACACGACCGTCTGCAGCACAATCTTCAGCAGCAGCCACCACAGTGGCGTCTCAGCCCGCGTCGGTCGAAACGTGATCTTGAACATCCTCAGCTTCCCCTCATTAAAAAGGTGTCAGGAACCTTATAATTAAGGTTCCTGACACCTTTTTAACTGACCGCAACATCGGCCCGCATGAATCAAACCAACCAGCAGCATCAGTCCCAGACACACCAGCATCAGACAGGTTCCCAGCCAACCCCCCTGCGTCGCCAGGCTCAGCGACAGACAGTACAGGCTCACGTAAGCAATGCCGCCCGTCAGAAAATACAACACCGGCCCCGCCCAGCAGCGTTGCCGCCAGAGACCATAGGCCAGTACAAAAGAACCGCCCACAAACACCACCCCGTCCGGCAGCCAGAACGCCAGCAGCACCCGCTCCGACAGTGTCTCAGACAGAAACAGCGCACGACTCTCCGGCACCGCCAGCAACAGACACCACCACCCCACTCCGCCCAGCCCCTGCAGCAGCGGATAAAGAAACAACCAGCTTTTCCACTCCGATTCCGATTTCATATTGCCAATCGTGGCGAAATTGATCACGCTTGCAAAGAGCAATGTTCACTTTTTGTGAAACAGTACTGACACGAGATATTTTCGTGCTTTTCGCAGTAAAGAAAAAGGGTGACCCCGGATGCAATCCGGGGTGAGCGCAGCGAACAAGAGGTCGCAGTAAAATTGATCCGTTCTGAGCAAAGCCCTAAACAATGAGGTTCGTTCAACCACCACAGAACACGAACTCCGCAACCTCCTGTTGTCTCACGACAACCTCGGATTACATCCGAGGCCACCCGAATCGTAACAAAACCGTCAAAAACCTTTTCAGTCACCTGACAAAATTTTCGTGTCTTTCGTGCATTTCGTGGTTCATAAAAATTTCCATTACGACCATGGTTCATAAAATTTCGTATCTTTCGCGGTCCACCGCCGATTTCATATTGCCAATCCTTGCGGAAACCGGCACGATTGAGAATAGTTACCTCAGAACTCACAATTGATGACCCACCAGAATATAAAGGCCGCCTCACCATGAAACATCTGCTGTTCCTGCTCAGCCTTACGCTGCTGCTGACTCCCACCGCCCACGCCCAGCGTCCCAAACCCAATTACGATGAAAGCCAGGTCCCGGAATTCAAACTCCCCGACCCGCTCGTCACCAATAAAGGGAAAAAGGTCGATTCAGCTAAAGCATGGCAGCAGGTTCGCCGCCCTGAAATTCTGGAACTCTTCGAAAACGAAGTCTACGGCAAAAGCCCCGCAGCCCCCCAAGACATGCTGTTCGAGGTCACCTCCGTCAAGAACGACGCCCTCGGCGGCAAGGCCATCCGCAAGGAAGTCTCGGTCTACTTCTCGGGTAAAAAAGAAGAACCGCGGATGGATCTGCTGATCTATCTCCCCGCGAAAGCGACCAAGCCGGTCCCTGTCTTCATGGGTCTCAACTTTTACGGCAATCACACCATCACCGATGAGACAGACGTCAAACTCAACGATCACTGGATGCGGGCCAACAAAGACAAAGGCATCGTCGATCATAAAGCGACCGAAGCCTCTCGAGGCAAATCATCGTCCCGCTGGCCCATCGAAAAGATCATCGATCGTGGCTATGGGCTCGTCGCCATCTACTGTGGCGACATCGATCCCGACTATGACGACGGCTTCAAGAACGGCGTTCACGCCCTCTATAATTCCAAACAGAAACCCGCGCCCGATGAATGGGGCACGATCGCTGCCTGGGCCTGGGGACTCAGCCGCGCCCTGGATTACCTCGAAACCGACAAGCAGATCGACGCAAACAAAGTCGCCGTCATGGGACACTCCCGTCTCGGGAAAACCTCCCTCTGGGCCGGCGCACAGGATCCACGGTTCGCCCTCGTCATCTCCAACGACTCCGGATGTGGCGGTGCCGCTCTCAGCCGTCGTCGCTTTGGCGAAACCCTGCACGTCATCAACAACGCGTTCCCCCACTGGTTCTGTGACAACTTCAATAAGTACATCGACAAGGAAAATGATCTCCCCGTCGATCAACACATGCTGATCTCACTGATCGCCCCCCGCCCCGTCTACGTCGCGAGTGCCGTCGAAGACCGCTGGGCCGATCCCAAGGGAGAATTCCTCTCGGTCAAATATGCGGAGCCCGTCTACAAGCTGCTTGGCACCTCCGGCTTCGGTGCAGACAAGATGCCCGGCATCAACGAACCCGTGCAGAAGCAGATGGGTTACCACATCCGCACCGGCAAACACGATGTGACCGACTTCGACTGGGAACAGTACCTCAACTTCGCCGACCAGCATTTCCAGGGCAGCTGATCTCGGTTCATCCGCCCGCCGATTCCCCGTAGTCTGAACACCAGTCGATAACCAACGATCGACAGTTGGGTTACGGGGACTTTTCTGCGCAGAATACAGCCTCAAGAGCGGGTTTTCGTCGGGGAACAAGCAGTTTTCGCGATGCCCGCTTGCCTCTGCCTGAACTCCCACGATAAGATGGGAGCGTGTTCACGATTCCTTAATTAAGACCGATCAGACGATTTCAATATGATGAATCAACGTTTCCGGCTCCCTTCCTTTGATGCCTCTTCCCTCCGCAGGTTCGCCCTGATTTTACTCTGTCTCTGCCTGCTCCCGACCACCCTGGTCCGGGCCGACAAAGCCAGTGATGAATTTCAGCTGGCCATCGGCCTCTACAAGCAGAACCGCTGGGAACTGGCGACCGAGACGTTTCAGAAGTACCTCAAGGAGTACCCCAACCACGAAAACGTGCCGCTGGCAAAATTCTACCTGGGGCTCACGCTCGTCAATCAGCAGAAGTATAAAGAGGCCCGCGACATTCTGCGGGAATTCGTGAAGCAGTATCCCCAGAATAAAAATCTCCCCGACGCCCTGTATCGCGTCGCCGAGTGCAGTTACCTGCTCGATGATCTGAAAGCAGCCGAGTCCGAGTTCACCGACTTCCTCAAACGCTACCCCAATCACGCCCTCGAAGAATGGGCCTATGCCTATTTCGGGGATGCACTGCTCCGACAGGGGAAAGCCGACCTGGCGATCAAGAGTTTCCAGCGTTCCCTCGATCGGCACCCGGAAGGCGCCATGTCGCAGGACGCCCAGTTCGGTCTCGCGTCCGCTTACCTGCAAAACAAGGAGCCCGAGGAAGCAGAGAAACGCTTCCTGCAGATCGCCAGTCAGAAAACCCATTCCCGGGCCAGCGACGCCCAGATGGCACTGGCCACATCACTCTTTGATCGGGGACAATTCCAGCAGGCCGCGGATGCCTTTCTGGCACTCCCCACCAAATTCCCCGAAAGTCCCCTGGGCATCACGGCCCGCCTGAATGCCGGCTATGCTTTTTACGATCTGAAACAGTACGACAAGGCCGTGGAACAGTTCGACATCGTCGCCAAAGATCCCGTGCAGGCCGCCAATGCCCTCTACTGGAAAGGGGTCAGCCTCAAAGCCGCAGGTCAGCTCTCGGAAGCCATCACCGCGCTGGAAGAGGCCCAGAAAGCCAAACCTTCGTCCGCTCAGCAGCCCTTGATAAACTACCAACTGGCTGACGCCCTGCTCCGCAGCGGTAAACAGGCTCAGGCCAAAACCCTGTTCCTGGACCTGGTCAAGCAGTCGCCTCAGAGTGAGCTCGCTGACGACAGCCTGCACTTCGCCATCGAAGCCGCCCTGCTCAGCGACCAACTCGAAGAAGCCGCTCAACTCGCTGCCCGGTTTGAAAAAGAGTATCCCCAAAGTGGACTCCGCCTGCACCAGGAACTGCTCAAAGGACGCATCAGCGATGCCCAGGGCAAGCCCGAAGATCTGCAGGCCGCCGTCAAACACTTTCAAAACGTACTCGACCAGAGCAAGCTCGAGAATACACAACTGCTGGCCCGACTGTACCTCGCGCGGACTTATCAGAAGCTGAAAGAATACCAGAAGTCGATCGACGTTCTGAAGCCGTACCTCGATGACGCGAACACCGACAAAACCACCAGCGAATACGCGGACGCCCTGATCCTGCAGAGCAACAACTTCAACTCGCTGCAGAAATTCCCGGAAGCGGAATCGCTGGCCAAAACGTATCTTAAGCAGTTTCCCAATGAACCTCGCTACGACCAGATCCTCGCGAACCTGATTATCCTGACTTCCAAAAACGACAAGCCCGAGGAAGTCGATCAGTACCTGGCCGAACTGGAAAAACGCAAACCGAATCTCGATCTGCTGATCCAGACCTATCGACAACTGGCCGAACGCAATTACGAAAACCAGCAGTGGAGCCGTGCGAAGAAGTTCTTCGCTGAAATCGTCGAGCGCGGTGCGACGTCCCCCGAATTCCCGGCCGGCCTGTCGGGCCTCGCCTGGAGTGAGTTTCAGCTGAATGAATTCCCCGCGGCGGCAATGCACTTTGAACAGTTCACCAAAGAGTTCCCCAAGAACCCGCTGGCCGCGGAAGCCTCCTACATGCAGGGCCGCAGCCTGGAAAGTGACCAGAAGCTCCAACCCGCGGTCGACGTTTATCAGCAGACCCTCAAGCAGTTCGCCCCCTCACGCTACGCGATGCTCTCGGGACTGCAGGCCGCCCGCACGCTGTTCCAGCTGAAGAAAATCGATGAAGTCAACAAGGCCTACGAAGCCCTGCTGACGAAATTCCCCAAGCCCGACAACCTGGATAAGATCCTCGATGAATGGGCACTCATCAATTACGAAGCGGAAATGTTCGATGAGTCAGACGCGATCTTCCGCCGACTTGTCAAAGAGACCCCGGACAGCGACCTGGCTGACAATGCCCGCCTGAGCCTTGCCGAAAGCGATCTCATCGCCGGCAAACTCGATGCCGCCGCAAAAGAATTCGAAGCTCTGCAGGCTTCCGAGAAATCCGATCAGAAGGTGCAGGAAGTCTCCCTCTACCGGTTGATCGAAATCAATCTGGAACAGCAGAAATGGAAAGAGGTCGAGAAATTCAGCCAGGATCTGCTCAAGCGGTTCCCCCAGAATGAATACGCGGCCTTCGCCCGTTTCCATCAGGCGGAAGCCGCCCTGTATCTGAACCAGGTCAAAGCAGCTCAGAAAGAACTGCTGACCCTGACAACCAAAGAACAGACCGAACAGCTGGGCGACCGTCCCTGGTATCCGCGGGTCTGGGTGTTGCTCGCTGAGACTTACTTCCGGCAGAAAAAATATGCCGAAGTTCAGAAAACCGTCGACCAGTTCCGCGAATGGGATGAGGAAAGCCCCTTTCTTTACCAGGCGGAAGAGGTCCTGGGACGCAGCCTGAAGAATCAGGCCAAATTCGACGAGGCCCGCAAAGTCTTCCAGAAGATCATCGACTCGGAAAACAGCCGTCGCACCGAAACCGCGGCCAAGTGCCAGTTCCTGCTCGCTGAAACCCTGATGATCCAGGAGAAATTCAAGGAAGCCCTGCTCGCCTATCTGCAGGTCGACATTCAATATAAATTCCCCGAATGGCAGGCCCCAGCCCTGTTTCAGGCCGGCATGTGCCATGAAGCTTTGAAGGAATGGAAACAGGCGTTGAAAACATATCAGGACTTTTTGAAGCGTTTCCCGGAACATGAACTGGCCGCTCGCGTCAAAGAACGCATCCAGCAGGTCCAGCCCCGGGCCGGCACCTGACGGACACTGTCTGCCTGTTCCCAAAGATCATGCATCAGGAAATCCAACTGCGGGAAATCCCAATCCAGACTCGACGTCATATTCCATCTCGCGTAAACTAGAGCACGACCTGAATTCCCCATCCGGGTAAGTCAGGTTCTTCCAATCCCGCGCCTCTCTTCCGGTTGATCCGGCTAAGCTCCGGGCCGGTTTATTAGTCATTACACAGCGATACCCCTGGTTCATGATCAAACTCTTCCACAGTCCACAGGATTTCTCTACTCCCGATCTCGCGGTCCAGAGTCCCTCTCGACGACTGGTCAGTCTGGTCATGACACTCCTGGTGACGCTGGTCCTCTTACCCCCGTTCGCCTCCGCACAGGAGCGACTGCCCAAAGTCGTCGAACAGCAGGGCGACAAACTCGTGGAAGCAGCGGATCCCGACGGGCCCCTGCCCGAATCGGTGGCCGCCGTCAAACAACGGCAGGTGATCCCTTCCACGCCCGAAGACATCATCGAAGAGATGGGCTACTTCCTGCTCCCCTTCGTGATCGCTTCCATCATCTCCATGTGGTTCATCATCGAACGCCTGGTGATTCTCCGCTCCGGTCGCGTCATTCCCCGGCACTTCGTCAGCCGCTTTCTCAAGCTACTGCGGGACGGCAAACTCAACGCGCGTTCCGCCCTGAAACTGTGTGAGGAAAACCCGAGCCCGATCGCTTCAGTCTTCGCGCACGGCGTTCGGAAATGGGGCAAGCCCAGTGTCGAAGTCGAACAGGCCATTATCGATGGCGGCGAACGTCAGCTGTCACAACTTCGTAAACACCTCCGCGTGATCAACGGCGTCGCCACGGTCGCCCCCCTGATGGGTCTGCTGGGAACCGTGATCGGCATGATCCAGGCCTTCAACGAAATCGCCAACAGCAGCGCGATGGGTAAAGCGGAAGAACTGGCCGTCGGCATCGCCATGGCCCTGCTCACCACCGCCTTCGGTCTGGGCATCGCCATCCCCTCGCTGATCATGTACATGTACCTGGCCGGCCGCGTGGATGGACTCGTGATGGAAATGGACCAGAACGCCCAGGATCTCGTGCACCTGATCTCCGCCGAGGGGCTCGCCGCCAGTGCCGCCAGCCGCAAAGCGACCACAACCACCACGACGGCCAAAGCCAAAACGGATAAAGCAGCCAGTAAGTCGTAAGCACTTGCAGAGATGGAGTCTTATTCAGAAACTCCCTCTTTTCCACGTAAGGCCTCCAGTAGAATGGGTGGGCTCGGATATCATCCGAGCCGAGCGCAGCGAGCTGGAGGTCTCAGAAAAATCGATCACTTCAGAGGAAATCCGCCAACCTGCATCCCTGGGATGAGGTGCACTCCACCCAGCAGAACGCGTACACCGCAACCTCCAGTTGTCTCCGACAACCTCGAATTCCATTCGAGCCCACCCGGCAACGCAAGCCCATTCGTCCCCGCATCGTCTCGATCCTCGCGAACTTCCACTTCTAAGTTGTTCCCCGACCTGTTCCGATTTACAATGAATTCTGATCTCTCCCGTGGGAGAACCGGCACTTCCGCCGGCTGAAACAGCGACTCATTCATTCTCTTGAAACACGACGAGAACCGGTATGGCTGACTCCAAAGAATTTAAGGCAGTCCCCCTCGAAGAAGAACTGTCCCAATTACAGCGCGATCTCAAGTTTTATCCTTCCACAACCGCTGATCCACAACTGCTGACGGTCGCACAGATCGAAGACTTCAACCGAGACGGCTTCCTCCGCGGCATTCGCATCTTTGACGATCGGGAAGTCATCGCCAACCGCGAATACTTTGATCGACTGCTGGAACAGGTCATCGCCGCGGGTGGTAACAGCTACTCGATCAGTACCGCCCACATGAAGTACGGCACAGTCTACGACCTGCTCACCCATCCCAGGATCGTCGCTCATGTGAAAGACCTGCTCGGCGAAAATGTGATTGCCTGGGGATCGCATTTCTTCTGCAAAATGCCCCATGACGGGAAGGCCGTCTCCTGGCATCAGGACGCCAGTTACTGGCCCCTGTCCCCCTCCAAGGCGGTCACGGTCTGGCTGGCCATCGATGACGCCGACCCGGAAAACGCCAACATGCGGTTCATCGCCGGCAGTCATCACTACGGACACATGACCTACCGCCCCAGCGGTTCCCATGAAGACAACGTACTCAATCAGACCATCGACAATCCCGAACAGTACGGCACTCCCGTTGACGATACTCTGAATGCCGGCGAGATTTCGATTCACTCCGACCTGCTCCTGCACGGTTCCGAAGCCAACCAGTCCGACCGCCGCCGCTGTGGACTCACTCTCCGCTACTGTGCCGCAGACGTCCGCGCCGGGATGGACTGGAATGCCAAAGGTGTGATTGTCGCCGGTTCCGATCCTTCCGGACACTGGCTCAATCCACCTCGACCGGAAAACGATTAAACTCCCAACCTCCATTTGAGTTTCATGCTCGGGAAGTCATCAGAGATGCAAAAATACTACGCGGAGATCTTCGGTACTTTTATTCTGCTGTTCTGCGGCGCCGGCGCCATTGTCACTAACCAGGTTTCCGAGGGAACCGTGACGCACGTCGGCATCGCCCTGGTCTTCGGCCTGGTTGTCACCGCGATTATTTACGCCATCGGCGAAATCTCCGGCGCACATATTAACCCCGCTGTGACGATTGCCTTCTGGGTCGGTAAACGCTTCCCGGGCAACCAGGTGCTCCCCTATATCATCTGCCAGGTCATCGGCGCCCTCGCCGCCTGCCTGCTGTTGAAAATCACGTTCCCGGGCCTGACCAACTACGGCATGACCCTGCCTGCAGGCACGGAGATCCAGTCGCTGATACTGGAAGCGGTCCTCACCTGGATTCTGATGTTCGTCGTCTTATGCGTGAGTACCGGCGCGAAAGAGACCGGCATCCTCGCCGGTGTCGCCATTGGCGCCGTGATCGCTTTGGAAGCAATGTTCGCCGGACCGATCTGCGGCGCCTCCATGAACCCGGCCCGCTCCCTGGCTCCGGCCCTGGTCAGCGGCCATCTGGAATCACTCTGGCTCTATCTCATCGGCCCGACCGCTGGTGCTGTCCTCGCGGTGCCTTCGCTCTGGCTGGTCCGCAACAATACACATGAGACCGAAACTGATACTGAATTTGATGCCGAAATCGAACCCGCGGAGGCATCCTGATGGCGCTCGCACCTTGAGATATCTTAAATCGCTCGTTTTGCATTCACAGCAACAGAAGAGGAACAAACCATGGTTCACTGGCAACACGTTCTTGTACTGGGAATCGTCATCTCCGGACTGACCGGCTCCCGAGTTTCTGCTGAAACCGCCGCCCCCAGCGGCGACGCGTCGATCGTCTCCCCGGATGCCAAAGTCGAAACCCTCTGGGTCGATAAAGGCTTCACCGAAGGGGCCTGCGTCGATGTTGACGGGCTGATCTACTTCAGCGATATCAATTTCGCCGGCGGTAAGGGCAAAATCATGACCTTCGATCCCGCAACCGGCAAGACCAGCGTCTTCAGTGCGGACAGCGGTCAGAGCAACGGGCTCATGATTGACCAGAAAGGACGACTGCTGGCAGCCTGTGGTGCCAATAACGGCAAACAGTGCCTGGCGCGGATTTCCAAATCAGGCAAACCCGTGTGCCTGGTCGACAAATTCGAAGGCAAGAAATTCAACGCACCGAACGACCTGGTAATCCACCCCAAAGGCTGGGTCTATTTCACCGATCCCCGCTACGTCGGATTCGAACCACTCGAACTCGATCACATGAGCGTCTTCCGTTATGACCCGAAAAAGAAAACCGTCCACCGGGCCACAACCGACATCACCAAACCGAACGGCGTCGTCGTCTCCCCCGATGGCAAAACCCTCTACGTCGCGGAAACCAACAACGGTCTCTCCGGACTGGAGAAAGATCCTCCGAAAAATCCGAAGAAACGGATGACCCTCAACGCCTTCCCGATCAAGGCCGACGGTTCACTGGGTAAGAAAAAAGTCCTGGCCGACTTCGGTTCGAAAGAGACCGGCATTGACGGCATGACTGTCGATCAGAAAGGAAATATCTACGCTGCCTTTCGCGCCGAGAGCCGGTATGGCATCGTGGTCTTCTCTCCTGAAGGCAAAGAACTGGCCTACATCCCCACGCCGGAACTGCCCACTAACTGCACGTTCGGCATCGGCAAGGATGCATCGACGCTCTACATCACCGCCGGCAGCGGTCTGTATCGCATCCCCTGTAAGATCCCGGGCTTCCACCCTTCACTGCCCCTGGATCAATAAGACCTCAGCGGGGCGGATTGAGTCGCACCAGTCGTGCTAAAGGCACCTGCTTCCGCACGACGGCAATCTCGGTCTGCCACGCAGCTGACTCACGTGGCTGCAGTTCTTCCGGCAGGTAAGGCTTCCGCTGGAAGTACAACACGTATTCAGAAACGCCCTGACGTTCGGAATCGAAGGGGATCAGCTTGATCCCCTTCCGTTTCACTTCCGGCGTCTCCTGCAACATCTGTATGTAAGCCGGATGCAGAATCGGTGCCAGCTGGAGATACGAATTCTCGGGCACCCGCTCGACTACATCGTGCAGCATTTCCGCCGTGATGGAATCGCCCCAGTACGTGACTTCCATCCCCAGTGCGTTCGCTCCCTGCAGTCCCCCGGTCAGCAGGCTGTAATAACTGAGCCAGCAGGGACTGAAAGCGAATGCAGCATACGCCTGCGTCAGGATCAGCAGTCCTACCGCGGTACGCGCCACTCGCATGGAAAATCGCTGCTGCAGCCACTCACAGCTCTGTGCTGCCCCCACGCCGATCAGAATCGCCGCCATGGGAAAGACCATCAAAAATAACCGCACGCCGTCGTAGACCGTAATCCCCGGCCAGGAAAACAGCATGAGTGGCCAGAGCAGCGAACCGATCAGCAGCACGCCACCGCTGGATCGCTGCTCACGCTCTGCCTCTGAACGGCGGCCCGTCTTCCAGCCACCAATCAACGCCAGTACCAGCAGGCCGAGCGGGATCGTCACCAGCAACATCACCCAGGGATAATGCCAGGGAACATCGCGGTCGGCGTATTTCGTTCCAAAGTAATCGAGATAGATGGCAGCCCGGCCCGTGGTTCGTCCCAGATATTCACTGAGATGCCCGACCGGATCAAACCAGAGCCACGGCCAGCCCGCAAAGAAGACGAGCACTCCCACGCCTCCCCAGCAGAGGAGTGGCTTGATCGCCTTGAGACGCCACTTCCACAGCGCCCAGATGATCACGGGAATCGGAATCAGTACCGCCTGAATCTTGGTCAGCAGCGCCAGTCCGAGCAGCATACCGGTCAGGCAGGCCCGCTTCGTGGTCGGCGGTTCCGTAGTATCCCAGAACCGGATCACCGCGAGCACCGCGGTCACATAGAAGAGTGCCGTCACCGTCTCCAGTGCCGCCAGATGCGCATGTCCGAACACACGGGGCAATGCAATCAACGCGACAGCAGCCACTACGCCCGCGAAATGACCGGACCGTTGAGAGGTAAACCAGCCCACCACAAACACCAGGCAGGCGAAACAGAGTGCCGACGCGTAGCGACCATAGGTTACGACGAACGGTCGCTCTCCCTCTCCCGCTAACCCTGCCACTGTTTCATGGGCGATGCCAATCAGCAGACGCCCCAGCGGCGGATGATCGGGCAGATAGTTCTCATGCTCAAAGATCTCCCGCAGGCTCTCCGGGGCAATGATACCCAGCCCATACACGCGAATCGCACGCACCAGGAACACCCCCTGCCCCACGTTAAACGGTTCGTCGACCGTCATCCCGGGTCCCGGTCCGGTGAGTGACAGATCCCGGGCACAGTCCAGGCGGGCCGCCACCAGCAGAAAGGCCAGGCAGGCCAGCAGCGCATACCAGGCGGCGGGCTT
Organism: Gimesia sp.; assembly: GCF_040219335.1. Lineage (NCBI taxonomy): Bacteria > Pseudomonadati > Planctomycetota > Planctomycetia > Planctomycetales > Planctomycetaceae > Gimesia > Gimesia sp. Next base: position 84,113 of record NZ_JAVJSQ010000015.1, on the reverse strand, counting down.
CAGTTTCTCGCGGGCATTCAGCGGCGCTTGTGTTGTGGATTGATTCATGGTGACATTACTTCCGGGGCGCAATAAAAAAACCCGACCAAGAGTGTTACCTCTTGGCCGGGTTTAGTCGTTCACGCAAACCAGCAAATCCCTTTGCGATTGTTCTGGTTGGCCAGCGGGCCGTTCTCTCGACACCGTCCATAATATCGAGAACTACACGTCCCTGGCAATCTCACCTTAAGGCATTCCTGCCCGGTCTATTAGGCGATCTGCTTTTTACGTCCAACCAAGGTCCGAATCCGTTCGGCCAGCAATGCAGCGTCAAATGGTTTCCGGAAAGTTTCGTTAAACAGTGTTCTGTCGAAACCGCTGGCGTTGTCTTCATCGCTCAGCAGGGCAATCAGAACAGAGTCGGTGTAGTCTTTGTTGCGTCGCAGGTTTTGTGCGATCATCAGAGCTTCGTTGCGACCCATGGCGAAATCAACGATTACGCAGTCGGGGTGCAGTGATTCTGCCTGGATACCGGCTTCAAAACCGCTCACGGCGTATTCAATTTTGAAGTCTTCTGTTGCCATCAGATCGTCAAGGCTGGCTCGAACCTGGGTATCGGCACCGACGAGCAGCAGTTTGCCCATCGCTTCGTCTTCCAGTTCGCCTAATGGCATGCCGTGTTCTTTAAGAAATCGAATAAGGTGCTCACGTGGGATTCGGCGGTCCTGAGAACCGGGAATTCGGTATCCTCTCAGGCGTCCAGAGTCGAACCACTTACTAACCGTGCGGGGTGCAACCTTACAGATCTTTGCTACTTGGCCAGTAGTGAAGATCGTTTTCATTGCGGGCTCTCCAATCACATGCTTGGCAAATCTCGTCGAAGAAAGGTTACTTTTCTTCTGCTTTAACCCCTACTACAGTTTGCGGCTATCCTGGCCAGTCAGTTCACGTTGTAACCTGTGTAGTCTTGGGTCGGGGTTTGTCTCTGGAGACAGCATCTCCAGAAACTGTTTCAAAATGCCAATCTTTAATTTTAAGGAAATTTGGGATCTGGTACGTAATACTTTTGGGGTCGGACTGAATGACAATCGCAATACCATTCAGATCAGTTCGTCAGACTAGATCCGTCTTGTCCTCTCCCCCCTTACAGACTGTTGATCGGATTGAACCATTCAACTGGTGTTGACTGGCTCGACGTGGTTTTTACGTCTTTCCGGTTTCAACCGTCTGCCCTAATTGCATCGACGAAACTGCCGTGAGGACTTTAAGTTCTTTGACAAGAGAGAGTGCAGTAGTGACAGAGACACTCGGAATAGCTGGTACGGAAGAATCAGCTGTGAGGGATATCATGCTCTAATGCCCTGTAAAACAGGCACTTAATACGGCTCGGGGAAATGCTTAAGATGTGAACCTTATTTCTGAGGTGACTTGAGTTTTCGTATCAGGTTCCGCTGATTTTCCCCGGGGTAAGCCTGCTCCGAGCGGATAACCGTTATGACAACAGCAACCCGTCTCTGGTTCAATGTATTGGAACTGTCGTCTCTATTACGACGGATATAGCGATCCGTGTTGGTTCTTTTATTCCTGTGGCCTTATTACCTGTTCACCAGAGAAGCCATTCGATTTTTGCCTTTGCGCTTGCCCTGTCCATATCCACCCGTCTAAGATCACATTGAATTCCGGTTGTCTGTCTGTCAAAATTCATCTCTCAGGCAGAGTTTACAACCGCATTCACCGAATCGTTCATCACATTCCCGACAGACCCGTTCTGGTTTCTGAATGTCAGCTGCTTCCAGCGACAGCTGACACGATATACGATCTGAAATACAACCCTTATGCCGCAGACTCTTCAAGAATACGCTGACTGGTTATCCAACCGGGATGATCTGATCTGGCCCACGGCTCCCGCGCTGGAAACGCCCAAGGCGACGCCCTTTCTCAAACCGCTGAAACGCATTTCCGCGATCACCTTCAGTATCTATGGCACCCTGCTGCACATCACCGACGGCGAACTTCTGTTCGACCATCAGCAGCAGCTCCGCATGCAGATCGCCCTCGATAAGACAATCAAAGAGTTCAATATGTGGAACAGCATGTCCCGCAAACCGGGGGCCCCCTGGGAATACATGCTCTCCCAATACCGCTCGCTGCTCGAAGACCAGCAACTCGGCGGAAAGGTCGCCAAAGGGGAAAAGCCGGAAATCAACTCCGCCGACCTCTGGAAACTGCTCATCGAACGCCTGCAGAAAAACGAATACACGTTCGATGAATCCTTTTACGGCAACCTCGACGACTTCAGCCTGAAAGTCGCCTACTTCTTCCACTCCAGCCTGCAGGGAATCGCTCCCATGCCCGACGCCCTGGAGTCACTCTGCCAGCTCAGTCAGTACGGTAAAAAAGTCGCTTTGTTTGCGGATGCTCAGCCGTTCACTCTGGTTCAGCTCCTGCGGGCATTAGGCACTCAGGGAACACTTCCGCCCCTGTCCGAGCTGTTCACACAGGAATGTTTCTGTTTCTCTTATCGCAAAACAGTCCGCAAACCCTCGGCCAGTCTGTACGAGACACTCTTGGGGCGCTTCGATCAACTGGACATTCCCCCCGAGGAAATTCTGCACGTCGGCTCCCGCATCCCCGATGATCTGGCGATCGCCCGGAGTTTCGGGATGAAAACCGCCCTGTTTGCCGGCGATTCTCTCAGCATTCACGCCAGTAAAGCAGAAGTCAGAAGCCCTGATACCAAACCTGACAGGTTGATCACTAATTTGAGCCAAATAGCGGAAATCCTCGATTAACATATTCCGCCGATTCTGCTAATATTTCTGCCTTATCAGATATCGGACTCGCATTTCCACTTGGATGAACTAACCCATCTGATACCTAAACCCATTGACTATATACATTTCCTGCACCTGATGGCCCTGAAAGGGAACCAGGGTCATACCTCAGATATTGATGCCCTTATTGGAGAAGAGAGACCATGCCTCCCAAATTGCTTTATGAAGGAATTGACTTCGATTTTGAAAACCCGATTTTTGGAATCGAAGAGATCAGAGAAATCAATCCTCAGCGATTTGAAATGGAGCAGCTGACGGGGATTGTCCATGTTGATAATGAAAAGCATGGCATCGTCGGCTTCAAGGATGTCACCGAAGACGAATTCTGGGTTCGTGGCCACATGCCCGACTTCCCCCTGATGCCCGGCGTCATCCTCTGTGAATGTTCCGCTCAACTGGCCGGCTTCTATGCCCGCAAGTTCAAATTACTGGGAGGAGACTTCCTCGGCTTCGGCGGCATGAACGACGTTCGCTTCCGCAGCCCCGTCTTCCCCAATCAGCGACTGGTGATTATGGCTCAGCTGGCCCGCATCCGCGCCGGCAAACGGGCGGAATTCAACTTCCAGGGACTCGTCAACAACAGTATGGTCTTCAGCGGACAGATGATTGGCGTCCCCATCGACAAGAATCAGGAAGTCCCCAGCTAAGCTGCCCCTGAAATCGAAATTGAACAAAAACGCCCCGGATCAGCATCTGACTGATCCGGGGCGTTCTCTATATTACTAACTGCTCGGAATGTCGCCTTAGCGGCTCAACACGTCCTGCATGTTCTTCTTATAGGCTTCCACACCCGGCTGCCCGTAGGGATTGATATTGATCAACCGGCCTTCGAGCACCGTCGCCAGCATCAGCATCTGCAGGGTCTGGCCGACCGTATAGGCATCCAGATTCGGCAGGATCAGATCCGCCGTCGGACGATGCACGTCGGCATAAGCCTGGTTGGTCCCTTCGATTGCCGCAGAGAGCACGTCGGGAACCGTTTTGCCTTTCAACTTATTCAGCTGATCCTGATTTTCTTCTTCAGGTACGACAGGCACGGAGATTGGCTCGCTGTCCGGACGTTCGACAATCACGTTGGTGATCAGCTTGTCACGCACACCTTCCTGGTGCTGCTGTCCCCGGCTGTGCAGGTCGCGAGTGTTGACCACGGTCAGCGGCGTCGCACCCTTTTCTTCTTTACCGAGACTTTCCGCCAGCAGCTGATCGTACCACAGCCCCAGCGCTTCCAGACGCTTGCCCCAGGTCGAAAGAATCCGCATCGATACGTTCTTCTCCCGCTCAAACAGGTGACAGGTCGCCGTGTAATCCAGCACCGGGTTGTCCCCCATCGGCTGTGTGTTGAACAGGCGCGTCATGTCCGCGGCCCCCTGCAGCAATGCTTTCAGATCGACGCCCAGCACGGCAGCCGGGAACAGACCGACCGACGTGAAGACCGAAAACCGGCCGCCCACATTGTCGGGAATCGGAAAGACTTCCGGATACCCTTTATGATTGGAGAAGTTCCGCAGCTTTCCTTCCAGCCCGGTGATCGGCACCACCAGTGATCGGCTCTCTTCGGAATCGGCTCCGTAATACTCTTCCAGTGATTCGCGGAACAGGCGGAAGCCGAGGGCGGTTTCCAGCGTTCCCCCGGATTTACTGATGACGGTCATACTCCACCGCTGCAGCACATCCTTAGGATCCTGGCAACTCGTCTTCAACAGTTCCTGCAATGCCGTAATCGAATCGTTGTCGACATTGTTCCCTTCAAAATACAGGCGCGGCACGCCTCCTCGCTGCTCGCGGGTCAGTTCATTGTGCAGCGGATGGCACAACGCTTCGAACAGCGCCCGCATCCCCATGTAAGAACCGCCGATCCCCAGCACGACAAACCGGTCCGACTGCTCACGTAGTTCCTGGGCTTTCGCTTCGATGCGTCCCAGCAGGCTCCCGCTTCCCTGGGACTCGTATTCGTCCAGCAACTGTTGAGGCAGGTTCTGAAAACCCGCATCCAGAGGCTGCTTGTCCGCAGGGATCGCATCGCTGCCCAGCAGTTCAATGTCTTTCAACATTTCTTCCCGGGCCGCCATCAGGGCCGGCTGCAGTTCTTCATACCACTTCTCATCAATGAGCTTGCGGGCGGCGGAATCGTCGTAGCGAATGGAGTTTGTCATGTGAGATCACGCTTTCGTCAGAGTGGATAAATTGAGAGGGAGATCACTGATCTTCCGCAGGCGGCTCGATACCGAAGTCCCGAATCGAGAGCAGCGCTTTGAAGGGGATGTTGCGCTTCTCAAAGTTGGCTGCGCCCCCCTGCAGACGATCGACGACTCCCAGGGCCTGCACAACCTTGCAACCAAACTCTTCGGCCCGGTCGACGGACAGCAGTGCACTGCCGGCAGTCGTGATGACGTCATCCACGATCACCACTTTGTCGCCAGGCTGCACGGGGCCTTCGACATATTTATTGGTGCCGTGCCCCTTGGGTTCTTTGCGGACCATAAACCCGTTCAGCGCTCGGCCCTGCTCTGCAGCAACCGCGAGCACACCCGCGACAATCGGGTCAGCACCGATCGACATGCCGCCGATCGCGTCGAATTCGACATCTTCCAGCATTTCCAGCAGGCCGGCACTCACCAGACGCAGACCGTGTGAATGCAGGACCACCTGTTTTCCGTCGAGGTAATAGGTGCTCTTCTTACCTGAAGCCAGCGTGAAATCGCCGAATTTTAACGCCCGCTCCCGAAACAACTCGATCAGCTTTTCGCGATCAAACATGAATGCTCTCTTCTCTACCCTGAATGTGTGATGTGCTCAAATCAGGAGCCGCCACGGTCCGTTCGCATAAACAATGTTTAATAAAAACACCGCGGACCGGCTCAAACACACGTATTCTACAGGGTCGAATTGAACATTCAAACGGACTGCAGGCAAAGAATTCCCAGCTGACGCGAATCTCTCTGCAATCAGGGGCGAATCACGACTTCCGAGCCAACACCCAGCAGATCGTAGACCTCGGCCACATCGTCATTCTGCATCCGCACGCAACCTTTGGACTCCGCTTTGCCAATCGAAGACGGATCGATCGTGCCGTGAATTCCATAGCTGTCGCCGATATCAATCCAGCGTTCGCCCAGGGGATTGGTCGGATCATCATTGGCAATCACACCATCCGGACCGTAATACGTCGGATCGACCAGCTTGTCCTTAACGACAAATTTGCCGGTCGGCGTCGAATGATCCTTGCCGGTACCAATCGTATAGCGTTTGACGAAGTAACCGTGCGAATGCACCGTGAGTGTGAAGTCGCTCAAATCAACGAACACATGTAAGGGCCCTTTGATGACCTTGAGCTTCTGACCGGGACGGATCCGTTTGGGATCGATCTGGTTCAGCTTCGCCAGGTATTCCCAGGTAATGCCGTACTGCTGCGCGACTTTCCGCAGCTGGTCGCCGGGTTCGATCTCGTAAGGCTTCATGAAATGCGGCTGCGGTGCGAAATAGATCATCCGCGCCGTCTCTTCAATACGCGATTTAATGACCGGATAGACTTCAGGCTGATCCCAGTAAATTTTGGACAGTCGCTTGTGAGCCTCGATGATTTTCCGTTGTGAAATCAGTTCATCAATGGCAATCAGATCGGGTACGGCCTGTTTGGCGGCTTCACCACCAATCTCTTCTTTAAAGCTGGCATGCTTGGCGGTTTTGATCACTGGATTGCTGGCCCGCTTGATCCCCTCGGGGGGATTCAGCTTCGCGGGTGCGTTGGGCTCAGGCATGGCAGCCGTCGGTTCGGGCAGTGGTTCAACAGGACGAGCGGCCCCTTTGAATTGGGCCGGAGGCTCGGTTTCCGCGAACAGCGGATCGACGGAGGTCTCCGCTTCCACGATCGCCCCGTTCAACGTACGCGTGTAAACCCGGGGCATCTCCACTTCGCTTCTGCGGAACAGACGCTGGTTGTCATCTCCGTCTGAGAGTTCCTCCGCAGGCGGTTCGGACTGTGCCAGAATCGTGGCTTCTTCCAGGACCGGCTCTTTGTATTCTTCCGGCTGCGCAGTCGTCTTGCCGGACGACTTGCCTGCAGTCTCCTGTTCGTGCAGCGCGCCTGTGGGAGCACTACTCACCTGGAAAGGCAGCAGATCCATTTTCCAGGCCACCGCCCCCAGAATTCCCAGTCCAGTTACCATGATGAAACGAAAAGGAGTAATCCATCGACCCCGGTTACGACTTCGCATCTTGCCATCATCCTTGATTCACAATACGGATACGCTTCGGTTAAAATCAGAGAGTCGGGACTATAGCAAATCCACAAGATTAAGCCTACGGCGATTCTGTGAAAACCGGCTTGCCACCGGGGAGACGTAAGTCATATATTAATAATTGTTTAAGATCCGACCCGCGGTTCCCTGTGTTCCGCAGGAATCAGGAAGATTTGACAGAACAACCCTAGGCAACACCCGGCTAATTGCATAACATTTGCAAAAACAAACAATACGGCCTGACGCCGGCACCACGGTTTGCGGCGTTGCCAGATTCCCACCAGACGAGGTCAGCATGTCCCTGCTATTGGAAAATGTCAAAAAGAGCTACCGTGAACCGGATGGCTCGACACTCCCCATCCTGGATATCGAACGCTTTGAAGTCAAAGAACAGGAACAGGTTGTTCTCATCGGCGAGAGTGGCTCGGGGAAATCGACACTGCTCAACGTCATTTCCGGCATCACCACCGCCGACAGTGGAAAAGTCACCATCGCCGGAACCGAAATCGCCTCCATGCCTGAAGTCGTTCGTGACCGCTTTCGCGCCGAACGCATCGGCTTCGTCTTCCAGACCTTTAATCTGCTCCCCGCGTTCTCAGCCCTGGAAAACGTCCTGCTCGGCATGAGCTTCTCACGAAAAAAAGCGAGCCGCGACCGGGCGAAAGAACTGCTGGCCCTCGTGGGACTCGAGCATCGCCTGCATCACCGCCCCAAACAGATGTCCGTCGGGGAACAGCAAAGGGTCGCCGTCGCGCGGGCCCTGGCCAATCAACCCAAACTACTTTTGGCCGACGAACCGACGGCGAACGTCGATGTCGCCAACCAGGAAACCATCCTCAAACTGCTCCGCGAAGCCTGCACTCAGCACCAGATCGCCATGCTGCTGGTCACCCACTCCCAGGAAGTTGCCAGCCAGTTTGAACGGGTTGAAACGCTGACCGACTTCAACAAGGTCCACGCACAGGTCTGATTCGTCCTGGTTTTTCGTTTCTTATTTTCTTCTCAGCGAACCGACTACAAAGTAGATTCTCATTATGAATACACTGACCATCGCCTGGAAAAGCATCAAACAACGTCGCCTCGCCTCTGCACTGACGGCCCTCAGCGTGGCCCTGGGTGTGACGCTGATGATCTCCGTTCTGGTCATCAACGGCGTCATCGACAAGATGTTCAACCAGACCGCCAGCGGCTACGACCTCATCATCGGCCCCAAGGGCAGCCCGCTGCAGCTGGTGTTGAATACCGTCTTCCGCGTCGGTGCCCCGATTGAGAATCTCCCCTACCGCTACTACGAAGAACTGAAAAAAGATCCCCGTATCGAAGAAGCCATCCCCTTCGCGATCGGCGATGTCACCGAGGAAGGCGGCTTTCCAATTGTCGGCACCATACCGCGTTACTTCGCTCTGGAGTACATCCCGGGGCGGCACTTCCGCATTAATAAGGATGGCAAGTTCCTGCCCGGCACCTGGGATGCCGTCATAGGTTCTGCCGTCGCGAAACAAAACAACTGGAAAATGGGAGATGAATTCCAGTTGATTCACGGCTCCGCGGAGAGTGGTCACGTCCACGATGAAAAATTCAAGATCGTCGGCATCCTCGCACCAACGGGCACGCCGAACGACCGCACCGTCTTCGTCAATCTGCGCGGGTTCTACCAGGTATCCGGTCACGAAAAACCGCTGGAAGAAGCACTCCGCCGCGAAGCCGAATTCTTCGGTGAAAAAATCGACGAAGCCGAACTGCAGAAAATCCTCAAGGAAAACGCCGGCCACGATCATCATGATCACAGCGGTCATGACCATGGACACGATCACGGGCACGAAGTTCCCGACGCGCAGAAAGAGGTTACTGCGATTCTGGTCCAGATGAAAGGCGATCGCCTCCGCGGCTTTTCCACCATCAAACTGCAGTCCGAACTCAAAGAAGGTAACAAGGCCCAGGCTGTCAATCCAATTCAGCAGATCAGCTGGCTGATGATCAACATCGTAGGCAACGTACGCACGATGCTCATCATTCTGACGAGCCTGATCATCGTCGTCTCCGGCGTCAGTATTTTTGTCAGCATCTACAACTCAATGGCCGACCGCAAACGGGAGATCGCCATCATGCGGGCCCTGGGTGCCGGCCGCACCGCAGTCTTCACCATCATTCTCAGCGAGTCCGTTCTGCTCTGCCTGGGGGGAGGCATCCTGGGTATCCTGCTCGGACACGGCCTGGTCTTCGCCGCCGCCCCGATCATCGAGGCCCGCAGCGGACTGCTGATCAATCCGTTCGCTTTCAGCTCAGTCGAACTGATCCTGCTGCCGGTATTGGTCGTCCTGGCCTCACTGGTCGGCTTCATCCCCGCGATGACCGCCTACCGCACCGACGTCGCCAGCACTTTGAGTGATACCTGATCGTCCGCTTGAACCGGTCTCCTATTCGGTGGTTTTACGATAAGGGAACAGCAACAAGCGTTTCGCCATAAACCGTTTTGAAATAGGCACTTGCGATGCATGTTTTCCTGACGGGACCCGCTTTAAATTAAGATTGATAAAAATTCAACGGAAATCCATTCCATTCCGTATATACTATTATAAAGGACTGGTGTCAGGGAGCATTCTGCCTGTCGCTCAGCAAGGGATCTAAAGAGCCAGGCTCACTTTACCCGGAACTTCAGAATTTTCTGACCGGTTCTGGATGATTTCAGGGATGTTCTCATCCCCCCTCCCTGATATGATAGTAAAAAATCCAGACCCCGTTCTGAACATCAGCCAGTTGTTCTGGCCGGGCAACCTGTGATTCTGCGATAATTAACTGTATTCCCTGTTTATTTCTGCTGAATTTTGAAAGGCCTTGCAAGATGTCGCAAGTTCTTGATGGCTCCAATCACTCGCTGCAAAGTTCCTTCGAAGGTCAGGATGAGTTTTCCTACAAGCCGGTTCCCCCGACTGCTGTCGTGGGCCTGGTACTGGGACTGCTCTCCTTTATCGCCCTGTTCGGGATCATCGGACTGGGTGTGGCCGTGTTCGGTATCGTGGTCTCGCTGATCAGTATGTTCAATATCCGCCGGGCAGGCGGTGAACTGGGCGGCAAAATGGTAGCCCGTTCCGGTCTCATGCTGTCGACCTTCTTCCTGGTCACCGGCATCAGCTATCAGTCCTTCGTCTATGCACACGAAGTTCCCGAAGGCTACCAGCGCATCAACTTCGCGACCGACATTTCAACCAAAGAATTCGTCCAGAAGGATGGCGTGACCAGCGTCAATCCCGACGTACTCAAAATGGACAAGCAGAAAGTCTTCGTCAAAGGCTACATGTACCCCACACGCCAGACCGAAGACCTGCAGTCTTTCATTCTGGTTAAAGATAACGGCCAGTGCTGCTTCGGCGGCCAGCCCGACGTAAAAGATATGATCCTGGTCGAAATGCAGGGTAAGAATCGAGCCGACTTCTATTCCGGTCTCGTTTCCGTTGCCGGTGAATTCGTCGCAGAAGCCCCGACCCAGGCCGGTGAATTACGTCCGGTCTACCAGCTGAAGGGGACCCACTTCGAACAGGCTCGTACTTCCTACAGATAATCGACCAGACAACCACACAGAGACACCCGCCTGAAAACACCGGAGACCCAGACCAACGCGTTCATTACCACGTTACGAATTTGAATGGCTCAGGTTGATTCACAGTCTGAGCCATTATCAACTTTATCCAGAAGTTGGTGCAACCACCCGATCATCAGGAGTTTGATCACGTGCAGGCCCACCACAATCCCACCCGATACTCACCAGTCAGTCTGATAATCCTCACCCTCTGCAGCCTCACCTTCTGGGGAGTCGGCTGCAATTCATCAGACCAGACCGAGTACCGTCAGTACAGCGAACAGATTGATGCCAAATCGCCCGAGCAGAAAGACGCGGCTGTGAAGCAGCCGGAACAGGTCGCCGCAACGGTTCCAGAGCAATCGGAGCCGGTAGAACCCGAACCGGAAACCATCACCCAGACCTCCGCAGTCAAATCGGCTGAACCGATGCCGCTGGAGAACGGGACCAAAGCCAAACCGGCCCCCACGGAAACCACCGCCGCCGTCGATGCCACCGACGACTTCCTCCCCCTGATCGCGCAGCGTCCCGATCCGAGCCTCCGGGCACTCACTCCGGAAGAAGAACAGCAGCAGACGGCGAAAAAGGAACCACGGGAAGTCAAGATTCTGGTCAAAAACAAATCATTCCGACACGTCGCGCCCAATGATGCCCTGCAGGTCAGCTACGATGACATCGACCTGCTCAAAGTCATGAATATGGAACCCGTCACTCCCGAAGCCCCCGAGCTGATGCCTCAGTGGTTGAAGGATCTGAACGGCAAACGAATTCGTATTCGCGGTTTCATGTATCCCCCGTTCCAGCAGACCGGCAATGAGTATTTCCTCCTCGCGCGGGATAACCAGATCTGTTGCTTCGGCAAGAACCCGAAAATCTACGACCTGTTCCCCGTGCTCCTCAAGGACGGCGTCACAACTGACTACATTCTGAACCGCCCCTTCGACGTGGTCGGCGTCTTCCACATCAAGGCTGAAACCATCGACGGAGAACTGGAGCGGATCTACTTGATTGACGACGCCATCGTCATCGATCAATAATAAATGCTTACGGAAACAAAACACGTTTTACAAAATTGTTAACTAACGCCACGAGGTCTGGCTCATGAATCGTCTGAGAAACTTCTTTCAACATCGCATCCTGAAACAACGCACCGTCATGGGATTGCTCTGCGGACTGATCCTGCTGGCCCAGGTACCTGTGGCCCAGGCCTGTCCCTTCTGCTCCGCTCCCTCGCTGACCCTGACCGAGCAACTGTCTCAGTCGGACGTCGCCGTGCTGGTCCAATGGATCGAAGCCGAGAAAGGGGACCTCGAAAAAGCGGGTAAAACCGTCTTCGAAGTCAAAGAGATCATCCGCCAGTCAGACAAGGACAAACTCAAAGTCGGCGATAAAATCACCATCAATCGCCATCGTCCCGGCAAAAAAGGCAACCTGTTCATGCTGCTGGGCACCAAAGGCGCAGAAGTCGACTGGGGCGACCCGATCGAAGTCACCGAAACCAGCTACCACTACGTCTCCCAGGCACCACCGCCAGAAGAAAAAACATCCAAGCGGCTGCGTTACTTCCTGAAGTTCCTGGAATTCCCGGACCAGATGATCTCGAACGACGCCTATGCCGAATTCGCCAACGCCCCTTACGAAGATATCGCCACGCTGTCCAAAGACATGCCCCGCGAAAAAATCCGCAAGTGGCTCTCCGATCCCGAAACACCCGTCACCCGCATCGGTCTCTACGGACTGCTGATGGGACTCTGCGGACAGGGTGAAGATGTGGAGTTCATGGAAAAGAAAATCAATGAACCCACCAAAGACTTCCGCCTGGGGATCGACGGCGTCATCTCCGGCTACCTGCTGCTCACCGGGTCGGACGGACTCGACAAAATCGATGAATCCAAGTTTGTCCCCAAGGATGTCGCCTTCAGCGAAACCTATGCTGCCATGCAGGCCCTGCGTTTCATGTGGACCTACGGCGACGGACGCATCAGTAAAGAACGTCTGCGGAAATCGATGCGACTGCTCCTCGAGCGTCCCGAACTGACCGACCTTGTCGTCGCGGACCTCGCTCGCTGGGATGACTGGAGCGTCATGAACCGCCTGATGGAAATGTACGGCGCCGAAGACTACAACATCCCCTCCATCAAACGGGCCATCGTGCGGTACCTGCTCGTCGCCTCCAAAGGGAAAAACAAAAAAGGTGGCGGCCCTGATGCCGCTACGACCGAAAAAGCCAGGGAACTTCTCGCCAAACTCCGCGAAGAAGATCCCAAGACCGTCAAAAGTGCCGAACGCTTCTTCTTCCTGAAGTAGTTCGCACTCATATGCTGACGACGTTCCTGCAGTCGCGCTCAACAGCAGGAACTGACCGAGACTAACCGACATTTTTACCAGAAGGAACTGGTATGACCGACTGGAATCGAATCCGACCCTGCCATGGATGGCCTGGGCTGTTCTGCTGCCTGCTGATCACACTGCTGTCCACAAAACTCGCAGCCTGTCCGTTCTGCCCCGGGGCTTCTGTCCCGTTGACCGAAAAACTCACACACGCCCACACCGCCTGTCTGGTCCGCTGGGTCGAAGGCGATACCGGCACCATCGAGAAGCCGGGACACACGGTCTTCAAAGTGCTGAAGGTCATTAAACAGTCGCAGGGCACTCAGTACGAAAAAGGTTCGCTGATCACGGTCAACCACTATCACTTCAGCAAGCCCGGCGGCCCGTTCCTGCTCACCGGCACTCACGGCCCCAAGCCCCTCTGGGAAAACCCGACGGCCATCACCCCTGCCAGCTATGCGTATGTCATGCAGGCGCCCTCGCTGCAGAAACCGACCACCGAAAGGCTGCAGTACTTTCTGAAGTTCCTCGAACACCAGGATATGATCATCGCCAACGATGCCTTTGCGGAATTCGCTAACGCCCCCTTTGAAGACATCGCCCCGCTGACCCCACAACTCCCCCGCGAAAAGCTGCACTACTGGTTGAGCAGCAAATCCACGCCCGCCCCCCGCCTCGGCTTATACGGACTCATGCTGGGACTCTGCGGAAATGAAGATGACATCGACTTCATGGAAGATAAAATCAACGTCCAGGCACAGGGGCTCCGCTCAGGCATCGGCGGCCTGATGTCAGGCTACCTGATGCTCACCGGCAGCGAAGGACTCGACCACCTGGAGCGATCCAAGTTCCAGCAGAAGAATACATCACCCAATGAACTCTTCGCCGCCCGCGAAGCGGTCTCATTCATGTGGACTTACGGTAAGGGGCGTTATCAGATTCCCCCCGAACGCCTGCGACAATCCATGCGGATGCTGCTCAATCGCCCGGAACTGGCTGACCTCGTCATTGCCGACCTCGCGCGCTGGCAGGACTGGACCGTTATGGATCGACTCGTCTCCCTCTATGACGCCAAAGGCTACGACTACAAAGGCATCCGCCAGGCCATCATCCGCTACCTGCTGGTCGCCTCCCGCTATTCCGATCCCTCGGACGGCGGTCCCGACGCCACAACCGCCGCCCGGGCCCGAAAATACCTGACTCTCATCCGCGATCGAGACCCCCAACTCGTCAAACGGGCCGAACGCTTTTATTAAATACCGACACTTCGCGGGCCTTCCGTTTTTTCCTTCCGGCTGACTGTCAGCCAACCCCGGGATTCGCTAGAGTAACACTACCGGTTACTCATTCCCGAAACCTGTATTAGAAGAAGAAACGGAAACATGCCTCGCGTCATCTGTACCGCTAAAATGTGTGAATTCGGTCCGCACTTTGAAATCCTTCAGGCTGCAGGATTCGAGGTGGACACCGTCCCGACTGACGTGGATCTCCGCAAAGAACCCCATCGCGTCGTCGAACAGGTACAGGGCTACGATGCCGTGCTGGCCGGTGCAGAAATCTATTCCCGCGAAGTGCTCGCACAACTGCCCGATCTGAGAATCGTCTCCCGCTATGGAGTCGGCTTCGACGCCGTCGATCTGGCAGCCGCTGACGATCTGGACATCGCGGTCACCATCACCCCGGGAGTGAATCATCACTCGGTCGCCGAACAGGCTTTCGCGCTGCTGATGGGCGTCGCCCGACTCACCCGCTCCCAGGACCAGGCTGTCCGACGCGGTGAATGGGAACGGGCTCTGACTCCCCGCGTCTGGGGCAGCACCATCGGAATCGTCGGCCTCGGTCGCATCGGTCAGGCAGTCGCAACCCGCGCGATCGGCATGGGCATGAAAGTCCTTGCGTACGATCCATTCCCCAACAAACAGTTTGTTGACAGTCACGCGGTCACCATGGTCAGCATCGACGAACTGCTGGCCCAGTCGGACTACGTCACGCTGCACCTTCCCGTCACCCCCGAAACTGTCGACCTGATCAACAAGGACTCGCTGGCCAAAATGAAACAAGGCTCGGTCCTCATCAACACTGCCCGCGGCGGCCTCGTCGACGAAGACGCCCTCATTGAAGCCCTGCAGTCGGGACATCTCCGCGCCGCCGGTCTCGATGTCTTCAAAAAAGAACCATTGCCTGTTGAAAGTCCCCTGATCAAGCTGGACAATGTACTGTTGAGCTGTCACATCGGCGGACTGGACCAGGAATCGCACCGCGATGCTTACGCGATGGCGGCTCACAACATTGTGAAACTGTATCAGGGCGAGTGGCCGGAAGAGTGTGTGGTCAACCTGAAACAGACCCCCGACTGGAAATGGACTCGCTGATCCCGTCATAGATCCCAGCGAACTGACTCCGGTCCTTGAGAAACTGGACGATTGCAACATGACAGCCCCTCATTCCAGTTTTTTGAAAATCAGCCCACGCATCTCCGTGCTGCCCCTCATTCACGGCAGTGGCGACTTCGCGATCGAAGTCCGTCGAGTGATGCTCAACAACGA
Organism: Gimesia sp.; assembly: GCF_040219335.1. Taxonomy (NCBI): domain Bacteria; kingdom Pseudomonadati; phylum Planctomycetota; class Planctomycetia; order Planctomycetales; family Planctomycetaceae; genus Gimesia; species Gimesia sp. The sequence continues at coordinate 68,608 of NZ_JAVJSQ010000015.1, read as the reverse complement.
TTTTGACTGCCTCGCCGTTCCGCTGCCCGCCTCGTTTCAGGAAGATGTCGAGCGGGCCATTACCTTTCTCCCCAGTATCACCGCGGTCCTGCAGGAAGAGCCCCCCATCTCCGGAGCACCACCCTGGGAGCAGGACGAGGACGACGAAGACAACCAGAAGATGTACAGCTACGTGCCCATTGATCCCTGCCAGGGGGTCATCGCCGCACTCCGCATCGCGATGATGGAACACATCGACCGGCACTTCATCGATCTGGAAACGCAGCGTTTCGAGAGTATGTCCGCCGTCCTCCCGGATCCCTATGCACTGAAGAAGGTGCCCATCGAAAAGTTTTCCGCCGCCGTCCTGCCCGCGCTCAGCAAACTGCCCGCAGGACAACCCCTCGACCGCTGCACAATGATGGCACACCGCCTGCGGGAACTGGAGAAAAAATACAAATCGATCCTGCTGGTCTGCTCGCTGTCTGACTGGCCCTGGATTCACGACGCCTACATCGATCAACTGCCCCTCGAAGTCGAGGACGAAGAGGTCAACGAGACATCCATTTATACCGCCGACACCGAAACGCTGCTGTTCATGCTGGGAGAACTCCCTTACATCACGGGACTCTATGAAGCCGCCCGTTCTGAACTGGAAGATGATGAAAACCTCTCGGTCGACGGCATCAAGGAACTCGCACTCACCGCCCGGGACCGTTACAAAGTCGAACTCAAATCCCGGGGACGCAAGATTACCCCCAAGCTGCTCTCGGTCTATTTTCGCTACGTGCGGAATCTCTCGCTCATCGAACGTCGCATGACTCCCGACCTGTATACGCTGGTCAAAGCCGCCCAGCAGGTCGCCGGCGATCAGTATGCGATCCAGATCGCAGAAACAGCCCGCGAATACCCGTTCGTACACTTACTCCCGTTCGAAACACTCCGTTTCGGCATCGAACAGGCCCAGCTCCCTGACGGCACCACTGTCGAACTCAGCAACCGCCTGCCCGGCAATCCCATCTCCTGGCGCAGCTGTCAGTTGGTTCCCCGGCCTCCCAAACCGCAGCAGAACGAATGGGAAATGAAATGGAATCCCTATAAGCAGTGCAGCTGGCCACCGGAAGATGTCGCCATCGAAAAGTTCCGCACCAGCGTCAAAGACCACGCCTTGAACCTGCTCGGCGTCGATCTGGCCCGGACCGAAAAATTCACGACCAGTATGAAAGATGGTCTCGATCTCCGCGAAACCCTCCGCAACTGGCACACCGGTGAGATCCACGTCAAAGTGCTCCCCCCCAGCCGCGGCCGGCTCGATTGCGTGATCATGCTCTTTGACTCACCTGCGGACCCGCGCGACTATCCCTATCGCCTCACCTGGCATGCAGAACACCAGGACGAATCGACGCTGGCCTTCTTCGCTACCGACTACCGTCAGGAAATGGTCGGCCCGGGAATCGGCGTCTCCACCTACGGAGGCGCGATGTTCCTCTTTCCACCCCGACCGGTGTATGACATCTGGAATGAAGTCAATTTCGACTTCGTCGATACCCTCGAAGAACGACTGCTCGTCGCTGCCTGCCATTACAGTGAAGAATCGCATATTGCCCTGCTCAGCGAATCGCCGCCGGGCATCGGCTGGAAGCGCCTCGCCAAACGCTACCAGAAAAAACTGATCCACGTCCCCTTGGGCCGCTTCAGCCAGGAAACCATCCAGCAGCTTCGTATGTTCCATGTCCTCAACGGGCAGGAAGTCCGCAGTTACGCCGCTCATTACATTCGCAAAGCCTGATGCGTTCCACCGCACTCTGACGGTAAACCGCGACAGCACAAGAGATTGTTAGCTTTTTTAAGAAATAGGCCGCTGCGCGATTTTTACTGTGTTATTTGGCCTGAAATGCGACTAGAATACAGTTTGTCATATTAACATCCTGCCTTTAGCATACCGCTTTTAAGTCTATTCTACGGAGAAAGAGATTATGTCCGATTCCGTCAATCGTCGTACTTTCCTGGGACAGACTGCCGCAGCTGCCACCGCTGCCGGCATCACCGCCCCGGCGATTCTGTCCGCCGCCAACAAAGCCCCCAGTGAGAAAGTTACCATCGGCATCATGGGGATGCAGCGTGGTCTGGCCCTGGCGAAAACCTTCGGTGCCCTGGATGGGGTCGAAATCAAGTACGTCTGTGATACGGATGACACCCGTGCCGGCAAAGCAGCCCAGACAGTGGAAAAAGCCACGAAAAAGAAGCCACAGGCCATCGGTGATTTCCGCAAAATCCTCGACGACAAAGACGTGGATGCTCTGATCGTCGCTGCTCCCAACCACTGGCATGCTCCCGGTACTATTCTCGGCTGTTCAGCCGGCAAGCACGTCTACGTTGAAAAGCCCTGCTGCCACAACCCCAAAGAAGGGGAAATGATGGTTGAGGCTGCTCGCAAAAACAAACGAGCCGTCCAGATGGGAAGCCAGCGTCGCAGCAGTGAATCCATTCAGGAAGGGATTCAGCAGCTCAAAGAAGGTATCATCGGCGATGTTCACCTGGCCCGCGCCTACTACTGGAGTGCCCGCGGTTCCATCGGCAAAGGGAAACCGGCGGCTGTGCCTCCCGAACTGAACTACGATCTCTGGCAGGGACCAGCGCCCCGTCAGAAGTACGTGGACAACCTGATTCACTACAACTGGCACTGGTTCTGGAAATACGGTAACGGCGAACTGGGGAACAACGGCGTACACTCGCTCGACCTCTGTCGCTGGGGCCTGGGTGCAGAAATTCCTAACCGCGTGGTTTCCAGCGGTGGTCGTTACTTCTACAGCGACGATCAGCAGACTCCCGACACGCATGTCGTCGCTTTTGAATTCGATGGCGGCAAGCAGATCACCTGGCAGGGAACCAGCTGTAACCGTCACAAGAATGATTTCGTGATCTTCTTCGGCAGCAAAGGGAACCTGATCCTCGGTACCTCCGGTGGTTACACGGTTCTGGATGCCAAAGATAAGGAAGTCAAGAAAGTTGACGGCAACCAGGGCATGAGCGAACATGCTCAGAACTTTGTGGATGCCATCCGCAATAACGAGCCGCTGAACCTCAACGCTGAAATCGAAATCGGCAACAAGAGTACCCTGCTCTGCCATCTCGGTAACATCGCCCACCGCACCGGACGTACCCTGCAGTGCGATACGACCAACGGGCACATCGTTGATGATAAAGAAGCCATGACCTTCTGGGGACGCGAATACGAACCCGGTTGGGAACCCAAAGTTTAGTCTGATTTAGTCAGACAGTTCATACCCGGGGAGTCGACAGCTTGTCGACTCCCTTTTTTTATGGACGGCTTCAAGAAACTGCGTACGTAAAAAAACCTTCGCCCCATTGAGCCGAAGGTTTTTCTATGTATTAGGTCTGAAGCGACCGGCGTTTAAAGCTTGTCTGCCAGTTTTTTCGCAGCAGCTTTGATCTGGCTCGGACTCTTCAGAGATCCCAGCTTCTCTGCTTCTTCTGCCAGTTCCGGTTTGCCCGCTTCTTTAAGACTTTCCGGAATGCCATAAAAGGCGCTGTTGATCTCACCTGATTGCGCGATATCGTTCAAAGTCGATTTCACTGCAGACAGATCATGAGTCGGTGGCGTTTCCTGATTGGCAGGTGTTGTTTCCCCCGTTCCCTCGCCTCCGCCACAGCCCGTAAAAAGTAAACTCAGCGCAAGACAGAGTGGCGCCAACTTAGACATGGTGAGTACCTTTCTCTAAATGATTAATTTCTTTTCTCTAAATGATTAATTTCTAATGACATGTCACGCCTGATTATACTGAAAAAAAACAGCCCGGCAACAAACATTGCCGGGCTGTTCTGTTCGTTAACACGATACGACTTCAGTGAGTCAGACTACTCGTTGATACTGACAGCGGCACCATCAGCGATCGCGCCCAGTTGCTGCCATTTCTGTAAGTCGATGTTCTCAGAGACAAAGTGTACTGAGCCATCGGCCATCAGAGCATGCACACCACCGGTGTGACGGCTACGGGCCGCCTGTGCTGCAGGAGCATCACCACCTGCATGACCACCGTTGCCGGTACTGCAGTCCGGATTAGGCGAGTTCGGCGTGTTCCAGGTGTTAAACCAGCACTCGTCTGCCCGCATCCAGCGAGATCCACGATGTGTATAGAAAGCAGTAGGATTACTACAAGCAGTTCCATGCGTGTCTAATTGTGACTTCGTCGGGAAAGTCGTCTGTCTTGAGTTGAAGCTCGTTCCAACCGATCTTGCCACATCGCCGTTAATATTAAATGTGGAGCTGTTAGCAGTACCTACTATCCGTTCACTCATCGCAACCACATTCGAAGTTCCATCCAGAATATCAGCAACTCGTGTAATGAGTTCGTAGCGAGAAAAACCTACCTGATATCCCAGGTCAGGATCCCAACCCATACAAGGACCTGCCGACATGTAATAGTTTAAATGCCCTTCACCATAGTTGATGTACCTTGGATCAGAAGGACAACGGAAAACGCCAATTCCCGCATTGCGGTTGTTGGTATTGGGGGACTCTTCACAAGACTGGCTGAAATCAAACTGGTTGTAAATGTTGGCCTGATCCAGGAAGGGGAGCAGCATCGCCTGCTGGCTGAAACCGGTCCAGGGTCGAATAGCCCCACCACTGCCTTCGTGGTACGCAGCCAGGGTCAGCTGACCAAAACAGCCATGGGTTTCATGGTAATTGTGCAGAGCCAGCCCGAACTGTTTCAGGTTGTTCTTACACTGCGACCGACGGGCGGCCTCACGCGCCTGCTGCACCGCGGGAAGCAGCAAGGCAATTAAAATGGCAATAATAGCGATCACGACGAGCAACTCAATCAGCGTGAATGCGCGTCTTCTCTGGAAGACTCTCATCGACACTCTCCTGCAGAAAAATAGAAAAAATGAGCACTTTAAAAAACAATAACTGGCAACATGAGCTATCCAGACGTAAGACAGAGGTCTGGTGTGCCAGGGACATCAAGTCCGGGGGGCGCTAAAGGCCTCCCCAATAATCTATTCTATATTTTCTTCAATATAAAACAATCTCTTCATACTGATGTATCGACCAAACACGCTGTTTTTGTACGAAGTTTGATTTACTTAACTTATTTAAAATTTCTGACTTACGTACACACCGTTCAGTGTGTACCAGCCTGTTACTGACAGCGGAGAGTCGAGCCGACACGAGCTATTCTGGACATTCAGCACCAATTTAACTGATCAGGGAGTCGGCTCAAGAATGAGGTTAACCTCGCGCTGATTCACGGTTTTCAGCGTCTGTTCAACCCCAGAGGGCCAGTAAATAGCTAAACTGTCTACACTTACGCCCTCAGGCACTCCCCAGTGTACAAGCAGGTCGTTGGCAGACAAATAACTGCCCCCCCCCTTGACCTGTCTGACCTGATCGCCGGCTGAAGTATGCAGCACCAGCCGTGCTCCAACCGCGTCTCGATTGCTCTGTATACCAATCAGACGCACAGTAACCCAGGAGCCTGCCTCTTCGGTCTCATTTTTGAGAATTGCCGGTGGATCATAAAAATTGGAGATCACGACATCCAGCTTCCCGTCTTGATTTAAATCGGAAACTGCCAGTCCCCGGCCGGTGTGGGCCTGGCCCAGATACGAGTCGCCTGAGAACTCCCGTTGCTGAAATCGTCCGTCCCGATTTTCCAGGTAGAGTGGCTTCTGCCGAAATGGTGAGTGAGTCGAGTAGTACGCGACATGCCCGTTGGCCACCATTACATCTTCATCCCCATCCAGATCGAAGTCCGCACAGGCAGTCCCGAAACCGACAAACAGGGTCCCAATCGAAGTCACTCCCGTATCATTGCTTACGTGCAGAAACTGGGCATCACCGTCATTGCGATACAAAGCAAACGCTTCTTTCTCATAATTCGCCACCCACAGATCAGGCAGACCGTCCTGGTTATAGTCCATGATGTCCACTCCCATGCTTCCATTCGGCGTGGCTCCATCATCGACGGCGGCACCATTGATAATGCCCACCTCCTCCAGCTTCCCTTTCCCGTCATTCAGGTACAGGAAATTCTCGACGGTATCGTTACACACATAGACATCCAGATCCGCATCATTATCCAGATCCGCCAGCAGCACCCCCAGTCCTTTACCCTCGGGGACCAGGCCCGCTTCCTCTGTCGCATCGTAAAAGGTACCGTCCCCTTTACTGTAAAAAACCCTGTCTTTCATTCCCGTGAAAGAATGAGGCGAACAGACATCGGGTACGCCCGGAGTCAGTTCACACGGGGGATGATTCTCGAACGACCAGTCCGCGTACTGCGTCAGATAGAGATCCAGCAGACCGTCACCATTCAGGTCCCCCCAGCCGGCACTCGTTCCCATGAAACAGTCACGCACACCTGCATCCACTGACACCTCTTCAAAGGTTCCGTCTCCCAGGTTCTTCCAGAGCACCGAACCACCATAGCCGGTCACCAGCAGGTCGGAAAAACCATCGTTGTCATAATCGCCCACAGCACAACCATTACTGTAGAACGCCGCCAGATCCAGTCCCGCCGGAATGGTCCGATCTTCAAACCGAAAGTCCCCCGTGTGCCGCAGCAGTACGGAGGGATAACCCTTTGTACTCTTGTTTTCAAACGTCCCACCACCGGGAAAGAACAGATCCGGCTCACCATCGCGATCATAATCAAAGATCGCGGTGCCGCCCCCGATGGTTTCCAGGATCGCCAGCTCTCCCGCTTCACGTCCATTGCGATAAGTAAAGTCCAGCTTCTGCTCCGGCCAGACATCTCGAAACACAGGCGCCACTTCCTCTGCAGAGCTCGATGCCTGCGTTCCTTCTTGGGTGGTTTTCGAACTCGACTTGACCGACTCCGTCTCAGACTGACAACCGGTAAAGAGCATCAGCAATACCAGCATCAGCCAGTAAGATTGGATGCTGGAAACAGGTGTTCTCAGGCTATTGTCGGGGTACGGCTGTCCGGTTTGAAACGGGGTTACGGGCGGCTTGACACTCATGGCTGGCTGGCCTTTTCAGGCTCTTCGACAGGCGTCGCCTGCGCTTTGTTTTCATTGTGGTTTACAGGCACGCCCTGATTCTCTTCCTGTTCAGCCAAAGCCTCTACCTGCGCACGATGCTGTCTGGCCAGTCGTTCGAAGCTGGGGCCACGGAAGAGATTCTGCTCATAATAGTGAGCCAGTTCTGCATGGGCTTCACGATGAGTGGGCTTCAACCGGATGACCGAATTGAGCCAGACAACCCCCTGCTCCTCGGAAACATAATTCAGGTATTTCTTGCCGACCTGAAATCGTAAGTCCGCATCGCCCGGATTCTCTTCCACGACTTTCAACAGATCTGAGATTTCCGCCAGCACTTCGTTGGTCTCCTTGACGACCTGTCCCAATTCGCGTGCTTCTTTCTTGCGGCCCAGTCGGCTGTAGACCTGCACCAGTGAGTTCTTAATTCCCAGGTCCAGGGGATTTGCCTCTGCCGCCGGCTCCAGCCACTTGAGTGCCGCTTCGTAATTCTTCGCCCCCAGTTCCAGCCTGGCCATTTCCAGTTGCGGCTCCGACAGCGCTGCTGCTTTATGATCCCCCAAAGCCTGATAAGCTTTCTGCAGCTCCTCCGGTTCGTTCGCCAGCACCTGTTGCAACAGCGCTTTCGCCTCGGCATTCCGGTTCAACAACCGCAGACAGCGGGCCACTCCCACCTGGGCCGGTCCCGGCTGATCGGCACCCTCAACGGCCCGCTGATAATACTCCAATGCCTGCTCCGTCTTCTTCAACGTCAGGTGGATTCGCCCCAGGCTGTAAGCGGCAGGAGCATATCTGGGGTCCTTATCCAAAACACGCTGATATTCAGTAATTGCTTCATCCCAGGCGAGATTATGCTCAAACATCTTCCCCCGCATAAAATGGGGCAGCGGATCAGCGGGGAAATCTGCTTCCCAGAGCTCCAGGATTTTGAGCGCATCATTGAACTGATAATTCAACAGACAGCTGTTGACGTAGGTCTCACAGATGTCCTGCAGATCCCCCTCGGGAGCCATCAGAACGTCACTGAGATGCATCTGTAGATCGGTATGATCTCCCACCTGTGCTTTCAGCAGCCACTGCTCCTGCTCGAGTGCCGGCGTGAGTCCTGCCAGCTCAAAGTACTTCTGCAACTCAGTATAAGCGGCTTGAACATCATGCGACTTCCGCAGCGCCCGCGCTTTCAGCAGAATCAGCTCCGGGTTATCTACAGCATATCCGTCCGCGGAAGCAATCCACTCCAGGGCCCGCTCCGGATCGCGTGCGACCAGATTTGCTTCCGCCCGCTGCAGACAGAAATCGACCCACAAGCCCTGCCCCCAGAAAGGCGCACTGCCCACGATCCCCAGCAGGATCAGACCGACCACCAGCAGACGTTTCTTTCGCGCCGTTGTCTTCCTGTTTGCCTCAGTTGAATCAGTCGCCTGGGAACGCAATCGAGCACCGCATCTATCGCTTCATCAAAAAAATCGAGGCATCGCCGGGCCTCTGCTGCCTCCGGGAACGTAATTTTAGACCCCTCGTCCCTGTATTTCCTGTCTAAAAGCGGCATTCATCCTTAAAAATGCCAATTCTTCAGCAGGATTCAAGGGCTCAGTACTCTTACGCGAACCGCATCCGCGTCGTTGGATCTCGCGACCGTGATAAATAAACAACTTTAACACCGCCAACACAAAAGATCAGTATTCGCACGTTACAATCAACGCCAACGTGGCATCCCGTTGTATCTCAGCCTACACTGACTTCTAATCCACTTTGAAACGATCCACCTCTCACACGCGAGACTTCCATGAGATTATCCGCATTCCTGCTCACCCTCTGCCTGGTTCCCCTCACGGTCACCGCAGCAGATATTGAACGCATCTGGCTCACCTGTAACAACCATCGCCCCGATCGAATTGTGTTCAACTGGTACAGCGACCAGCCCGGCGACTCCGTGGTGCACTTTGGCGCCACCCCTGATTCCCTGCAGACCATCAGCCAACCGGGCAACGCAAGACTGCATCATGTCGAGATCCCGCTGCCCCAACGGGACACGATCTACCATTACTCGGTCCAGACCGGGAACGAAACATCGTCACTCGCGACATTCAAAGCGTTTCCCACCGATGTCCTGCGCATCGCGGTCGTCGCAGACTGGCAGTCACAACCCGATCTGTCACAGCTGCGAAAAGACGATGTCCATCTGCTGCTCACCGCCGGCGACAACATCCGTAATCTCTGGCAGACCTGTGGACCCGGCAAACCGGAATGCATTGAACCCTACCTGCAGCTCATCGGTAAATACCCGCAACTGTTCCGTTCAACACCTTTCATGCCGGTGCTCGGCAATCATGACCGCGAAGCGCATCCCCGTGGTCAGCAGCCCCCGGCTCACGCCGTCTACGATGTCGAAGCAACCGCGTTCCGCCGCGTCTTCGCGTTACCCGGCGAAGAATGGAAGTGGCATTTCGACCTCCCGGACTTCGATCTGCGGTTGATCGCCCTCGACTTCAACCACACATCCGATTTCGGCACCACCTGGCAGACCTGTCATCCGTTTGGTCATGACTCAGAACAGTATCGCTGGTATGAGCAGCTCACGCAGACCAATCCCGGTCTCACCATAACCCTGTATAACGAGCGCAACGCCACCATGCGGGGTAAGCTCAAGGGAGACTGGCACAAGCTCTTCCAACGGGGGACGCTCTGCGTCACCGGCTTCGGCTATTTCGCCGAGCGGGCCGAGGTGGACGGTCTGACCTGTTACAACACCTCACTCAGTGGCACAGGCACAAAGTACCCGGACCCGCATTCAAAATTCCTCGCCGGACAGGACAGCTACCTGCTGCTCACCTGTGACCGCGCAGCAGGTACCATGAAGGCTGAGCTGAAAAACCTCAAAGGTGATGTGCTCGACCGCCAGATGTTTTCAGCAGCGAAGTCTCAGTAAGCCCGATCAGGCTAACGTATCTGTCGCCGCCTTCAGCCCGCTGACCTGGTTTTTATTTGTCGTTCTCTGTCTGATGAGGAAAGTCCCGCTCCGGAATATGGTCGGGGACAGAGAAGTAGGTATCCTGCCGTGGTGCCGGCTGCCGATTCAGTTTATGCCACTGACTGGGATGAAACGCGTGCGGTAACAGATCGCACCCGGTGGCAAACAGAGACAGGCTCGGAAGAATCACGATGAGGAGTGCTTTTGAGAGAACTTTCATTGAGAGAATCCCGTTTCTGGTAAAGGAAGTGTCAAAGACAGACGCGCATGCAAATACAGGCGAACGCCCGGTCCGTCTTTGAAAACTGAAGTAGTCTTGTGGAAATTGTTTGAGATTTGAGAGATGAGGGGCGGATTCTAGCCCGGAGCTCACAGTCTGCCAACCCCGTTTTCACTGGCAAAATCTGCCGCTTTCCCAGTCAGACAGAGGCTTTCCGACTGCGGATTTCCTGTAGCTGAGATCGCAGTTGGCTGATCTGGTCCTGCAATGACTCATTTTCCGGCATAAACCGGCTGCTGGCATAGGTTTGATACCAGTGGGAGATCTCCTGATTCTGAATCCGACGGGAAAATTGCATCAGAGTTTCCCCAGGTTCACGAACCAGATGTTTACGAGCCAGCAGACGATCCATCTGAGATAAAAGGCGGTGTAACTCCTGAATATATAACGGATTGTCGCGAAACTCCGCACGCGTTTTCAGTTGTCGCAGAACCAGATGCAACACCCATCGCACCAGGAACCACAGCGCCACCCCCCCCACCAGCAGCAGTAAAGGCAACTGGGCTTCCGACATCGCCAGGATCCACTGCCCCTGTTGCAGGGCCATCTTGAGCCGGGTGAACTGTCCCATAAACGATTCCCAGTATTGACGTGCAGAACCAGGTGTTTCGAACTCCGGCTGCCCGGCGAACGGTGTCGATTCCACAGTCACCCAGCCCCGATTTTCATCCCACGCTTCCACCCACGCATGCGCATGACGGCTGCGAGCGACCCAGAACTGATCGTAGGCATTCCGTTCGCGAACCACATACCCCGTAATGTAACGACAGGGCACTCCCGCTAGTCTGAGCAATAGAGCCGTTCCTGAAGCGAAGTATTCACAATGGGCCGCCGGCTTCTCCCGCAGGAAGTAGGTCAACGGGTCTTCTCCATACGGTACGTTAATTCCCAGTTCATACTCATAGTTGTTCTGGAAGTAAGCCTGCACCCGCTGGATCTTCGCCTCGGAAGTCTCACAGCCCGCGAACACATCTTCCGCCAGTTGCTTGATTGCGGGGTCGATCTCATCCGGCAACTGCAACAATCGCTGCAGCGCTGCATCGTGTTCGGGACGCTGTGGCAGCAGCTGGCGGGGATAAAAGACCGAATAAGGAAAGCCACTGGCCATCGTCCGCGAAGTCAGCACTTCCTGGCTGTCGAACTGAATACTGTCAGCGAAGGCATACACGAGCGGCGTATTCAACGGTGCAAAAATATGACCAGAATCCTGGGACCAGACCTGGTACTCAATCCAGTCGGGTGACTTCGCCTGCCCCAATAGGAACCAGGTGCCATCATCGGGAACACTGGCCTGCACCCCCGCCGGTGGCATCGCAATGATCGGAACATTATGACTCCCCACTTCCGAATGCCATTCTGAATTCAGAAACTGGACGAAAGCCCGACCGCGGAAATAGCCCGGCTCATCGGTCGACTTGACCCGTAACCGAATCTGATCGGCTCCCTGGTCAAAGTGAGATGTCATGCTTCCCAGCCGGGAAATGGTCGAGAACCCGGCCCGCGAAGCGATACCGGCTGTGCGGGGTTCAATCAGCCGGTAATACAGCTGATCCAGCTCCCGTTCGTAGCGGTCCATGCCCGTGGCTGTCAGCCAGCCCAGCAGCCAGATCATGGCAAAGAACCCGGCTCGAATGACATAGACCGACCAGAGAGAGCGTTCGGTTTCTCGAGGTTTACGCGCCGCATGTCCGATCTGGAAATAAACGCCCGTCAGCAACGCATAGCTGAAAACCAGCACCTGGTAGTAAAGCCCCTTCGATCCATACACGAGGATATCGCCGGTCAAAATAAATACGATCACCCCCAGCAGCGGAAAGGAGGCTGGCAGAAACGGTTCAAACTGACTGTCGAACAGCTGCCGTAACTGTACCGTCATCACAAACTGTGCCGCCGCGTAGGCCAATGGTGTGCGAATCGCCAGCCGGTCGAGCGTAAAATCATGCTGATAGAGCATGTACTTCACAATAAACAGTACCGCCAGAGCACTGGTAACCCAGAATACCTGCCGTTTGGAAAACGAATAACGCAATACGGAGAAATACGACAACGCCGCCAGCACGATAATGCTGAAGGAGAAAAACAGCGTCTCCGAGAGAATCGAAAACGTCGCGCATTCCAGGCTGAGCATCGTAAAAGCAATCGTCCGCTGCGCATTCATATCGTTTCCACCTTCCCACGGGAGATCTCTTCAGGTGTGAAATGATATGCTTCGCCGAATTCGTCTGCGTTGTAAGGCACCGTTGTCGGACCGTCGTGAATAATAATCGTCTTCAGACTCGCACCGGAATCGAGTACTGCCCGCGCCATCTTTTCCCGCTGATGATCCCAGTCCAGGAACAGGCAGACCGCCGTCGAGACATTCGACAGCTCTTCAAATACCGCAGGCCCAATCGTCTCGAATGGATCGTCGGGACAGCGATCGACGCAGGAGAGAATCTCCAGCACGTTATCAAAATGGGCCGTATGCCGACCGGCTCGAAATACATACAACTCCGGTCCCGCCGCGAACAGGTCGATCAGATACTCACCCCGCGCCAGTGCATCCGCAATCGATGCCGTCAGGCTGATCCCCGCTTCCAGTACGTTCGTCGTCTCCGCGGTGGGGGTTCCCAACCCGGTCCGCTGCCCCAGCGACTTCCACTTTCGCTTCAGCCACGGCTCCGTCGGCATATAGGTATCCAGAATCAGTGCGATGCGACAGTAATATTCTTCCTGGTATTCGCGAACCACCGGTTTACCAAGTCGCGCCCAGGAGCGGAAGTCGAGTCGCCGCGCCGGTTCACCAGGTACATATTCGCGGTTGCCCACATACTCGGGAGATTCCCCCACGTTGGATGTCAACGCAATTCCACCCGGCTGAAACTTGCTCCCCACCGGTAAATCCACACTCGTCAGCTTATGAAATGCCGGCAGCACCAATAGCGATTTCCCCGGCAGTGCGGCACTCCCCGACCGGTTCAGGTGAAAGGGAAACAGTGTGTGCACGCCCAGCTTGGGCAATGCATAAAAGCCCCGCTGCGGTGCATCGATGGTAACAGTCACCTCGGCTGATTCGCCTTTGGGCAGATAATTCAGCGTATCATCCCGGTCGATCTGGGCCAGTGGCTTCTCCAGCCAACGGAAAGCGACCGCCATATCATACACGGGCAGCCAGCCCCGATTCGTCACCGTGAAGTGTCCCACCGCTGGCTGTCCGGCTGTCGTCTGTGATGGGAAGTCCCCCTCAAGTTCACAACGGGGACGAAAAAACCAGGAAGCCAGCCCGTCTACCAGGATCAACGCCATCAGGATGCTGAACAGGTTATAAATCGGCACCGACACTGAAATCGTACCAATGCCTGATAGAAAGAAACCGAACAGTAACACCTTCCCGGGATAAGTCACCCGGTAATACCAGTAATGCTTGTGCATCCGCACCAGCAGCAGCCGGTTGGTGAACGAGTCTTTCTTGCGAATCGTGGGCGAATAAGGATCGTATTCCGAGACGTGCATAACGGATTCAACATGACTGGACTGCCATCGCAGGAATCAGCAACACTCCCGCTCCGGCAGAGGAATACTCTGGTAACGTGTTTCCCGGTTAGTTTGGAACTTTCACTTTGCTGACAATATCGGACACCACATCCATTTTGGTGATACTGCTGTATTTTGCTTTCGATGTCAGAATCAGACGATGCGCCAGCACATAGTCTGCCATCTGCTGCACATCATCCGGCAGCACGTAGGTTCTCGATTTCAGATAGGCAACCGCCTGGGACGCCCGAAACAGCATCAAAGAACCACGGGGGCTCACGCCCAGCTTCAACCGCGGATCGTTTCTCGTCGCCTGGACCAGGTCAATCATGTAGCGGGCGACACTCTGATCAACGTGCACCGTTTTGACCTGCTCCTGCATCTGAACCACCTCTTCGTGGTTCAACACCCGCTCCAGATGATCGACCGGGTGCTCTGTCGACTGGGCGAACAGGATCTCCATTTCATTTTCCGCATCCGGGTATCCCAGCTGCAGATGAATCAGAAAGCGGTCCAGCTGCGCTTCCGGCAGTGGATAGGTCCCGTGGAAATCAACGGGGTTCTGCGTCGCCAATACAAAGAACGGGGAAGGCAGTTCATACCGCACGCCTTCAATCGTCGCCTGCGATTCGCTCATCGCTTCCAGCAGCGCGGACTGCGTACGGGGCGATGCCCGGTTAATTTCATCAGCCAGCAGAATATTACAGAAGATCGGTCCCTGCCGAAAATGAAAGGTGCCGTCTACCGGGTTATAGATTGAGGATCCCAGGATATCGGTCGGCAGCAGGTCGGGCGTAAACTGCACACGATTGAAGGGAACATCCAGCGAACGGGCCAGTGCTTTGGCCAGCGTTGTCTTTCCAGTCCCGGGCACATCTTCCATCAGCACCGAACCGTTGGAAAGCAGCGCGACCATCATCATGTCGATGCTCTCAGATTTGCCCCGGATCACGCCGCTCAGATTGTCTCTCAACAGGTTTAACTTCTGAACGTATTTTTCGCTCTGTTCCGGCAGCGTGGACTGTGCCATACGACTATCTCAATCATCATTAGAGTTTGATCGGGGAAATGCAGAATTCAACGGAGACATCGAAAAGTAGATGCGATATCACTGACGTCGGGTGACAGCTCGATTATAGCAGATCCGAGGGAAATAAAAGGACTACATATCAAGAATTCCCAACCAGTTCGGTCAAATTTGAATTTTTCATGAACCCCTTATCAAACAGTTACAATACAGGATACCGCGCCTCACTATGGCCCCGCTCAGGCGCGGTTCCCTCTCCAATGTTTTTATCTTTCGGGACGCCAGGGCTCCGGTCCCCCGGGCTTCGCCTGTAGAAACTTCGCATCCGTTTCGGTGTACCACTGATGTAATCGACGACGCATCTGCTTCACGCGTTCCGGCTCTGCCGCTGCCAGATCCTGTTTCTCGCCCACATCAGTTTTCAGATTGTAAAGGTGAGCCTGTCCATCCTCAAAACGCTCGATCAGTTTCCAGTCATCCATCCGGATTGCACCACCGGGAATCCCACCCTGATTGGAATAATGCGGGTAATGCCAGAACAACGCTTCACGGTTCAGTGACTTCTCACCCTGCAACAATGGTTTCAGACTCACACCATCCAGATGCTGTTCCGGCTTCATAGGCAACCCGGCCAGATCCAGAATTGTCGGATAGAAGTCGGTAGTAATGACGGGTTCGTCACAGGTACTTCCTGGTTGCGTACCTCCCGGCCAGCGGATCAGAAAGACCTCGCGAATCCCTCCTTCATACAACCAGCCCTTACCGCCCCGCAGAGGCAGATTGGAAGTCGGAGACCCTTCCGAGGTACTCAGGCCCCCGTTATCGGCTGTCAGCATCACCACGGTATTGTCCGCCACGCCGGATGCTTCCAGCTGCTGCAGCACTTTCCCCACGGCCCGGTCCATTGATTCCACCATTGCCGCATACACGGCATGTTTCTGTAGAATTCGCACCTTTCGCTTCTCATCTGTGGGGAAGACCTGTTCCTCGTCAGCAAATTCGACTTTGCCTTCCAGCCCCAGTCGCTGCGCCTTCTCTTTGTATTTCTTGACCAGTGCATTCGGTCCCATCAACGGGGTATGCACCGAATAGAAAGCAAGGTACGCAAAGAACGGCTGCTCGCGATGCGCGTCGATAAACTCCGCTGTCTCCGTCGCCAGGCGATCGGGCAGATGCTCGCCATCCGGACCGTCACTCAAACGTGGATTACCATAAGGCGAGAAGTATCGCTTGCCTCCATAAGGACCACCGCGCGACCAGCCTCCCTTGTTAACATCAAAACCCTGCTTCTCCGGCCAGAACTCTTCACTCGGTCCCAGATGCCACTTCCCTGCAAAGAATGTGGAGTACCCATGCTCCTTGAGTGCTTCGGCGATTGTCACTTCATCCAGAGGCATCCGGTCATTGAGGGGAGCCGGCAGAAACTTACCCGCGCGTTTCCCGGAAAAGAAATTTGTCGCATCTACGCGAGTCGGATATTTTCCGGTCATGATGCTGTATCGCGTGGGACTGCAGACCGGGTTCGCAGCGTAACCATTGGTGAACCGCATGCCGGACTTCGCCAGCCGGTTAATGTGTGGCGTTTCGTAAAAGGTGTCCGGGTTATTGCAGCCCACATCCATGTAGCCCAGATCGTCCACCAGAATAAAGACGAAGTTGAGCGGTTTGGATTTCTCGGCAGCCCTCAGTTGCAAACCGGGACCAGCCACTAAGATCAAAGCCAGCAGAATCAGGGAGCGCGTCATCAGTCTCATGCAGGTTCACCTCTGGATTTCAGTGTCAGCTGTTTTCAATGTCGTATTGTTTCAGTTTCTTACTCAGGGTAGTCCGATGCAAGCCCAGACAGCGGGCCGCGGGCGCACATTGCCCATGAAATTTCTCCAAAGCCACTTCCATCACCGGCGGCTCAACCAGGGTGAGCAGTTTCTCATAAATCCCGGCCGCAGATTCCGGATCTCGCAACTGCTGTTCGGCCCACTGCTTGAGCAACTCGTTGATCTCCGCATCCGACCCGACTTGAGACTCCTCCAGCCCCAGAAAGGACTGCGATACCGGTGCAGGCAGATCTTCGGGAAGTATTGTTCCGCCCCGCGCCCGTAAGGCTGCGTGTTCAATTGCATTGCGTAACTCGCGCACATTACCATACCAGGGACGACGTTCCAGTTCGGTAATCGTCTCTGCGGTGAGCCGATGCTGCATCCCCGTCTGCCGATCCACAAAGCGTTCCAGAAAGAACTCGGCCAGCAGACGAATATCTCCCACCCGCTTCCGCAGGGGGGGAATGTCGATCTCAAACGTACACAGGCGGAAATAAAGATCGTGACGGAACTTGCCCCGCTTGATCAGCGATTCCAGGTTCCGATGCGAAGCGGTGATCACGCGGAAATTCGTCTTCACGCGCTGCGTCGAACCCACGGGCAGTACTTCGCCTTCTTCCAGGGCCCGCAGCAGTTTGATCTGAATCGACAGCGGAATGTCAGCCACCTCATCCAGGAACAGCGTACCTCCGTTGGCCTGTTCCAGAAAACCCATCCGCCCCGACTCCGCGCCGGTAAACGCACCCGGCACATGACCGAACAGTTCACTCTCCGCCAGGCTCTCACTGAGCGAAGCAATATTCACGGCGACAAACGGTCCCGAAGCACGATCGCTGAAACGGTGAATCGCCTGCGCCGCCACTTCCTTACCGGTCCCGCTTTCTCCTGTGAGCATCACACTCGCATCCGAAGCCGCCACCAGCGCGATTGATTTGAAGACCTGCTGCATCTCAGGTGTTGAACCCACGAGCCCTTCCAGCTGCCGCGGTTCACCCGGTTGCAGCTCCTCACGTCCCGCTTCCTTGACCGCTTTCTCCAGTACCTGTTCCATCTGAGCCAGATCAAATGGTTTTACGATATAGTCAAACGCTCCGTTTCGCACCGCTTCCACAGCGGTCTGCAGATCACCATAAGCGGTAATCACGATCACCGGCACCGGACCAATCCGCTCGTAAAGTCCCTGCATCGCCGTCAGCCCATCCATCCCGGGCAGGCGCACATCCATCACCACCACATCGGGGCGGTCTTTCTCTGCCAGGCTCAATGCCTGTTCGGCTGTTGAAGCCATCATCACCTCGTGGCCGTGGCTTTCGCCCAACTGACTCAGCCCCCAGCAGATGGATTCTTCATCATCTACGATCAATAGTTTCGACACACGCTTTCTCCGACTGCACCAGCGGCAACTCGACCATGAAACAGGTACGCTCCTCGCGCCGTTCCCAGCGGATCTCGCCGCCGTGATTCTGCACGATCTCTCTGGCCACAAATAAACCCAGGCCGGTCCCGTCACGCTTGGCGGTCACCAGCGGTTCAAACATTTTATTCACGATCGACGACTCCGGTCCGGGGCCCGTATCAGACACTTCCAAAGTAACAGACTCTTCCCCCGTTGGGAATAACCTGACGCAAACCTCTCCCGAGATGCCCTGCGCTTCCTGCACAGCAACCGCAGCCTCGATCGCATTCAGCGCCAGATTGGAAATCAACTGCTCCAGCGATTCCGCGTCTCCTTCCACCACGAGAGGCTCGGAACCGGTTTCGTCCTTCAAAGCGATGCCCACATGCCGCGCCGTCGGTTCCACCAGACTGACAACCCGCGCCACCAGCTCATTCAGACTGACCGGTTCAAAACTGGAGAAGTGCCCCCCCTTGTTCTCCAGAAAGCTCTGCAGGTATTGCTCGATCATGCACAGCTGACGGTTTGCAACCTGCAGCGTTTCGTCCTCCTGGTACTCGGATGATTTGCGGAGATACAGATCCAGCGCAATCCGGCAACCGGTCACCGCATTCCGCAGCTGGTGAGCAATCGCCCCCCGCAACTGCCCCAGCGTTTTCAGCCGCTCACTCCGTTTGACTTCGTCTTCGTAATCTCCCAGCAGTTCCGCCATTTGATTGATCGAAGTACTCAAGTCGCGAATTTCATCATCGCGTTCCGGCAGCATCATCGGCTGGAAATCTCCCCGGGCAATCTGTACCACTTTACGGTCCAGGCGCTGTAAGGGTCGTGTCACCCGGGCAGCGATCACCGTTGCCAGAATCGCAACCACAATCAGCGCAAGACTCCCGGCGATCAACGACGGATATACGGCGTTCGCAATCGCCTCACGATACTGCCGAACCGGATAATAAATATGCAGGTAACGTACACCTTCACCGGGTATTCGGGGTTGCAGTTTCACTACGGAATGAAAAAAGGGAGCATCCCCGGCTTCGATCACGTCCGAAATCTGTAGCTCATCCCAGCTGGGAGGCGTCCCCTGTATAGGAGCGGGAGTAAAGTCAGGACGCGTGGACGACAGCACCTGGTCTTCCGCCCCCACAAGAACAAAGTCGGCTCCCGACAATCCTTTCGTCTGGTTTAACACTGCCACGGTCAACGGAAACGTGGCATCGTTCAACGTATGCGCAATCTGCCGAAACTGATCCCGCACCTGTACCTTGATCTGATGCGTCGCCAGCCAGGCATGCAATAAAGTCACACCCACAATCGCGCACACCATGATGCCGACCATCGGAATCAAAATCTGGTACCGTAACGGCCAGCGCATAACGGGAACTTTCCTGCACATGAATAATCAGAGACGAGAGTTTCCTCCCATTTTAGGAGAAACTGAGACCATAAAATACTTTGAAACCACTCTGACAACCTCGTTTTTTAGAACCGGGGCTCCGCTCGAGGCCAGAATTCACCAATCGCAATGTCGCTTTATTCGACCCCCATGTCGCTCAGTGCGACACCTCTTCCTGCTTCAGCCATTTTATTCACGCTCAAACACCTGAACGTGCAGCAAAGTCAGTGAAATTCAAGGCTTTGGTATATTCTTTGCCTGCAGTTCATCCATAGAATCGTGCTTCTCAATACCCGCCGTACAAAGTAAGCTGGAAACACCGTTATGCGTCCCCGCCGTGGATTTACCTTGATCGAACTTCTAGTGGTCATCGCCATCATCGCGATCCTGATCGCCCTTCTCTTACCCGCCGTTCAACAGGCCCGGGAAGCCGCGCGTCGCACCCAATGCAAAAATCACCTGAAACAGCTGGGGCTCGCGATTCACAATTACGTCAGCAGCTATCGCTATCTCCCTCCGGGCGCCAGTGTCGATCTTGCCGTGACTTCCACAGGCAACAATGGTTCCTGGGGCGTGCATGGTCGGATTCTGCCCATGCTGGAACAAGGCAACCTCTACGACAATGTCGATCTCTCGACCGCCTGGGACTTCCAGGCCGCCATTGATGGACTGAAAATTCCCGTCTACGCCTGCCCCAGTGATCCCAACAGTGACAGAGTCCGTGACCCCGGTGGCGGAAAAGTTAAACTCTATCCCACCAACTACGGATTTAACTACGGAACCTGGTTCGTATTTGATCCCACGAACGGCAGTAGCGGCAACGGCGCGTTTTATCCGAACGCCAGCCTGACCATGGCCAGCTTCACCGACGGTACCAGCAACACACTGCTCGCAGCCGAAGTCAAAGGCTGGCAGCCCTACACACGTAACGGCGGTCCATCGACGACAACCATTCCCGGCACAGCCTCCGAAGCGGCCACCATCGTAGCTTCAGGAGCCGACTTTAAAACCAATACCGGGCACACCGAATGGCCCGATGGTCGAGTGCATCACACCGGGTTTACCGTAACCATGAATCCCAACACCTACGTTCCTTACACCAGTGGCGGCACCGAATACGACGCCGATTTCAACTCCTGGCAGGAAGGGAAGAACGGATCCGCTGGTTCCCCCACCTACGCGATTATCACCTCCCGCAGTTTCCATACAGGGGTTGTGAACGCGGTGCTCGTCGATGGGTCCGTCCGCACGATCAGTGAAAACATCTCGCTGGAAATCTGGAGGGCGCTGGGTACCCGGATGAACGGTGAAGTCATCGGCGAATTCTAACCGGCAATCGTTCGACCCCCGCTTTCTTTTTCCCGCTGGCTCCTGTTAAGATGGTGAAATACCAACCATCTTTTCCGCATCTAAGAGCATAAACAGGAACAGCAATGAGAGTGAATCAACGAACCATCTGGCTGCGCGTCTTTTCCCTGGTCTGTCTGCTGGCATCGGCAACGCTCCTGCAGGCCGCCGATCAGCCGGTAACAGATTTTACCACGGACGAAAAAGACAAAACCCACTGGTTTGATATCCAGAACCTGGATGTGGAAGGCAAAGGCTGGACCGACACGGAAAGCTTTTACGATCGCCTGCCCCAAAAAGCCAAAGGCGTCGTCCGTCCTCCGGTCTGGTCGCTTTCCAAACACTCCGCCGGCATGGCCGTTCGCTTCGTCACTGATGCCACCACGATCAAAGCCAGATGGACTCTCACTTCCGCCTCGCTGGCCATGAATCACATGGCAGCCACCGGCGTCAGCGGCCTGGACCTCTATGTCAAAACCGAATCGGGAAAATGGCGCTGGCTCGGCGTTGGTCGTCCTGCCCAGCAGACAACAACCGCCACACTGGTTTCAGGCATCATCCCCGGCAAACGGGAATATATGCTCTACCTGCCCCTGTATAACGGTGTCAAATCGGTGGAGATTGGCATTCCCGAATCCAGTCAGCTCTGGAAAGCCCCCGCCCGCGAACCCGGTAAAGATAAACCACTGGTCTTCTGGGGAACGTCCATTACCCAGGGAGGCTGTGCCTCACGCACCGGAATGGTCCACACTGCGATCCTCGGACGGCGTCTCGATCGCCCGGTGATCAATCTCGGCTTCTCCGGCAATGGAAAAATGGAACCGGAAGTCGCTAAGCTCATAGCCGAGCTCGATGCCAGCGTCTTCATCATGGACTGCCTCCCCAACGTCACCGCTGACACCGTCAAAAAAGAGACGGTCCCTCTCGTCAAAACGCTGCGGGCCGCACATCCCGATACGCCAATCCTGCTGGTCGAAGACCGGACCTACACCAACGCTTATCTCAAACCGAGCAGCCAGGAACGTCATCGTACCAGCCGCGCAGCACTCAAAGCGGGCTACGAGCAGCTCAAAAAAGAAGGCGTCAAAAACCTCTATTACCTGGAAGGAGACAATCTGCTCGGCGATGATTACGAAGGTACCGTCGACAGCTCTCACCCCACCGACCTGGGCTTCTTCCGTCAGGCCGACGCCTTTGAAGAAGCACTGCGACCGATTCTGGAACAGCAGGAGCAGGCACAGTAATGCCGGCCCGCAGCTGTTGTTTTCTGTTTCTCGCACTGCTCATGGCGTGCGGGAAACAGGAATCGTCCCCGCCTCCCGAGGACACCTTCACTACAGAGACACGGCACACGGAATTTGAAACGGAAATCCAAAACTTCTGTGGCCACTGTCATGCCTGTCCCGATCCCGGTGTGCTGACCAAAGCTGCCTGGAGGATGCAGATTCCCCGCGAATACGCGCACTACGAACAGTCCCCCGATCAGAGCCTGCGCGTCCCGCCCATGCCCGAAGTCATCCGTTACTTTGAAGCGCAGGCTCCCGAACAACATGAGCTGCCTTCACAAATCGAGAACCTCGCTCCCGGCCCGGTTGATTTTCAGCGGCAGCCCTTTCCCCGCCTCGACGGCGATCCCCTGCCCGGAGTTTCAAATCTCAACTGGGTCGCTGGCAAGACACCTCACGAACTGCTGCTCACCGATCTGGGCTCCGGACGTGTCGGCCGCATCCGCTTTTTAGACAGACAACCCAAATTCGAACCGCTGGCTAAACTACATCATCCGGCTCACATTGAACGCATCGACCTCAACGGAGACCAGCACGACGATTACCTCATCGCTGACCTGGGTAGCTTTGGGCCGGAAGACCATGACCGAGGCTCAGTCGAAGCCCTGCTCTTCAACCCGCAATCAGACAGTTATCAACAGCAGACACTCCAGGCAGGACTGGGACGGGTTGCCGACGCCAAAGCTGCCGACTTCGATGCCGACGGGGATCTTGACCTGATCGTCGCCGAGTTCGGCTGGCACAAAACCGGACGCCTGCTCTACCTGGAAAATGTCTCGCCAGCAACAGACGATCTGAAATATCGGTTACAGGTACTTGATCCCCGCCACGGCGCCAGCCATCTGCTGATCACCGACTGGAACCAGGACGGCCTGCCCGACTTTGTCGCCCTCTTCTCCCAGGAACATGAAACCATCGTCGCTTTTCTCAACCAGGGAAAAGGCCAGTTTCGCACCGAAACCATCTTCCAGGCCCCGGACCCCGCCTACGGCTCGTCGTGTATCGACCTGGCGGACCTCGATCAGGACGGAGATCAGGACCTGCTCTATACCAACGGCGACACGATGGACAGCTTCGAGCTGCGTCCCAGTCACTCCGTGCAATGGCTGGAAAACCAGGGTCGCTTCCCGTTCAAGCCGCATCACCTCGCCCCACTCACAGGCGCGTATGGCATCACCCATGGCGACTTTGACCAGGATGGCGACATCGATCTCGCCGCCTGCACCATGACCTGGAACTACGATCAACGTCGCAACACAATCGTCTGGTACGAACAGACGAAACCCGGCCAGTTTGTGCCTCATCCGCTCGACTACTCCCGGGGACAGCACCCGATAATTACCGCAGGTGACTTTGACGGCGATGGCAAGCCCGACCTGGCCGCCGGAAACTTCGAAGCCCGCGAAACAGACCAGGCCGATCAGAGTGAATGGTTTTCCATCTGGTGGAACAAAGGATCCAGGTCAGCTCAATCAGAATGAGCTCAGTCCTGTTTCTTCACCAGGTCCGTTACCTGCTTCTCCGGATCCACAGAGAATACGGTTTTCGCATGCGGGTCAGCGACGAGCACATTCTTCCCCTGCACCGCTATGCCAACTGGATTTTTGAATGGTTCACCGGAGACCCATTTCTCGGTCTTGCCATCGGGCGTTACTTTCCAGAGCGCCTTTTCATAACCATCGCTGACAACGGCAGTGCCATCATCCAGAACGACGACATCGTGAGGAAAATTGAACGGGCGCCCTTTCACGACGACACTGACGTTCCCGTCCGGAGTCACTTTCAGCAACTGGTCTGCCGTTCCTGAAACAACCCACAGATTTTCTTCCTGATCCAGGGCCAGTCCTCGTGGTGCACTGACTTCTGCAAACAGCGTCGGCTTACCACCTGCTGCGGGCACCTTCCAGATCCGATGCAGTTCCAGGTCAGAGACCAGCAGGTCGCCGGCTTTGGTCACCACCACATCCATGGGGATACCTATTCCCCCTTTGGTGAGGGCTTCCGGTTTTGCGCCGGCTTTAGCAAACCGGTAGACTTCGCGTGTCGAGGAATCTCCGGCCAGCACTCGCCCCTGGTCATCCAGGGTCACGCACCGCACCGCATTCAATGGCGTCCGAAACACCTTGGAGCCTTTGTAAAACTCACTGACTTTCCCGTCCTGGACACTCCAGATTCCAGGCAGCTTGCGATCCGCGACATAAACGGGGCCTTTCTCAGCTGCGACAACGGAGAGTGGATATGACATCTCTGCTGCGAGACCAGCGTGAGTGGACACCAATAACAACAGCAGTAAGGATAACGTCTGAACAATAATCTGCATCGTGGCTCAATACCTGCTTGAATAAAAATGAAGTTCAGTTCGTATCTTACCGCAGGCCGCGGGCAATTGCACTTCTGAAAACATCAGGGACGGGACAAGTGTTTCCAGAAAGCGGCACTGTCCTGCCGACGGGTATGGTACTTCTCCCGATCAGACTTGAGCACAGATCCCTCAGGATATTCCTCACTCGGATACGGGTAGCTCCGCATCTCCCGGAACGGCAGCGGTTCCACCGCCTGGCCCAGAATCGTGTGCAGGTTCGCGTCCTTGTCCCAACCCACATTATGCAGAATGAAGTCCCGCTTCCAACCCGGACGCGGGGGACCAGCGGGAACGCGAAATCGCAGCCGCATCTCATCCCCGGCACCGAGAATCACCAGCCGGTTGTCGGCTTTTTCCACAAGCGGTTTCACATCCCCATAACGGGTAAAGCCCCCCTGCATCGGCGGCCACTGGATCTGCTCAGTGAGCTTCTGATAATCGTACCGCTCGGGACCATTCCCCGGGTGGATGATCGGCGTTGAAAAACCCCGGTGCTGTAAGTCCGCAGTTTCGAGGGGACAGACGTGTGTCATGAACTCAGCCGGACTCTCGTCGACCGTAAAAAAGATCTGGTCCCAGTAGAACTCCATGTTGGTTTCAATCCGCACGCGATAGTCATCCGTCAGAAACTGATCTGCCAGGTCCACAACAATCGTTTTTGTCTTGCCTCCCGGAAAACCCATAAACGGCTGGATCGCTTTCCAGCCACCGCTGTTATCCGGCACTGCCAGTGATGGAGGTCGTGGCGAAGGCAGCGCGGGATTCTCATCGAGCGCCAGGTTAATCCCCGTGTCCGTTGGATACAGCCAGCCTGTCAAAAACAGCTTGATGCGTGGTGTTTTCGCTTGCTTCACCGCCGCGTGATTCAAATCCAGTTCGAGCGCATGCACCTCGGTCAATCCCTGACGGTACTTTTCGTCGAAGGTCTTCGCATACACGTCATCCACGTCTCGTATCTCCGGCAGGACATCCCGTCCGCGATGATTGACGGCCCCGACCGGCGTTTGTGTTTCGCGCGCCATATGAATCTTGAATTCAGCCAGATCGGGTGGCCCCACCTTTTCATTGGAAAAGATCTCCACCTCTGCCGGATGGTCGACGGCCGTCAGTTCAACCAGGTCGAAATAACCTGCCTCCCAGAGCTCTTCCGTAATCCGCAGTTCATAGTAACCCTCTTTCTCCTGAAGTCGGTCGCCGTCAATCTTGAGAAATTCCCAGTCACGACTCGGAGCCACAATCCCTTTTCCGAACTGCAGCCCGATCGGCGCCGCCCACAACAGATCCGTATAAAACGTGAACTGCTCTCCGTCCCAGGTATAAAGATAGGGGCAGGACCCCATCAATGTCTGCTTCTCGTAAATCCGCTGATCGGTTTTCGCATTGATGATGTTGACCGGAATCCCATTCGTCCACAACACGCGAACCGCCTCCGCGACCGTCTGTTTCCCCAGTCCGAAATGCGTTGACTGTCCTGCCACAATCTGAGGCTGATAAATCGCACCGCTGCGGAGTTCCACCAGGCTGCCCACACCATAATGATTCACGCGACCACTGGCAGACTTCACTTCCCCTTTGACCTGCTCCGCGCGGAGTGAGACATCGATCCAGTGATTATCGTTCCCCTGATTCTGCAGGAACATCACTTTCCCTGCTTCAACCGTAATCACATCCAGGCTGCCATCCTGGTTCAGGTCTGCCACACGGAACAGTTGGATCGAATTCTTACTGGCGACCGCTTCATCGGTCACATAAGCGGTCTGCTCGGTTCGATGCTCGGCGGTGCCTAACAACACCTGCAAGCCGTTCCCGCTTACCGCCAGCACATCCATTACGCCATCATTATTCAGATCTCCTGCCTGCAAAAGGGTGCCCTGAATATCAGCCAGTTTTGTCTCCCGGATCTGCTGCACCGAATCAACGTGCACTTCTCCTGTCCCCAGCAACCGGGTTCCCGCCAGCACCAGAGCCTGACGCTGCACGCCCACCAGATCCCAGGAACCGTTCCGGTCATAGTCGGTGAGTACGCACTCTTCGAACTGATTGGCCGTGGGGCCGTTCTCTGATTCAACTTGGGAAAATGTCCGCCAGCGAAACCGGCCATGTCGCAGGTTTTCGAGGTAACCTGCCTGCCGGGTCGTTCTGCTGCAGAGAATCAGATCCAGATCGACATCGCGGTCCCAGTCCACGCGCACAATCGAAGTCGCCGCCAGATCCGCGGGCGGCAGTTGGGAGTTGGCACTGATTTCCTGAAACGACAGATTCCCCCGATTCGACCAGAGCGAAATTCCCACCCCGGTCGAAGCAACCAGGTCCAGATCGCCATCGTGATCCAGGTCAGAAAAATTCACCGTCAGCACATCGGACAACGCATCCAGGGAATCGGCCTGCGGTCGGTGAACCAGTTTTCGTGTTCCTTGTTTATCATCCGCCTGATTTTCCAGGATGCGAATCCCGGCTTTCCCTGCCAGCACCAGATCGAGATCGGCATCCCGGGCCGGTGAGATGGCAGCGATTGTCTGGGGCTCCTCTTTTTTCTCACCAGCCGGCGATGGAGCGAGCTGCTGCACATCGCCATCCAGATCAACGGCATGAATTTCATGGAAGTCCCCCTCCGCTGCTGTTGAGGTCATCACTGACCAGCGGCCGTCCCCTCCCTGCTGAAATACCTGCACCCGCTCCGCCGTCAGTAGAATCAGATCGGGTTTACCATCGAGGTCGAAATCCGCGATCTTGAGATCCCTGATGTCAGCCAACACGTCTTCATTGAACTCAATCGCCCGGGGTTCGGCAAACTTCACCGACAGCGGTTTCTCCTGAGCGGGCCACTCGACGGCCGCATAAAAAGCAGGCGGAAAATCGGGGATCACAAATTCAAGCGGATTCTGTTCAACCCGACGGCGATCACTTTTCACCAGATCCTCGGCGATTAACACATTTCTGAGCACGCGGGCATTACGGGTAACGAAATTCCACTTCCCGTCTGTGATCGCCTGCAGAGACGCCTTGATGACTTCATTCAAATCCAGCCGGGTATGATCTTTCACGCTTTCCGCCAGCGGCGCAGCCAGCTGCTTGACCTGTTCGAAGACGGCTTTCGTCTGCTCTGACTTCTCCACAGCGGCGACCTGCAGATAATCGATCGCCAGAAACAGGTTATCAGGCTGCAGTTCCCAGGCACGTTTCAGCGACGCATTCGCCAGCGCCTGTTGCTCGGGCTTCACATTCTGTTTTTGCAACTGGGACAACTCAAACCAGATCGCTGCAGACTCGGGACTTTTTTCCAGCGCCTGTTGCAACGCCTCTTCCGCCTTGGGCTCATTTCCCAGCGCCAGTTGAATGCGGGCTGAAAGGACATAGCTGGCACTCGATTCCGGAGCAATCTTGATCAACTGTGCTACCGTTGCCTGCGCCTGGTCAGCCAGTTGTTTCCCCGACTGATGATCGACCAGTTTTTCGGGAGTCAGTTGCAGCAACCGACAGATCGTCAGATTCTGAAAGCCGATCACATCGCCAGGCAGTTCTTCGGTCAACCGCTCCAGCAGTGGGTCACTCTCGGCGTAACGCTCGTTTTCCAGATAAGCGATTCCCTCATTTTTAAGCCGCAAGAGTTGCTGCGCTTCGTCGTATGAGAGGGGGCCGCTCCCCACCGGACCACCTCCCGGCTGGAGGGTCAGAAACAGGGCCAGAATCCCGATAAACAGAATCACAGCCACGACGATCAGGTAATGGTGAGTGGGCCGGGTAGACATGCAACAGACCTTCTATGGAATTCCAGCGGTAAATGCTCCTGCCCCAAGGATACACTTCTACTTCCTGAATTCCAGTCTGTCTCGAATGACTTTCCTGTACACCGGCGCAAAAAAAGCGAGTTGCCATCCCTTGGGTGACAACTCGCTGTTACTGTTTTCAAGCCAGCTGACGCTTAACCGAACAGCTCGCGTACAGGATCGCCCATGTCGGTGATGGGCACCGGACGGTCGCCTGCGTAGAGTTCTTCAGAAGGATCAATACCCAGACTGGCGTAAATTGTCGCGTGCAGATCGGGTACGGAGACAGGGCGGGAAACGATTTCTTCGCCCAGTTCGTTGGTTTCACCAATGGTCATCCCGTTCTTCAGACCACCACCGGCCAGCACGACACTGAAAGCTTTCGACTGGTGACCGCGTCCTCCGCCCGAATCGAAGCGGGCCGGACGACCGAACTCGGAAGCCACGACAATCAGTGTTTTGTCGAGCAGCTTGTGCTGTTCGAGATCCAGCACCAAAGCTGACAGTGCGGAATCGAGTTCCTTGATCAGCAGATGCTGATTCAGCTGCCCGTCATTGTGTGTATCCCAGCCGGTCCCATTCACAAAGTTGAGGTTGTGAGAGACTTCGATGAAACGCACGCCTGACTGAATCAGACGACGTGAGAGCAGACACCGCTGACCGAATTCGCCGCCGTACGAATTCCGCAGGTCGCTCTTTTCGTTGTCCAGCTGGAAGACCTTCATGAATTCAGGACCGGACAGGCGAAGTGCTTCTGCCACAGATTGATCGTAGTCCTGAATCGTCTGTCCGCCAATGCTCTTCTGACGGTAATCGGCTCGCATCTTAGTCAGGAGCCGTTCACGACGATCCTGGCGACTCTGGTTCACCCGTGAAGAACGGGTGAAACCGCTGGGGCCGGCGTTGGTGTCAGTCAGATAGACATAACCGGCCTTGCTGCCCAAAAAGCCGGGGCCACGGGTCACGTTGGGATAACCGATGAGCACATAAGCAGGGGCGATATCACTGACGGCTCCGCGCTGATGAGCGACAACAGATCCAACAGACGGATAGGTAATCGTTCCGGTTGTGGGACGCCCCGTGTGCATCCGGTTGGTGGCAGCAGCGTGCTCGTCGATCACTTCATGGTGCACACTGCGGACAATGTTGAACCGGTCCAGAATGGGAGCACACTTGGAAAGATGCTCACAGACCTCGGTCCCTTTGATGGCGGTCGGAATCGGGTCGTAATAGGAACCCGCTTTCTTGGCCTTCGGATCGCCTTTGCGTTTGGGATCCCAGGTATCGATATGACAGGAACCACCGCCCAGCCAGATCATGATGCAGTGTTCCGCTTTACCGACGGGCATCGCCAGTTTTTTAGAACCGTGCGGTTTAGTACCATGTTTTTCCGAGGCCAGTAACTGCTGCCAGGAAGTCCCCAGAGCGGAAGCCGCCAGACCGGTGGCGGAAGCCTGTCTTAAGAAATCGCGACGTGTTGACTGAAATTCGTTCATGATTCACTCTTTATTGAAAAGATCAAAGCGTGTTATTCGTTTATCGTTCTAATCAGCAGTAGTCGTTAAGGGACAAAGATAAATTCGGGAGAATTCAACAGTGACCAGAGCATATCTTCGTAACGGTTCCGCCAGTCGTCATTCAGACGCTGTGTCGGCGGATCACCTTTCTTCACCGCGGCCTCCAGCTCCACCTTAATTTCATTCGCCCGCGGGCTCAGGTGGTTCGACCAGCCTACCAGATTACGTGGCAGACGTTCGCGGCTCACGATTTCGGCACTGGAATTCACCCGCTCTGCATAACCGGGCTGCAACAGCTCTGTAAATAGTTTGAGCTCTTCAGCTGTCGGCTTGCGTGTGAGTGTTTTCATTACCGTTTCGTTGATCAGAGTTTCCAGCGACTGCTCCTGCAGCGCCAGTTCCGTGAAGGCACTGTCGTCTGACAGCCGCGTAAACCGCTGCCCCAGTACGCCGTTCGCCAGGATCGCCGGCTGCAGCGCTGTGGAGGCATATTCGCGAACCGTCAGCGGACTCTGTCGCGTATCCCGCCAGCCAAACGTTTTCATCAGCGTGATGAAAGGCTGACCGAAAGGCAGTGCCAGACTGGGCCGGTCACGCTCGTTTGAGGGAGACGTAAACTGCCAGGCCCGACGCGGCGTACCCAGGTCGAGCGAGCTGTGGTAATCGCGCGAACCATCGATGTCGATACACATCCGACCGGCATCCAGTGGCTTGCCACAGACCGCGAACAATGAGTCCACAATCTGTTCCGCTTCCATCCGTCGCAGTACCGGCGATGAGAAGTTATAGGTGGTGTCAAACAGCCCCTGTACGGTGGTCAGATCGGTAGATGCTTCGCGCTGGTAGAGGTCCGATTCGAAGATCATCCGCGCCAGCTGCTTCATATCATAACCATGCAGCACAAACTGCTGGGACAGGTATTTCAGCAGCTCGGGATGTGACGGTTCCTGACCGTCCCAGTCATCAACGGGTTCCACCAGACCATGGCCCAGGTAACGCTTCCAGACCCGGTTCACAAGCACATTCGCGAACCTCTCGTTCTGAGGAGACGTGATTATCGCAGCCAGTTTTTCACGCGTATCTTTTTCGGATCGCAGATAATTCGCGGGAAATTTGCCCGGCTTGACCAGTTCTTCAAACGTCCATTCCGGTGTCACATTCTCGCCCGGCAGCAGTGTTACCGAAACGAGCATCGAGTTCGACTTGGGATCGAAGCCGGGAATTGAACTGGTCTTAGGCACGCCCTGCGGAGACCGCTTGAGCATCGCCGCGAGGCTGAACAGATCCCGTTGTTTGAAGTCATGGAACGGGGCATCGTGACAGCGGGCACACTTCATGTTCAAGCCGAGAAAGGCCTGCCCGATAATATGTGCTTTAGCAGCCATGGGGGCATCGTTCTGCGAAGCCATTTCAAAGCCAGCAGGACCACCAAAGTATTTGCTGCCTTCCATCATTACCAGTTCGGTCAGGAAACGATCAAAGGGCTTGTTATCATAGAAAGACTCGTGAATCCACCAGCGGAATGGCCCGGTGTTATTGAGCGTTGGATTAACGATGTTTGGGTTTTCTGCCAGCACATCCTGCCAGTATCCGACCCAGTTATCCGCCCAGGCGGGATCGTTGAGCAGTCGCTCGATCGCGAAACTGCGACGATTCTCAGGCTTCTCTGCCAGGTACTCTTTCACCAGTTCAGGCGAAGGAATTGTCCCCGTTGTATCGAGTGACAGCCGACGCAGGAAAGCCAGATCGTTCAGCGGTGCAGACTGTTTGGCATTTTCTTTCGACAGTCGCTGGTTAATGAAGTGATCGATGGCGTTGTTGGCCCGCAGACCTTTCGCTGCAGCAGGCACTTTGACCTGAGGCTGCTTGAGCACTTCCTCTTTCGCCAGCTTATGCCGCCAGTCCCAGTACTCAGCTTCTTTTTTCGAGGCCGCCTGACGACGCTCTGCATTGATGGCAATCTGATCGTAACGGTACTGGCGTGCGAACGGCAGCCAATCCTTATCGGTCAGCATGACAACTTTGTCAGAGGGAGTCAGCAGCTGGAAGTCTTTACCGGGATCGCCGATGAAGACAGCCGTTTCACCGAAGTCGGGACGATGACGCGAACCACCCACAATCATTTCGAACCGTACGCGATGCGGCTTGCCGTCTCCCGTGTATTCGATCACTTTTTCATGGTCCCCACGGTGCAGCGGACGAATATTCGGAGCCAGGCTCAGATCAACATCAAAGACAGTACCGTGAGCACTGCCGGAAATATTATGGAAAGCGGTCTCAGCAACCAGCTTGTCATCAATATACAACCGCGATCCATTACGGGCCCTTACCAGGATTCGTTTTTTCCCTTTGGGCAGCGTCAGGTTGCACATCGCCCGTACCAGGAAAGGATCGGGACGATCCACTTTCACACCCTTTTCCGAATACCGGTTGGGGATTTCAATCAGGGTGAAGTGAGGCTGAGTGAAAGTCTCCGCGAGACGAGGCGGACGGAACTGCCAGGACTTCTTGTTCGGAACCCCTTCGTAGATATCGACCTGCACGCGATCGCTGGGAACTGAAGTCCAGTCGATGGTTGGCTTCGGAGTGACATATTTAAAGTGTGCAGTAATTTCTTTCGCGGGCAGCACCTTGCGATACACGGCCAGTTCATCCATCAGACCATCAAACGAACTGCGGGCCGATCCTCCCATAGAGGAACCGATCCAGACTTCGTCATTGTCGACGACGGGAGCGTAGGTGGTATCGCCGCCCATGTCCCATTTACCTTTGACCGACTGACCGTCGACATACGCACTCAGACTTTTCTTTTTGCCGAAGGTATAAGTCACTGCGACATGATGCCAGTTGTGGGAACTGATACCGGCGCCGGTGGAAGTCCAGCGATGATAGTCGGGCTTCACATCCTTTTTGTCGGGCTTGCCACGGAACAGGAAGCTGATCTCCGAACCGGTCACCCGCAGGGCATAGTTCTGATTGTCCCGGGCAACTCCTTTGCGGTTGGTGCGACCTTTACCAATGATATAGTAGTGACGACCAGCGTCTGTTGAATTCAGATTGATCCAGGCTTCCACAGTGATGGAGTCGCCGGCAGTGAAATCCAGCGGACTCTTTTCCCCCGGGTCGACAACCCGCAGGTAACCAGCGCCAGCTTTAAACTGAGCGGCGTTGTTTTTGTTGTCAAACAGTGGAAACTCAGAAGGACGGGGGCCGGCAACCGACTTGGGAGCCTGACCATGGACCAGGGCTTTCAAGGGCTGCTTTTTATCAGCCGCGACACTGGGATAACCTTCCGGCGTGGAGGCTTCAAAGTCCCAGTAGAGGGTCGGCTGATTCGACAGAATCATTTCCCGGTAACTGGCCGGTTTGGCTTGGGCTGGTTTTTCTTTTTCAGCGTGAGCGGGGCTCGCAGACAGAGGCAGGACGAGCGA
Organism: Gimesia sp.; assembly: GCF_040219335.1. NCBI lineage: Bacteria > Pseudomonadati > Planctomycetota > Planctomycetia > Planctomycetales > Planctomycetaceae > Gimesia > Gimesia sp. The sequence goes on along the minus strand of NZ_JAVJSQ010000015.1, from coordinate 35,493 downwards.
AAGACTCAGCAGGCACAGGGAACGCTTAATGTATGCCAGGTGGTTCATAGCGGGCAATTCCAGAATATCAGGTTCTCAAATGAGACGTCACAGCAGGCGAGATTCGTCAGAAACCAGAGGTGCCGGCACTGACAAACGTACTGTACACAAGCATGCCACGAGGATTTAACTCGTGATCCAGATTACTATACCGGACATCATCTCGATCTCACGCTTAATTATATATTGATTGTCCAATTTATGAAATTTTTGAGGGAAACCCCTGAATAACAGGGATATCTCGCCCCCCAGACCACATGTGCACATGCCTGTCAGGGCAGAAACAAAAACTCGGGCGAATTCAGCAGTGACCAGAGCAGATCCTCGTAACGGTTCCGCCAGTCGTCCTTCAGACGCTGTGTCGGCGGGTCACCTTTCTTGACGGCAACCTCCAGCTCGACCTTGACTTCATTGGCCCGCGGGCTGACGTGATTCGACCAGCTCACCAGGTTGCGTGGCAGACGCTCGCGGGTGACGATCTCGGCCCCCGGGTTCATCCGCTCTGCATATCCGGACTGTAGCAGATCCGTGAAGAGCGCGAGCTCTTCCGCCGTCGGTTCACGCGTGAGAGTCTTCATGAATGTTTTCTGAATCAAAGCTTCCAGCGACTGCTCCTGCAGCGCCAGTTCCGTAAAGTCACTGTCGTCCGACAGACGTGTGAACCGCTGACCCAGTAAACCATTCGCCAGGATCGCCGGTTGCAGCGCCGTCGAAGCATATTCGCGGACCGTAATCGGATGCTGACGCGTGTCCCGCCAGCCGAATGTTTTCATCAGCGTGATGAAGGGCTGACCGAAGGGGAGTGCCAGGCTGGGCCGGTCACGCTCATTCGAGGGAGACGTAAACTGCCAGGCCCGTCGCGGGATGCCCAGGTCAAGCGAGTTGTGATAGTGACGCGCCCCGTCGATGTCGATACACATCGGACCGGCGTCCAGAGGCTTACCACAAATCGCGAACAACGAATCCACAATCTGTTCTGCTTCCATCCGGCGCAATACCGGCGATGAGAAATTGTAAGTTGTATCCAAGAGTGCCTGAACCGTGGCGCGATCTGTCGAAGCCTGTCGCTGATAGAGGTCCGATTCGAAAATCATCCGGGCCAGCTGCTTCATGTCATAACCGTGTAACACGAACTGTTGTGACAGGTACTTCAACAGCTCAGGATGCGACGGCTCCTGGCCATCCCAGTCATCGACCGGCTCTACCAGACCATGGCCCAGGTAGCGCTTCCAGACCCGGTTGACAAGCACGTTGGCAAACCGCTCGTTCTGAGGAGACGTAATAATCGCCGCCAGTTTCTCGCGGGTATCTTTCTCGGATCTCAGATAGTCCTCCGGGAACTTGCCCGGCTTGACCAGTTCTTCAAACGTCCATTCCGGAGTCACGTTCTCACCTGGGAGCAGTGTTACCGATACAAGCATCGAGTTCGACTTGGGATCGAAGCCAGGAATCGAGCTGGTCTTAGGCACACCCTGTGGAGACCGCTTGAGCATCGCTGCCAGGCTGAATAGATCCCGTTGTTTGAAGTCGTGGAACGGGGCATCGTGACAGCGGGCACACTTCATGTTCAAGCCGAGGAAGGCCTGGCCGATAATATGCGCCTTAGCCGCCATGGGGGCATCGTTCTGCGATGCCATCTCAAACCCCGCAGGACCACCAAAGTATTTGCTGCCTTCCATCATCACCAGTTCGGTCAGGAAACGGTCGAAGGGTTTATTGTCATAGAAGGATTCGTGAATCCACCAGCGAAATGGTCCGGTGTTGTTCAGCGTTGGATTAACAATGTTCGGGTTTTCTGCCAGCACATCCTGCCAGTATCCGACCCAGTTATCCGCCCAGGCGGGATCGTGGAGCAGCCGCTCGATCGCGAAACTACGACGATTCTCCGGCTTCTGAGCCAGGTACTCTTTCACCAGTTCAGGCGCAGGGACGGTTCCCGTCGTATCCAGTGACAGTCGTCTCAGAAAAGCCAGATCACTCAGCGGTGCAGACTGTTTTGCATTTTCCTTAGCCAGACGCTGGTTAATAAAATGATCGATGGCATTGTTGGCCCGCAGTCCTTTCGCTGCCGCTGGGACTTTGACCTGAGGCTGTTTGAGTACTTCCTCTTTCGCCAGCTTATGTCGCCAGTCCCAGTACTGGTCCTCTTTGTTTGAAACGCTTCGGCGACGCTCTGCATTCACGGCGATGAGGTCATATCGATACTGTTGTTCGAACGCAGTCCAGTCTGCGTCGGTCAGCATCACCACCTGATCGGAAGGAGTCAGCAGTTGAAAGTCTTTACCGGGATCACCGATGAAGACCGCCGTCTCACCGAAGTCGGGTCGATGACGGGAGCCACCCACGATCATTTCGAACCGCACGCGATGCGGCTTACCATCTCCTGTGAATTCAATCACCTTCTCCTGATCGCCCCGGTGTAGCGGCCGAATGTTGGGTGCCAGGCTCAGGTCGACATCATAAACTTTGTCGTGACCACTATTGGTAATCTTATGAAAGCCCGTTTCAGCGACCAGCTTCTCGTCTATATACAATCGCGATCCGTTACGGGCCCGCACCAGGATCCGCTTCTTCCCCACGGGGATCACCAGGTTTGACATCGCGCGAACCAGGAAGGGATCGGGACGATCAACTTTGACGCCTTTCTGAGAATAGCGGTTGGGAATCTCAATCAAAGCGAAGTGAGGCACCGTGAAAGTTTCCGCGAGCCGGGGCGGACGGAACTGCCACGACTTCTTATTGGGGATGCCTTCGTGAATCTCAACCTGCACGCGATCACTGGGAACCGCGGTCCAGTCAATCTTCACTTCTGGTGCGAGGTATTTGAAGTGCGCTGCAATCTGTTTGGCAGAAAGCACTTTACGATAGACGGCCAGTTCATCCAGCAGACCATCAAACGAACTGTAAACGGAGCCGCCCATCGAAGAGCCAATCCAGACTTCGTCGTTATCAACCACGGGGGGCCGACTGGTATCGCCGCCCACATCCCACTTCCCTTTCACGGGCTGACCATTGATGTAAGCCTGCAGACTCTGTTTTTTGCTGAACTGGTAGGTCAGCGCGATATGATGCCAGCTCTGAGCACTGAGGCCGGCTCCGGTGGAGGTCCAGCGGTGATAAGTCGGTTTCTCTCCCTGCTTTTCAGGTTGAGTGCAAAACAGAAAACTGATTTCCGAACCCGTTAGACGCAGACTATAGTTCTGATTGTCCGCAGCAACCCCTTTGCGGTTCGTTCGCCCTTTACCAATGATGTAGAGAAAGCGGCCCGCTTTGATCGACGCAGGATTCACCCAGGCCTCGATCGTCATCTCATCCCCGGCTGCAAAGTCCAGTGGACTCTCTTCGCCTGGATCGACGACCCGCAGAAAACCATCTCCCGCCTTGAACCGGGCAGACTGGTTCTGATTGTCGAACAACGGAAACTCGGAAGGACGAGGACCGGCTGCAGCCTGTGGGGCCTGCCCGCGAACCAGTGCCGATAACGGTTTTGACTGTTTGTCGTCAGCGGTCACACTGACATAACCGCCTTCCGATGCAGGCTTTGTGAAATCCCAGTAGAGCGCCGGCTGATCCGCGAGAATCAGCTCCCGATAGCTGCTGGGGGTAGACGTACCACCGTTCTGCTTGTCAGCAAAAGACAGATTCGCCGCCAGGGGCAGAGCGAGCGTGAGACTCAACAGGCACAGAGAGCGCTTAACGTATGCCAGGTAGTTCATTGCGGGCAATTCCTGATTTTCAGTTCTCAAGGTGAGAAGTCACAGCGTTTTAAAACGTGATCTGGTCTAATATACCGGTCGCCCCGTCGATCTTATGCGGAATAATGCATATATGCTTCAATTTATGAAATTTTTGAGGCAATGCCCCTCTTTGGGTGAGATTCTCTGTAATCTGGTATATTAATGCAGAAACACTAAGAATCATGACGTTACCGATAGCATTGATCCTGAAAGCGCCCGACTTGAAGCCGGAAGAGACGGAAAATTTTGTTCAACTGCTCACAGCGCATCAGAGCAAGCTATACGCCTATATCCGTTCGCTGCTGCCCGACACTCAAGCGGTCCAGGATGTCCTGCAGGAAACCAACCTGGTGCTCTGGCGGCGCAGTGAAGAATTCGAACCGGGTTCCAACTTCGTCGCCTGGGCCTGCAAAGTAGCTTACTTTCAGGTTCTGGCTTATTATCGCGATAACAAACGGGATTCGATGGTGTTTAACGTAGAGCTGGTATCCATGCTGGCCAAACAGAATGAAGAAAAACTGGCAGGTTCCAAAGACATGCAGCGGGTACTGTCCCGATGTCTGGCCAAGCTGCCGGAACAAAGTCGCCGCCTGATTCAGCAGCGCTATGCTGCAGGCGGGTCAGTCCAGGCCATCGCCGAGGAACAGGGCCGCTCCGTGGGGGCTGTTTCTCAGATGCTGTACCGGATTCGACAACTTTTACAAGAGTGCGTTCAGAAATCACTTGCCAGCGAGCAGGGAGAATAGTCTGTCATGAATCAAAATCCACAACATCCTGACGGGGATCGGAAAGACCCCGAAGAAATCATTTCTGCCTTCCTCGACGGTCTGCTCACCGAGGAAGAAAGTCAGGAGTTTCTGAAACGACTCGAGTCCGATGAGGCGTCACGCGAACTCTATCTGGAAATGATGAATCTCGATTCCCTGCTGCAGTGGGAAGAGGGACAGACCGACCCCCTGGCCGAGGAATTCTGTACTCCCGAAATCATCACGCAGACCGAGCCTGCACAGGATCTCAAAGTCGCTTCGACGCGTAAACAGCTGGCCTTCACCCGTTATGCACTCGCTGCCACACTGGCCGTCTGTGTCTGTCTGGCCATGCTGCTGCTCATGGAGAGCCAGCCCGCTCAGGCCATCGCGCGAATCGACTCCAGCGATGGCGTCCCCGCTGCCATGATCATCGAAGAACACGACGCTGTCTGGGAACGGACCGAGTGGACTCAGGATGTCAGCAAGCCCCTGGTTCCCGGCTGGCTCAAGCTGAAATCGGGACGTGCCCTGATTGACTTTCTGGGAGGCACCACGATTGCGCTGGAAGGTCCTGCTGAACTGGGCCTCAATTCAGACAGCCGCGCTTACCTGAAATCGGGTCGACTGGCCGTCGTCGGCACATCACGCAACCATGACTTTACCCTCACCACGGCCAATCTCACGATCCTTTCGCAGTCCGCCAACTTCGGTCTGGCCGTCAATCCGGACAACGAATCCGAACTGCACGTCTTCGAAGGAAGCGTGCAGGTGACCCGCTCACTCTCCCGCCCCGATGAAGACATCGACCAGGAACAGGTGCCCGATCAGCCGATCCTCGTTGAAGCCGGTCAGGCCATTGTGTTCAACAGCCAGGGACGGGAACAGAACCGGCTGGTCGCAGACCAGCAAACTTTTCCCGCCCGCAGCCAGTTCTCTGTCGCCGATCCCCCCGGTGATATCCCGGCGATTGACTTCGCTTCCACCAAGATTGAACCTTACAGTTTTCAGGATGGCCAGTACGAGCTGCCCACCAACTATCAATTGATTGAAAACGGCAAAGGTATTCGCCTGTGGGGCAACGCCTGGAAGAGCGTGGAAGTGAATCAGGAAATCACTCCCGATACGGTCATCGAGTTCGATTTCCGTTCCTCTCATCAGGGACAGATTCACGGGTTCGGCTTCGATACCGACCGGGAATACAACCGGGAAAACCACACGTTCCAGATCTACGGCTATGAAGCCTGGTCGCACATCGGCCAGCAGCTCAATACCTATTCGGGAACGGGCTGGAAACGGTTCCGGATTCGCGTAGGCCGCTATCTGACCGGGAAATACCGTTACCTGCACTTCATCGCCGATGAAGATGTGATCGCCCGGGCCGAAAGCCAGTTCCGCAATGTGCGCATCTACGAAGCCCCGCCCCAGCCGTAAACCGTCCAACCACAGACCGCGGAACAACCACAGAATGAGCGAACTTCCGCGCGCCCGTCAGTGCCCCGGTTCTATCCGTGGATTGGGTTCTTCTTCCGCTTCGATGGGTGGCTCTGCGTCGCGAATCCCGCCCAGAATCAGGAAGGTCGCCGCGAACAACAGGTAGCCCACACCAATGCCCGTGGCACTGAAAGTGAGTGCCTCTTTGGTCCCTTCGGTAAACGCCAGGCGGAAGTGGATGTCGTTCCCCACAACTTCGTAAGCGCTCGTTAAACCGAGAAACGCGAAGATCGCCGCGATGACGGACCAGATCGCCGCCGATCGATATTTGCCATCAATCAGGCAGGCACAGATGGCCGCCAGAATCATACAGGTGAAGATGAAGCCCCGCTCCATCACCACCATGCCATTCATCAGAAATCCATTCACCTCGGTAAACGGATTCGCGGTCAAAATCTCCTGCAGATTTTTTCCTCCGCCTACAAGCAGAGTTCCCTGCATCACCGTCATACCCCAGGCAGCGATCGCCGGAAACAGCCCCAGCGCTACCGCGGGTGCGTGCCGCGACGGAGATGCATTAAACGCCTGAGCCGTTATCACCATTCCGATCCAGAGTACAATCGCGATCCCGGCTTCCAGCGGAATGATGTTGCTGATCACGCCGGTCGTCCCTGTCAGGCAGATCAACATGAAAAAGATCCCGTTCAACGTCGAATAGCCGGCCCGCGATCCCATCTCTTTCCAGCCGGGGTGACCGATATAAATCGTCGTCGGAAAACAGCTGCCCAGCAGCGAAGCCACAATCGTCCCGGCACCGTTGGCCAGCATCGAAGGCTTCGCAGGATAGCTGTCGCCGGCCGCTTCTGCAGATTCGATGTTCTGCATACTGCCGATGACATTGAACAGGCCCATCGGGAAAATCACCGACATGTATCCCACCCACTCACTCGGCTGTTTGAGCAGTTCCCAGAGAGCGCCACCCGCAAAGTGAGGTGGATACCAGCCCCACTGACCCCAGGAGGTTTTAAGCGCCTCGACACTCATCGGCGCGCCCTCCATCAACTGCGGAATCACTTCCGGCAGGCCCCAGGCGCAAATTGTTCCCACGATGATTGCCAGTAATCCGCCCGGCATGTGAAAGGGAAGCTTCGTCTTGGAAAAAAGTGTCAGCAGCACGACCGCCGCCGGCAGCATGGCAATCATGGGCCGCTGATAAATCTTCAGCATAAAGGTCATCGAGATGAACCCGATCGCGATTCCCGCGAGGGTCGACAGCAGGGCCGCCCGCGGTGTCACCTTGCGGACCCGATCCGCCACGAAAGCCCCCAGGAATTCAATCACCCCGCTCCCGAAGCAGGCCAGTAACCCCATCTGCCAGGCCGCTTCCGCGCTATTGGTCCGCTGATAGACGGGCACCATCACGAAGAAGATATAGACCAGCAGCGACGGCGTGTTAATCCCATAAGGCAGCGCACACACATCGGTGCGATTCTCTTTTTTCGCCAGCTGATGTGCCTGCCAGGCGTAAAAGATATTTCCCACCAGGATACTCAGGGCAGCACCAGGCAGAATGTATTGCAGCAGAATTTCCGAATCGGCACTGATGCCACACAACCCGCACAGTGCCACAATCAGCAGCAGCTGCACGAGGTTGTCGATCATCAGTGCGAAAAAACCGTCCAGATCGCGTCGTACGAAGAGGGGGTAATGGTTTTGCTTCATATCAACTGAGCAGTTCCTTGATTTCATCCTCGGTGAAAGGATTCTTCAGTCGCGCGCCCAGCTGCGAGACAATGCGGGCGGCTGCATGGGAAGCCAGGTGCCCGGCCTGGTGCCAGGTCAGACCGTTGGTAATGCCATACAGAATGCCGGCAGCGTACATGTCACCGGCACCGGTAGTATCGATGGCGTCTGTCTCGACTCCTTCGATGGGAATCACTTTGCCTTCGTGCATCAGAATTGAACCGTCGCCGCCCAGCGTCAGTGCCAGGTTCGGAACGTGGTGGTGAATCACGTGAGCACAGTCGACGGCGTCATGTTCGCCGGTCAGACTGCGGGCTTCTTCCAGATTGCAGAACAGCAGGTCGACGGGACCTTCAATCAGCTGCTGGAACTCGTCCCGGAACAGGTTAATCAGGAACGGGTCGGAGACGGTGAATGCCACCTTCACGTTATGCTTCTTGGCCAGTTCGATCGCGCGATAGGCGGCTTTCTTCTGGGTCTCTCCCGTGAACAGGTAGCCCTCGACATACACATATTTTGACTGCTTGATGTGTTCTTCGTTGATGTCTTCCACGCTGAGTGTCGCAGAGACCCCCAGGTTGGTCAGCATCGTCCGCTGTGCGTCATCAGTAATCAGCACTACGCAGGTTCCGGTCTGTCCTTCGGCGGCGGGAGGAACTTCGATCGTCACCCCGAGCTTCCGCATGTCTGCCAGGTCGAATTCGCCCAGCATGTCGCTGCCCACTTTACCCGCATAGGCCGCTTTTCCACCGAAGTCGGCGATCCCCAGAATCGTATTCGCAGCAGAACCGCCCGCACACTGTGACAGCGGTGCACCGTCCAGCTCGCCCAGCACCTTCTGCTGTGCCTCTTCATCGACGAGGGTCATAATCCCTTTGGCGTAACCCAGCTTTTCCAGGGTGGCATCGGAAATACGTGCCTGAATATCAACGAGAGCATTACCCACACCATAAACGTCGTACTGCATGTCGAACCTTAATTCATGGGACCCGGGTGCGGATCCTGATCTGTTTTTTCAAAGAGAAACGTGTTGTAGAGAAATGTGTTGTCTGGAGCTACTTTTCAACAGACCAGATGATAACCAATGCACGTTTCAATGGGAAACCACACAGACTTATCATCCAGTCAGTTTGAAAAAAGCCGTCAGGTCACTACTATATATTCCAGAAACCAAGACGATTTTCCGTTTGAGGCAGTAGAACTGCTGGCAGATCTCGTTTCTGATCCGGATTCGCTCAGAATCTGACAGACTATCTAACAGACTCAATGACCGCATCAGATTTTGTAAGGATGCTAATAGTATGACCAACTCCTCTTCTTCTTATGACCTTCTGTACTCACTGCCACCCATTGGCGGAAACCCATCCACGCGGGGCCAGCAGACCAACCCGGGAAGTTTCGCCAATCCGCCCCAGATCGCCCCTGGGGTCAAAGGAGCCCTGACTTTCTCCTCACCCGATACCCCGGGAATGCCGGAAGCGTCGGACAAAACCGCCTGGGATTTCATGCCCGCCGGCTGGGAGCTGAAACCGGGATTTGAAGAGAACTACGAAAACGCCGATGCCTGGACGCCTCCGGCTGACTTTCTGCCGGTCACCCAGCTCGAATTTGCCCGTTGTGGCACCATCACCCCGGAAATGGAACGGGTCGCTGAACGCGAGCCGCACCTGACCGCAGAGCAGATCCGCGATGAAATCGCTGCCGGCCGGATGATCATTCCCGCCAACAAGGTCCACCTGGGCTACCAGCTCGATCCGATGGCCATCGGCCGTGCTTCCAAAACCAAGGTCAACGCCAACATGGGCGCTTCACCCGTTTCCTCGGGGACCGATGAAGAAATCGAAAAGCTGAAATGGGCCCAGCAATGGGGCGCAGACACTGTGATGGACCTCTCCACCGGCGGCGATATTGACGGCTGTCGGCAGGCCATCATCCAGAACAGCTCTGTCCCCATCGGTACGGTGCCGATCTACTCCATGATCATTGCCCGTCGCCTGGAAGACCTGGATCACGCCAGCATCCTGCAGATGCTGCAGCACCAGGCCAAACAGGGTGTGGACTACTTCACCATTCATGCCGGCGTCCTGCGGGAACACCTCGAACTGGTGGCCCAGCGCCTGATCGGCATCGTCAGCCGCGGCGGATCACTGCTGGCCAAGTGGATGCTCCACAACAAACAACAGAACCCGATGTACGATCTCTGGGATGACATCTGCGACATCATGCGGGAATACGACGTCAGCTTCTCGATTGGTGATGGTCTGCGACCCGGTGGTCTCGCTGACGGATCCGACCGGGCTCAGCTGGCAGAACTCTGCGTCCTGGGTGAGCTGACCGAGCGTGCCTGGCAAAAAGGGGTGCAGGTCATGATCGAAGGCCCCGGTCATATTTCCTTCGACCAGATCGAATTCAATATGAAGGTCCAGCGGAAACTCTGTCACGGAGCTCCGTTCTACGTACTGGGTCCCCTGGTTACTGATATCTTCCCTGGATACGACCATATCACCAGCTGTATCGGTGCGACCGCCGCGGGTTACCACGGTGCCAGCATGCTCTGCTACGTGACTCCCAAAGAACACCTCGGTCTGCCCAAGAAAGATGACGTCAAACAGGGCTGTATCGCTTACAAGATCGCTGCCCACGCAGCCGACGTCGCCCTGGGAATTCCCGGTACCCGCAACCGTGACGACGAGTTGACCGAAGCCCGCGCCGCCCTCAACTGGGAAAAGCACTTCGAACTCAGCTTCGATCCGGACACCGCCCGGGCTCTGCACGACGAAGACCTCGACGTCGACACCGACTTCTGTGCGATGTGTGGTCACGACTGGTGCAGCGTGCGAATCTCCAAGGAAATTCAAGAGTTCATGTCGGGCAAATCGGAAGATTATGCCTGGGATAAAGCAAAGAAATCACTGCCGCTGACTGCAGAACAGAAGGAGATTCTGGAAAAACGGGGCGTGCTCAGTCCAGACCAGATTCACAAGCTGGCCTCCAAGGTCAAGAAAGAAATGACCGGCGACCAGGACAAAGCCTCCTGCCACAGCGACTACGTCGATCCGGAATCGGCTCAACAGATGCAGACCTCCAAAGAGCTGCCTGTGCTAAATGAACGCCCCTGATTCCCAGCTGAGACTCACAAAAAAACGCGGACGCTTCTCAAAGAGGCGTCCGCGTTTTTGTTTGTAATCAGGTCTGTCCGTTAACCACGCATTTTCAAGGCACCACCAATAAAGCCGAGAAATGCCAGCCCCCAGAAAAACAGTTTGCCCAGCGCCCTGCCTGTCCGATATCCGGAAGCATAGTTGCTGGATCGTCTTCCCGAACTACTCGATTCGCCGCCGCCTGCATTCGCATCGGAGGAGAAATTATTGTTCGCGGCTACCTCATTACGTCCCTGATTCGGATTACAGTAGGGACAGGGGGCCGTCAGTCCGGAACCTTCTGATTTGAACTTCTTGTTACATCGGCCGCACTGGTAGATCATGTCCCCCCGCTTCACACCACAGTGCGGACATTGTTCAAACAACAGGCTTTCCGAGGTATGGGTTTTACCACACAGTTCACATTCGAAAGTATTCTGCATGACAGGACGTTCAGGCATCCCGGGATTCCGCGCAGAATTTTCCGCCATCATGTTGGCTGACATTTCCATAGCCGGATTAGGTTCCATCGCAGGATTCGCCATTGCCGGCTCTGCAGGCATCATCGAACCGGGTTCAGGCAGCGCCGGGTTACGCATGCCCGGATTTTGCATGCCGGGGAAATTCATTCCCCCGGGCCCCGGCATCGCGGAACCAGGCATGGCAGCGCCGGGCATGGCGGCACCAGGAATTCCAGGTATCCCCCCTTCGTTCATCGCCAGTTGATCCGGCTGTTGCTGTTTCCGGGGTTTGATCAGGCTTAAGTCGCCATCGCTGAAGAATTCCGTGATGAACAGTTCTTCTTTTGTTCCTGTATTCAATACGGTAACCGAATCGCCATAGGCGAGTCGCACGAATTTCCCTTTGAGCTGCCGATTCTTACGGTCCGTCCAGACTCGGAATTCTTTTTCCTGCTCTTCCGGGGTCAGCGTCGTCTCTGCATTTTCCGGGAAGAACTGACCTGCCACTTCTTTCTGCAGGCGTTCCTGAACGTATTGATGATCCTCTTCGGAAAACTTATCGTAAGGGAATTCCTGAACTGCGTTGCTTTGTGTGATCAAGAGAGAGATGTTGCCATTTTCCATTTTGATGTAGGAAGCGGCGACTGAATTGCCGGAAACGTCGGTCCATTTGCGGTGGAAGTTGACGCGTAACATCTGTTTCAGTTTGCGGGCTGAGAGGCTGGAATCAAAGGGTTCCCGGTAGGGCAGGGGAAGCTCAGACATCCGCCCATGCATCTTCAGTGCTTCGCGTAGTAACTCCAGATCTTCATCACTCAGGGTTCCCACGGGAATGCTGATGATTCCGACGCCCGCGTTCGAGCCGGGACTTGGTGTAAAGCGGATTTCGCGGCCTTCCAGCCCTGCAAACCGGGCTTCAGACTTCTGTCCCTTTTTGTCGGACCAGAACCGGTAATCAGACAACACGGCTACCAGTTCAGGGTCAATTTCCGTATTCGCTTTAATCACATTCGGATCGTCATCCGCAGCCGCAGGTGTTCCCGGTTCGGTCATCGCGGTCGCCGGTGATTCCATTTCCGCAGGCAGCCCCAGTTGTGCCGCCAGTGCTTTGGCTTGCTCCTGCATCGCTGGAGGCAACAAACCCAGCAGCTTATTCCGGCGATGATACTCGAACAGCCACTTCATATCATTGATGGTTAACTGATCCAGAGGCACCATCGTCAGTTCGCCTGACTCTTTGATCAATTGAATCTGCTGGGGATTGATAGAGACAAATTTGGCTTTAAAGCTGCTGCCATCTTTGAAACTCCACTCGCGGAGTGTAAATGGTTTGTACGACTCTCCGCCTGCCTCAGGCGCTGTCGCCGTTTTCTTGTCCGGCTCCATAGACGGCTTGTTTTCAACGGGGGCAGGCTCGGGCTCTGTCTTCGCGGGAGGTTCGCTCTTTGTTTCCGGGAGTGAGGACTCCGTGTGAATTTTGCGGTACTCTTCCGGCAGAAAACTCAACTGATTGCGGCGTTTATGATACTCGTAGAGCCAGTTGAGATCTTTGACGCTCAACTTATCGAAAGAAACGCGCACGGTCCCTTGACCATCCAGACGCAGCGTGGCCTGGGGGCCCTTCACTACAATCAGCTTCCCTTTTGCCTCCGAGCCATCCCGGAAGTTCCAGGTGCGCACTGCGAAGCGCTCATAACTTTCTTCTTCTGCCTGCAGCGACTGTGAGAGAAGCAGAGTACAGAGTAGACAGGCCAGCAGAGAGAGTTTTTGTTTCGTATTCATCGTGATAAAACCGCCCGCATCAGGAATACATAAAGTCAGCGCATTATTTAACAGATCAAACTCTACTTACAGGTTACCCTACATCTGTTCAAGTTGAAATACTGTTTTTATGAAAATTCTGCGAATGAGGGCCCTCCCCCACAGATCGGGGCATAATCTGCCTAACCCGCAGATTATTGCTTGGACACGGTAAGGGCGCTGGAGGGTCTCAAATCTAACTCTGTTTTTTCAGCTTTTGTCCAGATATAATGCTACCTGTTCACTCGAGGAGATTTTCCCGGACCGTCCGGAATTCAGTTCTGAACCAGAGGAGAAACATTCGCTTTATGCTGAAATCGTTAAAGGGACACTTTTTAATCGCCACCCGGAAACTGAATGATCAGAATTTTTACCGTTCCGTTGTGCTGATCGTAGAACATAACAATGAGGGTGCCACCGGTCTGATTGTGAACCGTCCATCTTCGTTCTCAATCACCAATGCGCTCTCCAGATACTTTGACATGCCCAAGCTGGAAGACCTGGTTTTTATGGGCGGTCCTGTAGAGCCCAACGGTATGTTTGCCCTGCATAATGCCGGCGATCTGGAAAAAGCCAAAGACGCCATCGTTCCCGGCCTGTTCATGGGCAGCAGTCCCGAGGTCTTCGAACAGGTGGTCTGGCGGATCTCCGAAGGGGATCCCAATCTGGATTTCCGCATTTTCTTCGGCTGTGCCGGTTGGGCACCATCGCAACTGGAATCAGAACTCTACCGGATGGACTGGCTTACAACCCCCGCAACCGCGGAAGACATTTTCGAAATTGATCCCTACGATCTGTGGGATACACTGCACGGCCGGGCAATGGAAGAGCGACGTTTTCTTCCACAGGAAACCGCCCATCCCGAATGGAACTGAAACGAACTGCCAACCCAGTCGACACCACATATAACACCTGGAAACGAAACGACTCTGACACATGACGCCCCTGATAATTACCGATCCGGAAACCGGCTCCACCGCTCGCATCCTGCCCGAACTGGGATTTAACTGTTATCAGTTCCACGCAATGGTCGACGGCCAATGCATCGACGTGATCGACTCCCATCCCGAGTTCGAGACCGGAGAACAACGCCCCAGCAGCAGCGGGATCCCGATCCTGTTCCCCTTCCCTAACCGGATCGCCGGAGGTCGCTTCAAGTGGGAGGGAACCGCATATGAACTCCCCCCCGAAAAGACCTATCATGACAATACAGGTAATGCCATTCATGGCTTCTGCCTGGACCTTCCCTGGCGAGTGATTGCCCACGAAGAAAACTTCGCCATGGCCCAGTTTCAGCTGAGCATTGATGGCAGACACCGCCTTTCCTGCTGGCCCGGCGATGCTTTTATTGAGGTCCGCTACGAAGTCAAAGGGGCCACCCTGCGGGCTGACTTCCGCATCGGAAATCCGGGTGACACCCCCATTCCCTGGGGACTGGGCACTCACCCCTACTTCAAGGTGCCGCTCTCCAAAGAAGGAAATCCGAAGAACTGCCTGATCGAGTCGCCGGCCACCGAGGAGTGGATTCTGTCTGACTGCCTGCCCACCGGAGGCAAGCAGCCGATTCAACCCGCACACGATTTGCGTGAGGGAGCCTGGTTCGACCAGTTAAAAGCCGATGACATCCTCAGCGGCTTACCGGAAGACATTGATCAGTATGAATGCCTGATTATGGACGAGCAGGCGGGTCTGGTCCTCACCCAGGACTACGACAGTCTGTTCACCGAGCTTGTCGTATTCACACCACCCGAGCGGAACTGCATCTGCCTGGAACCTTACACCTGTGTGACCAACGCCCTCAACCTGACCGAAAAAGCGCTGGAAACCGGGCTGCGGGTGCTGCCCCCCGGGTCGGAAATCAAAACCTGGATCGAAATCCGGGCCGGCAAAGTGATCGTCTGATTAAGCGGAGTAACACAGTATGCCCATTCGATTCGATCTGTCCCGCACGGTGGTCTGCAGCCTGATTGCGTTCCTGCTCTGTTCGCCTCTGGTCAACGCACAGTCCGCCCGGGCTCCTCAATCGGGCAGCCCACAGAAAGAATCGGAACGAACCAATGCCCGGGTCCGCCAGCAACTGGGAGAAATCGAGGCCCGCTTAAAAACCCGCAACCAGAAACCGGCACACCAGCCGCTGGTCACTGAAAAAACGAAACTGTTCTTAACCCTGGATCAATCACTTAAAGGTTCCCGAAACAATCGGGGCCCGGACGAGTATCAATACTTACTGACGCAACTCACTCTGGTCAACGATTCGACGCAGCCGGTTAAACTGCAACGCGCGCAGGTGAAAGCATTCGTCGATGGCCGACCTCATCCGTTCGCTGGATTACCCTCAAATCTCAATAGCCAAAGTGTCTTACTGGGGAAAAAGCGTCAGTTGCTCAGACAATTGAAATTTGAAGATGAGGTCGTCGTCCCCCCCGGTAAAGCGGGTGGCCTCTGGATTGTACTGGGCGATTTGCCCGGAGGCGCCCAGACTCCGGAGATCGAATTTCGGACGACCGTCGACCAGCAGCCGCTGGCGTTGAACGTCAATCGCTTCGAACAGGGAAAACTGGATTACCAGATTGAACTGCTGGGGCCCAGTCGCTGCCTGGCAGAACTGACCATCACCGGAGAGCTAAACAGCATCAACATCGGCGCCCTTGTCAAAGTCGTCGATGACCTGACTCTGAAAAACGTAAAACGCTTCGTACTCTACTTCCCCAAAGATAAGGTGGAAATTGAACACGACATCAGCCAATGGCTGCCCCGCATCGCCGCTTCTCTGGGATCGAACGCCGTTCTGGGTGTTCCCTTCCCCCTCTTTCCGTCTGTCATAACAGAACTGCATCTCGCCGGCGAAGCGTTTAAAAATGTCACAATCCCCTACCTCGGCGGGACCGCTCCCCGGGTGACACATGCAACTGAAGAAGCAGCCATCCATGCCGCACTGGACAGCGCCCTGGAAGTCCTTTCACGTGATAAAATCGCCGAGCAGATCCGCACTGGTTCCCCGGCAATCAAAGCCGCTGCCCTGATCAGTGGCGGTCGACAGTTGACCAATGCAGAACTCCCCCTGGTGCTCGAACTGACTTCCCATGAGAACCCCCGCGTCCAGGAAGCGGCTTTGTACGCCCTGCGTTTTCTGGGTGATCCCAGAGCATTCAAACGACTGGTGGAAGTCGCAAAAATGCCCCCCGGCCCCCAGTTTGAAATGGCTATCGCCAGCCTGGCTGAGTCCCGTTATGCAGGCGGACAACAGGCGCTGCTGGAAATCTTGAAATCCCATCCACCGGCGTCACAGAAAATCATCATCGAAGTCATTGCCCGCAATCCCCGTCCCGAATGGGGCGCCGCGATTTACGAGTTCCTGGACAGCGACAACCGGGAACTGCGTGAGGCAGCCATCCGGGCACTGGTTTTGAACGGGCACCCCCGGCTGTTTGAAGTCCTCAGCGATGCCCTCAAGTCCCCCGAAGAAGAAATTCGCAATGTCGCCTTCCGGGAATTAATCAAACGTAAGGACAATGCGAGTGAAGCCCTGGCCATGGAATATGTCCTGCAGCAGATGCAGCAGTCACTTCCCACAGGCGACATGCTCAGTTTCATCGACCGCATGAAAGATCCGCGGGCGATTCCCCTGTTGTTTCAACACCTGGAAAAAGACAAGCTGGACGCCGGCTTGAAGGTCTTGCTCATCAAAACGCTGGCTTCCATCGGTGATGAATCCGTTGAAGACCGGTTTGTAAAGTATTACCCCGGTGCCCTGCAGACCGAAAAACTGCTGATCCTCTCCACGCTCCAGAAACTGGAATCGCCGCAGTTCTTTGAACTCGCCAGGCAGGCACTCGACGACAGCAATCATTCGATCGTGAACGGCGCCGTCTCCGGTCTGCGAAATTCCGATTCCAATCAGGCTGTCGAGATTCTCGCGGAGGGTCTGGCCAAGACAACCAAATCATCGACCTGGGGTTCCATATTCGGCGCACTGGCCACCATCGGCACTCCCGAAGCCCGCCGCACCATCATGGATGCCCGGGTCGCCGGAACCAATGCAGATAAAAAACGGGCGGCTCAATCTGCGCTGGAGAACATTTATCAGCGTTCCCCGGGAAATCATTATCTCAAAAAAGGCGAACAGGCACATCGTCGCAAAGAGTACAAGGAAGCCGTTGAGGAGTATGATACTGCAATCAGCATTGATCCTCTGCTCGTGCCAGCCTATCTGGCCAAAGCAAATACGCTGAACACCATAAAAGAATATGACGCCGGTCTGAAAGCAGTGGAACAGGGTCTGGAAGTCGACAGCATGTACGCCCGCCTGTACGTCACCCGGGGTTTACTTTACAGCAATCAGGACAAAGTAGAGGAATCCCTGGCTGAGCTGAAGAAGGCCATCGAAATCGCGCCCCAGGATCCCTACGGTTACACCGTACTGGCTTCACACTACTCCCGCATGAAACAGGATGACAAGGCACTCGCGACCTACGACGCCTGTATTAAAGTGAACCCCAAACTCATGTCAATCTACGGCTTCAAAGCCGATCTCGAGATTGCCCTGAATCGTCCCGACGAAGCCATTAAAACGTTTGACCGGGCCATCGAAGCCAACCCCCGGCACATGATATCCTATTCTGAAAAAATCGCCCTGTTGCGCAAACTCAATCGGGAATACCAGGCAATCGCAACCTGCGACGATGTCCTGAAAGTCGACAAAAATTCGATCTACGCTCATATCACCAAGGCCTACATCTACCGGGACCTGAAACAGCTGGCCGATGCCATCGCTGCCTGTGACGCCGCGATCAATGTCGCCCCCAACAACATGGAGCTCTACCTGATCAAGGCACAGACTTACAACAATGTCGAGCAGTGGGACCAGGCAATCCAGGTCTTCAACCGGGTCCTGCTAACGGAGAAAAAGGCCGATCAGTCGGACGAGAAAACAGAGAAAGTCCTGTTACAGGCCTATACGGGCCGCGGACATTCCCACCTGATGAAGCAGGACTGGAAGGCAGCACAGGAAGATTTTCAGAATGCATTCGAACTGGATAAGCACGACTCACAGGCCATCACCGGACTGGCGATCTGCATGGTCTATAATCACCAGGAAGACAAAGCGATTCAGTTTGTCGAAAGCCAGTTGAAAAAGTTCGAGCAGAACGCCCTCTTCCACTATAACGTTGCCTGCGTATTCGGTCGGGCGCTGATCAACCTCAAAGACCAGCCCCAAACTCCCGCCGTCCAACAGCAGATCGCCGCTTATCAGAAAAAAGCGATCCACTACCTGGCACTCTCTTCCCAACTCGGATTTGACGATGCCGAGTGGATGCAGAAAGATCCCGATCTGGCAGAATTGCAGAATCTGCCCGACTTCCGCAAGCTTGTTCAGCAGATTCAGAAGAAACCTGCCGCCGTTAAACAGTGACATAACGGTCCCGCTAAGCCTCTATCTCCGAACATCTTAGAGACACTGCGCGCAGCCCCCCCTTTTTGTCTGAGACTGAACGCAGATTGCCGTTCCCGCAAATCCGCCTTTGTGCTACATTTCGGCTCACCTCTGTCAGCACCTCTGATGTCCCCTGCCCCTCTCACAGTCTCATTTTCCTTGATTTTCCAAGAGTTCAGCGATGCATCGTCATCCCATCTTTACGTATAGCCTCATTCTACTGGTCGTCTCTTCTGCGCGTGTTCGTGCCGCCGAGGAGCAGACTCCAGTAAATACCATTCTCACCCAATGGTCGGCCGCTTCGCGTTTTCTGTCTCCGGTCACACCACAGTCCGCGGTCGAACAGTTCAAACAGCAAAACCAGGCTTATTTCAGTGGACACGAACTCGCACTGTTCTCTGAGTTTCAACAACCGATTTCCCTCGCAAAACTGAAAACCGAATACCGCTGGAAGCTGATGAGTCAGTCTCAGAGCAGAATAGTCCTGCAGGGACAACCACAGGACACACTCACCCGCCGACTCTGTCGCCCTTTTGAAATCCAGATCAACGCCCGCTCCATGCTGCCGGAATCGCTGACGTTCCTGACACGAGAGTCAGCCCAGAAAGACCGGTTCGCCTCGATTGAGCTGACGGCGTTGAAAGTCACTCCGACCACCCGGATTCACACCAGCCCGGAACCGCAGTTCGTCAGACAGACCGTCGCGAAAGCGGTTTTCCCCGCTGCACAACCGATGCCAGCGGGTCAGTCCCCGATCAAACGGGTTGCTTTTACCAGTGACAATGACACCGAACGAAATCCAACAGAACGCCTGCAGATCGAGAAACTGGTGACACGCTGGCTTACAGAAACATCCCGTATCGATTCTGTACGGCTGGGTAACGGTATTACCATCTTCAAACGCAATCAGCGACAAACTGACGGGAAGGTGCTGTCGACTTACGGTAGTGCTTCAGACTCGCGGGTCAGTGAAAAACAGGCGTTGCAGGAAGTACTGCCCGGCTGGTTGATTGATGTCGATCAGAAATCCTTTCAGATCGAATCATTCACCATTGAGCTGGATGCAGAGTCCGCCGAAGCAGCGTCTCCCTGGTTTGTGACCTTGAAACTCAAGCCTCATCCGGATGCCCCCCGGCCCGACTGGGAAAGTGTAGAACTGGAATTCAGCAGCAGACAGGCCCTGCCCATCCGCATCAGTGAGACCAGGAATGATCGTATCTCTGAATTTCTGCTGTCGGACGTCCAGGTGCACTACGCGAAATAAAATCGTATCCGCCGTTATTCCTCGGGGGGCTCCCAGTCACCCCAGTGCTCCAGATAATGCTGATATGCTTTGCTTTCGTTTTCCCCTGCCTCGCGTTCCAGGTAACGGTAAGCCTCGGTAACGATGTCCTGTTCCTGTTCCAGGCTCAAATGACCGGTCAACACCCGTGATCTGAGAAATACGAAGTAGGTATCCAGGACATCACAACGACAATAGTCATTAATTTCATCTGCCTGCCCTGCATCGTACATCTCCTGCACCTTGGAACCGTCGATGCCGGTCTTGCCCGGCTTGCCGATCAGATTCGCCAGCAGATTCAGCCCCCCCGTCATGCGGGCAGCGCCGAAGTTGGTAAACGTGTCCATCAGATCAATGTGCGCGTTTGTATTATAACGATTACGTGACTGATCGAAGCTGCGGGCGTCGACGTTGAACCATTCCGGTAACGCAATTCCATAGCGATATGCGGCCAGTTCCAGCACCGGCAGGTCGTAGCCCCTGCCATTGAAGGTCACAAACGTCGGCTGTCCATAATGTCGCCAACCCTGCCAGAACTTGCCCGTAATCACGTGCGGGCGATACTCGGGAGCATCCAGCACCGTCAAATCCTGCAGACGATAGTCGGCTGACAGCTTGGCCACCGCCACGGAAATCGGCAGCATAAATGTAGCCGGAATAAAGTTGCTGCCCGTTGCCTCGATCTGCTCTTCCTGATATTTCGCCAGTGCCTCTCCGGGTGAGAGCCCTTCGCCCTGATAACGGACCCGTGAAATCAGGCCCCCATCGGCGATCGCTTCGACATCAAATACGAGATAAGCTACTTGAGACTGGGACACGTTTTTACTCGCTTTTTCGATCTAAATGAGGATAATAGCAGTACTTAACAATCAAACCCGATCAGAACTGCCAGGCCTGATCTCGCCCGACCGGGCTGAGGTGACAAACGGCCCCTTCCAATCGGTTCTACTGATAAGTATAAACAATAAACAGCGTTTATAGCAGTTTGGATTTTTCTTGATAAGGCTGTGGTGGACATGACCAACCCTGATGAGCATCTGATGGTTCAGGAAGACGAAGACGCACAACGAGATCTGGAGACCCAGGCTATTCGCGGTCTGGCGAACGCCTACCTGTTAATGCGGGACGAAATCGGCAAAGTGATCATCGGCCAGACCGAAGTGGTCGACGAAATCCTGATTTCACTCTTCAGCCGCGGTCACTGCCTGCTGGTGGGCGTACCGGGACTCGCCAAAACCCTGCTCGTCAGCACCATCGCCAAAATTCTGCATCTCTCGTTCCGCCGCATCCAGTTTACCCCCGACCTGATGCCCTCCGACATCACGGGCACCGACGTGCTGCAGGACGATCCCGAAACCGGTCATCGCAGCTTCCAGTTCATGCAGGGCCCACTGTTTACGAACGTTCTGCTGGCTGACGAAATCAACCGAACGCCTCCCAAAACGCAGGCCGCTCTGCTCGAAGCGATGCAGGAACGCCATGTCACCGTAGGCTCCAATACCTACCGACTCCCCGAGCCATTCTTCGTACTGGCCACGCAAAACCCGATCGAACAGGAAGGGACTTACCCCCTCCCCGAAGCACAGTTGGACCGCTTCATGTTCAACGTCGTGGTGAATTATCCCACCGCTGCCGAAGAACTGATGATCCTTAAACAGACTACCGGCAATCAGAAACCCGAGTTGGAAGCGGCTCTCACCGGTCGTCAGATTCTGGCTCTGCAGGAGGTCGTCAGGAAAGTGCCTGTCGCCGAGCATGTCTTTGTGTATGCCCGCGATCTGGTACGAGCTACACGTCCCGGGGAAGATTCGGCTCCGAAATTCGTCAAAGAATATCTGTCCTGGGGAGCCGGTCCGCGTGCGGGTCAGTTCCTGATTCTGGGAGCAAAGGCCCGGGCCATTCTGGAAGGCCGCTTCCATGTATCCACCGAAGACATCAAATCGGTGGCACACGCTGTCCTGCGGCACCGGATCGTGACCACCTTCCAGGCCGACAGCCAGGGACTGGGCACCGACGATATTATTGATATGCTGATCGAACATGTTCCCAATCAGCTGAAAGTTCAGGCCCAGGAAGCAGCCAAAGGCTGAGATCAGACAATCAGCACGGCTTAACACCGCTAAGTAAAACAATACGAGAGTACGTCTCCATTTTTGCCTGATGTTACAGGTAACCTGAATACAGGCCCGTCATGTCGATTCCCGCTGCACAACGGATTTTTCTGGATAACAACTCGACCACACCACCGCTGGAAGAAGTCATTGACCTGGTAGCTACGGAATACCGGACTCACTATGCCAATCCAGGCAGTGCCCATGCAGACGGACGTCAGTCGCGACGCGTCCTGGAAGATGCCCGAGAACTGCTGGCCTCACTGGTGGGCGCTGATCCCCAGGAAGTTATCTTTACCAGCGGAGGCTCCGAATCGATTAACCTCGCGATCCAGGGTTTCCTCCCCGGGACGGCGGGTGAAATTGCACTCTCCGCGGGAGAGCATCCGGCGACCGTCAATACCATCCGCAGACTGGCGCCACGGGGTATCAGGCAGAGAGTCATCCCCCTGGAATCAGATGGTCGGATTGATGTCGCAGCTCTGGAAGAATTCGACTGGCAGCAGATTCAACTGGCGACACTGATTCTGGCTCATAATGAAACCGGCGTCATTCAGGATGTCGCTCCACTGGCAACGCTCTGCGAGAAATACCGGATTCCCCTGCACCTGGACGGCGTGCAGGCGATTGGAAAAATCCCGTTCCATTTCCACGGTTCCGGCGCGACCGCAGTCAGTCTGGCAGCTCACAAATTTCATGGGCCGCGAGGCGTGGGTGCACTGATCGTGAAAGAGAATGCACGATTACTCCCCCAGATCACCGGCGGTCATCAGGAACGAGGCAAGCGGGCGGGTACGGAACCTGTTGCCCTGGCCGCGGGGATGGCACGGGCACTGGAGTGTGCCATCCGCGATCACAGACAGCGATCAGAACAGATGGCCGCCCTTCGCGATCGCCTGCAACAGGGCCTCCAGGAACATTGCCCGCCGGTCGTGATCAATGGTTCGCTGGAGCACCGGTTACCGAACACATTGAATATTTCGTTCCCTGGACTGGACGGGGAGGCGCTGCTGATCTCCCTGGACCTGGCGGGCATTTCCTGTTCCCTGGGCAGTGCCTGTGCCAGCGGTTCCCGGGATCCCGCTCCGGTTCTGCTGGCGATGGGCTGTCCCGAGCCGGTCTATCAGTCTGCTCTCAGGCTGAGTCTCTCGTTCCTCAATACAAATGAGGAAATCGAGGAAGCAATCCGCCGGATCAGCAGGGTCGTGCACCAGCTTAGAAGTGAATAGGCACAGGGAACAGTGCCCCGGGGTTATTCCCCGGGATCGTCAAAAATGGTGAACTGGGGCATGGGCAGCTCAGATTCCGCCAGTTCTTGCAATTGGGCTTCAATGGTCTGAATGCGACTGGCAATCAGTTCGCGACGATGCATCCACTTCTGTTCCCAGGACTGGAACATGGATTTCAGATTTTCAGATTCAACTGCTGAGTCATGACGGGCTTTCTGAATTTTTACAAGTGATCCTCCTAATCGTGAATGGGCTTCCTTAACCTGCTGACTGATGTGTTGGGGACACAAAGGCATGCGATGCTGCTCCCTAAGGTATGCGATTTATGATTATGGTCTGCTGAGGATGATTTAATCCTGGCAAGCGAATGGACCGGTGCAGGTGAACTATGATTCTTCTTATTTATTCCATCAACCGTTGCGACATCGTCTGTCTGACTATTCAACCACCTGCGGTTGCGGATTCGCTTTTGGTAAGATATGAAAAATGGATCGTCATTGCCGATCAGCGATCTTGAGCAATAAGCAAAGACTTTTCGCATGAACTGTTTCAGTGATAGCGCGAACTAAGTTCATTTGTTACGACCTGTATTCATCAGAAGAACCAGCATTAACCCGTATAATCAATAACTCTGCGATAGCAGGCATAAAAAGTTGTCACCTTCGCCTTTGAACGTGATTCGTATTAACGCAAACGCACGCTGCCTGGAAACAGATTAATGATTCCTCTCTCGCCGTTAATAAATCACCAACGAACCACTGGCAATTGTTGCGATCAGTGCGACCAGTAAGTAAGTCAATCCGCGCTCCCTCAATTCGACATGTTGAATCGTCGAGACAACACCAACCAGAGTCGCTCCCGGCCCAGAGTTTTTCCTGGCAGCGCGCAGCGGATACTTCGTGGTGTTTCAAAACGACGACTTCTCCATCCGCTTTTAAAGGAGATCCACACGAGCCGGCAGCGTCTGTCACTCGCTGAATGACTGACTCTTTCTCCTCTCTGAAAGTCTATTCAGATCAAGCTGAGCGGAGTCAGTTTTCGAGCAGCCTGTCAAAATATGACGGTTAGTCCAACCCTGCCCGTTTCGCTGCCGAGGCAACGTCCTGTCAGGCAAAACGTAACGATCATGACGACTGGCTCGGTCTTTCTGTCGCTTCGCCTGTCATGATCACCATTTTCCTCTCTCACGTTACGGCAGGTGCAGCCGAACTTTTGATGAAGGATCGGATAACAGTTACAGGTCATCCCTTCCTGCATGGGAAAACGGAGAGATCGGTTTATTTTCAAAAAAACACCAGAGTCGCTTAATTTACCCAAAGTAACATTCCGATAGTTAAGGAGCGTGAATGCGCAGTTTCCCTCTGTACATTCATTGCATCATCTGAATCTGGAATGGTTTTGTTATGGAAAGATAAGCCACATCAGTTCGAGGCATCCTGTCACGACAGATGACATTGATCCACATTTCTCGGATATGACAGGAACGAAAACTAATGTTTGCGGGCGGTTTCAGCACTGCTCGAGAACCTGAATCATATAGTAGCTCTAACCTTGAAAACCCCTAGGGAGCTTTCATTACAAGTGAGAAAGGCTGTTTGCCATGACACGAATTAATACTAACGTAGCCGCGCTGAGAGGCTTACGTAGTTTGAATAAGTCTACCAACCTGCTGGACACCTCATTGACCCGTCTGTCCACCGGTTTGAAAATTAACTCTGGTAAAGATAACCCCTCCGGTTTGATTGCCAGTGAAACCCTGCGTTCACAGGTTTCCGCGATTGAACAATCCATCAAAAACTCAAACCGTGCCAGCAACGTGATTGCCACCGCTGACTCGGCTCTGGGCGAAGTCACCAACCTGCTGAACCAGGTTCGTGGTCTGGTTCAGGAAGGTTTGAACAAAGGCGCTCTGTCTCAGGACGAAATCGAAGCGAATCAGCTCCAGATCGATACAGCGTTATCAGCCATCAACCGTATTTCAGCGAACACCTCATTCGCTGGCGACAAGCTGATCGATGGAAGCAAAGCTTTCCGTACACAGGCTTCTGCCACCGATGCTGCCAAACTGTCTGACTACCAGGTCAACGAAGCCGTATTCGGAACCAGCAGCACCATCACACTGGATGCCACCGTTGTAACCGCTGCCACTCAGGCCAGCCTGGATTACAGTGCCGTTGACGGCGGTCTGGCCAGCGCAACCACCATCGAAGTGGGTGGTAAAAGCGGTAGCCAGGTGCTGTTCCTGGGTGCTTCCAGCTCACTGGATAACGTCAAAGACGCTGTGAACGGCGTGAGTGACATTACCGGTGTGACTGCAACGAAAACCAACAAGGTTGCCAGCAACCTGTCCTTCAACAACGCCAACGCGACGAACTCCGGTCTGACCTTCACCGATGCCCGGACTTCAGACAGTGTTCTCGGCGATACCGGACAGAATATCCGCGTTCAGTTTGTTGACCCGTCTTCCAACAGTGCTTCAGCCAACATCACATTCAATAATACCAACACTGATATTACGATTGTGGTCAGCCTGGCTACAAACGGTACTGGTACGATCACATCCAATGCAACATCGATCAAATCACTACTCGATGGTAACGCAGACGCTAATGCACTGATCTCCAGTGCCGCAGAAGGTGATGGTTCAGGTGTCGTCGAAGTGGAAGCTGCTGCTGCCCTGTCCGGCGGAACCAACGCTTACCTGACTTTCAGTGCCGATAACTACGGTGCTGATGAATTCGTCGATGTGAATGTACTCAACGGTAGCTTCGACACAGTGGACAATATCACCGACGGCAATGCCCTGAAACGGGCCATTGGCTCGGACATCGTGACTCGGATCAACGGGCAGGTTGCCCAGGGTTCCGGTCTGACTGCCAACATCCGTTCGCAGCAGCTCGATGCTTCGTTCTCATTTACCTCCACTGCCAACGTGGCTGACAATACGGCCAGCCTCACCATCACCGGTGGTGGTTCGCTGTTCCAGATCGGTCAGGACGTCTCTGCCGCTGGTCAGATTGGTATTGGAATCGAAGCGGTTAACACAGCCCGTCTGGGTGGTGTTTCCGGTAAGCTGTTTGAAATCGGTTCGGGCGGTGGTAAGAGCCTCCTGGACGTCGGTCCTTCTGTTCCCGGTTCCGACCTGGTGAACATCATCGAAGAATCGATCAACCGTGTATCGACTCTCCGTGGTCGTCTGGGTGCGGTTCAGAAAAACGTGATCGAAACCAACGTTTCATCACTGGGTGTGGCTCTGGAAAACATTTCCGAAGCCCGTAGTCAGATCGTGGATACCGACTTCGCTGTCGAAACCGCAAACATGACCAAAGCTCAGATTCTGAACCAGGCTGGTATTTCGGTTCTCTCGATTGCCAACCAGAACCCACAGCAGGTATTGAGTCTGCTCAGATAAGCCCTGAGTAAGTCGATTACCGACTGAAAACAATCTGATACGAAACAGAAAAGCACTATCCATCGCAAGGCGGATAGTGCTTTTCTCATTTACCCATCCTGCCTGATCTCCGATCAAATGCGGAGTGTTTTCCCCTGTTTCAGGCGGATTTGCTTCCGGTTCTAGAAACTGCTTATCTTGCCACCCGGCTTAGCCGATACAGACAGAATAACCGGAAAACTCAGCCTGCCCATCCAGATCAGGCTGCCAGTCTCAGCTCAGATTGAAAACCGTTTCAATCAGCTTCGTGATTGAAAGAAGATGTCATGCCTTCACCTCAGGAATTACTGACTACTGCAGTCAAGCAGCATCAGGCGGGGAATCTGCCTCTGGCAGAGCAACTCTACCGCGAAGTGCTGCAGCATGACCCGGGACAGGTCGACGCATTACACCTGCTGGGTGTGGTTTATCTGCATCTGCAACAGTTCGAGAAAGCCATCGATTTCATCACCCGAGCGATCTGCCAGAATGATGGAATCGGCTCATTCTTTTCCAACCGGGGCGCGGCCTGCAAAGGACTGGGCAGGTTGGACGACGCAATCAGAAACTACGAACGTGCGCGGGAGCTGGAACCAGAGAATGCCGCTTTTGTGTACAATCTGGCCATCACCCTGGCCCTGGCCGGAAAACAGGAACAGGCAATCCAGGCATACCGGCGTGCGCTGGAGCTCAAGCCCCTCTATCGGGAAGCATTGATCAACCTGGGCAATCTGCTTGCAGAAACGGATCAGCTCGAAGAAGCGATTTCAACCTGCCGCCAGGTCGTGGAACTGGCTCCGCAACTGCATCTCTCGCATTTCAATCTGGCGAACACCCTGGCGAAAGCAGAAGATCCAGAAGCAGAAGACGAATATCAGGTGGCTCTGGAACTCGCCCCCGGAAATCTGGATACGCTCAAAAACTATGCAGTCTTCCTCTCAGCACAAAATCGAAATGAGCAGGCGATTCAGATCCTGAGAGAAGCAGCAGCCTTACAGCGGGATTCCTGGGAGATCCTCAATAACCTGGGCATTCTGTACGCGGAACAGGAAAACTTCGAGAAGGCACTCTCCTGTTTTCGTGAAGCGCTGCGCCTCAACCCGGACAACATCGAGATCCAGTTCCATATCGGAAAAGCACTGGAAGAATCGAAGCAGATTCAGGATGCTATGATCGTGTACCGGGAAGTCCTCGGCAAACACCCAAACCACCCTGGTGCCGCTTTTCATCTCGGTTCACTGGTCGCTACGATCGGCGATCTCGACTATGCCTATGATATTTTCCAGAGTCTCTATCAAAGCGACCCCACCAATACAGCGTCTCTGTTCGGGATGGGCTCCGTCAGGATGCGACAGAACAAAATTGGTTCTGCCGTCGGTTACTTTGAATCACTGGTGGCCCTCGAACCCGAACACCTGCAGTCACGACTAAACCTGCTGGAACTCTATTCCCGACAGCTGCGGAACAGAGAACTGGAAAAACATGTTGCCGCCGGCCTGGAACACCATCCGGAAAACGCGGTGCTCTGGAACTACCAGGGACATGTCCAGAACCAGCAGCGGAAAGTCAAAAAAGCACTCAAGAGTTTCCTCAAAGCCGTCAAATATGACGACACCTATGTGCCGTCATACTGCAATCTGGCTACAGTCTACCAGACCATGGGTATGTTTGAGGAAGCCCGGGAGGCGCTGGAAAAGGCGTACGAACTCAATCAGCTCCCCGAATACAAGCTCGCCCTCGCAAGTCTGCTGCCCCCGATCCCCGCCTCTCTGGAAGCGATCCAGGAAGTACGGGAGTCGTTCGAAGAGCAGATCGAAACACTACATGTGGAGAATGTGTGCATCGACACTTCGATCAAACTCACACCTGGAACCTTCTACCTCGCGTACCAGGGATTCAATGATCGTCCGATTATCGAACGCATGGCAGAGCTGTACCAGATCAGGAACACTCTCAGCTGGTCCCCCGAAGAACCGACTGTCCACAGAGACGGACGCATCCGGATCGGATTCATTTCCAGCCTGTTCTACAATCACACTATTGGCTCTCTGATGAAAGGGATCATTCGCAATTTCGATCGGGAAAAATATCATGTGATCACGATCACTCCCACGAAATATACGGACGATACCGCAAAAGAAATCCGGAATGATTCGGATGAATATGTCTTTCTGGGAGTCGATCTGAGGCAGGCCAACCAGGTGCTGCAAAGCCTGGAACTGGATGTCCTCTTTTATGCCGACATCGGTATGGACCCGTTTATCTTCTCGCTGGCCACGACGCGGCATGCCCCCGTTCAATGCGTCACATGGGGGCATCCCATTACTACCGGCTTGAAAACAATCGATTACTTCATTTCCAGCGAACTGATTGAACCCGAAGACGCTGACGAACATTACACAGAGCAGCTGGTCCGGCTCAAAAGTCTGCCTTCTTACTATTATCGCCCCGGCCTGCCTGATGAAATCAAACCACGGGCTGCGTTCGGACTGTCCGATGACGATCACGTCTATGCCTGTCCGCAGACACTGTTTAAGATTCATCCGGAATTCGATCAGGTACTGGCCGGGATCCTGCGAAAAGATCCGCAGGCACGCATTGTGATGATTCGAGACCAGACCTCCCGGTGGAAGGATCTGCTCGTTGAACGGTTCCAGAAATCCTTCCCCGACGTGGTAGGCCGGATTCTCTTTCTGCGTGGCATGTCGACACCCGACTTTTTGAATCTGATTTATATTTCCGATGTCATGCTCGACCCGTTGCACTTCGGAGGCGGGAATACATCGTACCAGTCAATGGCAATCGGCACACCAATTGTGACACTGCCCTCCAGCTATATGCGAGGTCGCGTCACCCTGGCGATGTATAAGAAAATGGGACTCACGGACTGTATCGTCTCTTCGGTTGAAGAGTATATCGATCTGGCTTGCCGGATCGGTTCGGATGAATACTTCCGCGATCAACTCCGTCTCAAAATACTTGCTAAAAGTCAGCTTATTTTTGAAGACATCAGTGCGGTGCGGGAACTGGGAAGTTTTTTCGAGACCGCACTGCAAAACCACATTACAGATCGTTCAAACTCACATACTCTGACCTGTTCGGATACTGAAAAGGACCATGGCATGGATGCTGAATCACAGCCGTCAGAAAACTTAGATCGTTCTAACATTTACGATACGGCTATGCGAAACTATACCTGCCCGGCCTGCAGTTATCACATCGCAGTTCAGTTCTACGATGGTGGACTGCTGCCTTTAACCACACTGGCCTGGCCTCAAAGCACGGAAGAAGCACAGGCCATGGAACGCCTGCCGCATGATTTTATGCGGTGTGTGGACTGTGGCCATATCTCGAATGCGGCCTTCGATTATGCGAAGGTTCCCTACTCCGACAAACCCAACCTGATGTTCAACAAAGGGGCCATCTGGTCTGAGCACCTGCAGAAAGTCTGTGATCTGATCGCTGCCAGCCTCCCCGAGAACCCGACAGTAGTCGAAATCGGTTGCGGGGAAGGACACCTCATCCGTTCGCTGGCAAAGAAAATTCCTTCTGGAAAGTTCATTGGCTTCGATCCCAACGCGGAAATCGAAACCGAGGGGGGACTGATTGAAGCACGCACCATGCTGTTTGAACCCGGACAACATCTGGCTGAACTCCAGCCCGATCTGATTATCAGTCGGCATGTCTTCGAACACCTGATGAACCCTCTGGGCTTCGCTCAGGAAGTGGCCTTCGCCGCCAATGTCGCGGATTGTGCAACGCGTCTGTTTATCGAAGTTCCCTGTATCGACGGCGTTTTGGCAGCCGGTCGTACCGTGGACTTCTTCTACGAACACAATTCTCACTTCACTTCACAGTCACTGGAACGGTTGTTGACCCGTTGTGCCACTCATGTGGATCTGATCGAAACCAGCTACAATGGTGAAGTCATTTATGGTATGGCCAGTTTCGAACCACAGCAGCACCAGGTCGAACTGGCACGTCAGGCGATCGCCTTCCAGAAGAAGGCCCGACAGTCAGCTGCTCAACTGGCAGTTCAGTTCGAAGAGCTGGCCAATACCGGCAAACGGACTGCCATCTGGGGAGGGACCGGTAAAGCAGCCGCCTTTATCAACCAGCACCAGTTGGATATGCAACGTTTCCCTACCGTCATCGATTCCGACATGAATAAAGCTGGCACATTCGTGCCGGGCACGGGACAGGAAATTCACTTCCGCGACTGGTTAC
This sequence comes from Gimesia sp., assembly GCF_040219335.1. Lineage (NCBI taxonomy): Bacteria > Pseudomonadati > Planctomycetota > Planctomycetia > Planctomycetales > Planctomycetaceae > Gimesia > Gimesia sp. The sequence continues at coordinate 4,680 of NZ_JAVJSQ010000015.1, read as the reverse complement.
TGGATCATCCGGTCGATGTCATTCTGATCGCCACACAGTGGCGGGCCGCGGACATCGTTCTCGAAATTCAGCGTAATCAGATTCCCTGTGAGACGATTCTGATCGAGTATCAGGGACAACTGATCAACTATTTCGATGATAACCATCCCTACCGTCGTGAAGAAACCCGCGGTGGCTCACAGATTCCCCGCCCTCAGTTTCTCTCACAAAAAGAACGACGTCTCGACTCGATCGACGCAGATCAGAACCAGTAAGCAGGCATTTTCAAGACTCGCTCTGAAACAGGATTAGAACATGATTATCTTCAATTTCGGTATCCCCAACTCCGGTACGGACTGGTCACAGGCCGTCTTTAAAAAAATCTGGGAAAGCCAGAACCATACCTTCCGGGTTGAGGAACCTGCGTGTATCGAAGAATTGAATCAGATTATCGGTACGATGAATGTTCATGAGCGCATGATTCTCAAGTTTGATCTGTTAACAGAAGAGGCGATCCAGGCAGCACAACAGGGTGCTGTCCGTCCATTTTACCACTATCGTGATCCACGGGATGTGGTCAGCACTTCGATGCAGTTGCATCAGACTTCTTTTTCAGATGCCGTAGAAGCCACCGTTTCCGCGTACCAGGAAATCCACCATGCACTGCCCCTGCCGGGCATTATGGTCATCCCTTATGAACATATCGCAACTCATTCAGAAGCCCTGATCTTCCAGATGGCGACCCAACTGGGAGTTCTCTTAAAACTGGATGTTGTTGCCCGTATTGCGGAAGAAGTTCGCGAGCTGTCTGTACAACCAGCCTCATCTGAATCGGATGAACCGGTAGTGGGACAGACGGTCCGCATCGACCAGGAACATACCGCGGATACTTCGGTTGTACAACCACTGCAGATCGGGAAATGGCGCGATGAACTTTCTCAATCAGAACAGGCCATGGTAAACCGGTTCTTTAAACCTCTAGTAACACAGTTTGGTTACCCGGAATAGGCTGTGCTTTATTACATCACTTCAGCATTGTCAGCCAGTACAGCCGACACAACCCCTCAACTCAACCTGAGATCAAGTTCCACAGGCTGAGATAAAACAGGCCGACTCAAGCAGCAGGTTTTAACTAACCGATAAATATTGTGAGTCTGTAGTATCCCCTGCGCGGACAGATTTTGAAAATGACGAACCTCAGTAGAATCAGACAGATTTACTAACATGTCAGGCATCAGTTCCGGTGTCGGTCTGGCAACCGGATTAAATATCAATGAAATTGTAGATGCGATCATCGGCGTGCAGAAAAACGCGCTGGTGAAGTTGTCCAGCCGTGCGCAGGCGTTCGAAGCGACGGAAGGGGGCATCAAAACCCTCGAAGCCAACCTGCTGACTCTCAAGACCGCAACTCAGAAACTGAATCTGAAAAGCACCTTCGAAACCCTGAAGGCCACCAGCTCCGATACCCAGCAGTTCAGCGTCGCTGCCAACAGCACCGCCACCGCAGCCACTTACCAGCTACAGGGTCTGCAGACCGCCACTAACCACCAGGTCATATCCGATGGTTTCCCCGATACTGACACCACCCCCATCGGGACCGCGACCACGATTACAATTTCCAACGGCGGGGAACTGAATCAGTCCAGGTTACTGGAAGAACTCAACAACGGCGCGGGGGTGCAGCGCGGCAGCATTCGGATCACAGACCGTGACGGTCAGACCGAAATCGTTGATCTCTCCAAAACACTGACCATTGACGATGTCGTCAATCAGATCAACCAGTCAGCCACTTCGGTGGTTGCCAGCATCCAGAATGATCACCTGGTCATCAGCGATACCAGCTCGGGTTCGGGAACTCTGAAAATCAGTGAAGTGGCTGGCGGAAAAACAGCAGCCGACCTGGGAATTCTGAAATCTGTCGTTGGTCCCTCTTTTGACGGTGATTCTGTCTACCGCATCACCGAAGAATTCAAACTGTCACAAACCAACGACGGTAACGGTATCACAACTGTCAGCGGACTGGATGATTTTCAGATCCTCGCTTCTGATGGCAGTACCTTTGATATCAACCTGGATACAGCTCAGTCGGTCGGTGACGTGGTCGATCTGATCAATAATCATGCTTCCAACGGTGGTAATGTTACTGCAGCCGTCTCCAGTAGCGGACAACTGACCCTGACCGATAATACCGGCGGGGCAGGATCTTTCACCGTCAGTGCTCTGAATGGATCACTGGCGGCCCGGGAACTGGATATCGAAACGACGGGTACAGGCGGCGTCATCACGGGCACACTCAGCGGCGGGCTGAATTCAGTCCTGCTCAGAAATCTGAATGGGGGAGTCCAGTCCGGGGGACCGGTTTTAAATGCCGGGTCGGTATACATCGAAGATGGGGCGGGAGGAAATGCCACCATCGATTTCTCTTCCGCAAAAACGCTGAACGAGGTAATCGATCTCATCAATGGCAACGGCAGTATTCAGATTGAAGCCAGTCTGAATCAGGCGGGAACCGGTATTTCCATCAAGGATACTTCCGCCGCCTCGGGCACATCGATTGAAATTCAGGACGTGAGTGGCAACCTCGCGAGCACACTCAAAATCGACACGCTGCTGGCAGATAACAAACACACGGTCGACTCCGGCTCGCTCGACCTGCGATACGTCAATCAGAATACATCACTGGAAACCTACGGAAAAAACGGGACCGAGATCCCTTCGGGTAGTATCCGCATTATCGACCGTGATGGTACCAGCTTCGTAGTTGACCTGTCCGATACAGAGACCACTAAAACCATCGGCGATGTCCTCACGAAGATCAACGATGCCGCAGGGACCGCGGGCGCCCAGATCAATGCCCGCCTGAACGACACCGGCGACGGCTTCATCGTGGAAAGCACGGGAGGCAGCTCATTTGATGTAAAGATCGAAGAAGTTTCAGGAGGTTCGGTCGCAGCCAGCCTGGGTATTCTGGGTTCCGGAACTACCGGTGTTACCAGTCGACAGACCACGGAAATTTCCATCGAAGCAACCGACACCCTGGCAGACATCGCCGAGAAGTTCAATGCCTCTGGAGTGGCCTCCGCTACGATCATCGACGATGGAACCGCCTTTAATTCATCGCGGCTGTCGATCACATCTTCACGCAGTGGTACAGGCGGCGAGTTGATTCTGGAAAGCGACTATGATTTCGGGTTCTCGACCTCCGTCGAAGCCAAAGACGCGTTGATCCGTATCGGCAGTAACCCCCAGACATCCTTCCTGCTGACTTCATCAACCAACAGTTTCGATGATGCCATCACCGGACTGGAAATCGATCTGCTCTCGGTCGGAGACGCACCGTCCACAATCAATGTGGCCCGCGATACATCCGGTATCAAGACCACGATTAAAAGCTTTGTGAACTCCTACAACAGTTTTGTCGATGCGACTGATAGCCTGACAGGCTTTGATCCAGAGACAAACCAGCGCGGGGTTCTCAACGGGAACAGCCTGATCTTTAACATCACTTCCCGACTGGAAGGTCTGCTGACGAAAAAACTTTCCGTCAGCAACAACTCGATCAAGAGCCTGTCCGAGCTGGGGATCGTGTTCAACAGCAGCGGCAAACTGCAACTCAAAGAAAGCACGCTGGATCAGAAGCTGGCCGACGACCCCACTGCGATCACGGAATTCTTCCAGCAGGAAGATCATGGCTTTGCGGTGGTGATGGATGAAGTCATCACCTCAATGACTGACCCGTTCACCGGCACATTGAAAGCACAAACAGATTCTCTACAAGCTTCTGCCCTGTCTCTCAACACCCGGGTTGCGGAACTGAACGAGATTCTGGAAGCACGACGACAACGCCTGATCGAGCAGTTCACTCTGCAGGAAACGCTTGTGAATCAGTTGAACTCACAGCAAACCGCTTTGAACAGGCTTAATGCATCTTCCGATAAGTAATACGAATTTATAAAAACGACTGAAGTACAAAAGAACGAAGGGCCAACAGGAGATGAATGGAAATGACTACCTGGAGAATCAGGTTTTAACCGCGAAACCACACCAGCTGCATCTGATGGTGGTCGACGGCGCACTGCGTTTTGCTCGAAAAGCCCTGGAGGCCACAGAATTGAGACAGTTTGAACAGGCTCACTTTGCCCTGGACCGCAGTCGCGATCTGGTTGCTGAACTGATCGGGGGACTCGATTCCGGTCAACAACCCGAAATGATCGAACAGCTCAAGGCGTTGTTCGTGTTCGTGTACGAAAATCTGAATCATGCCGATGTGAAACAGGAAGCCAGCTATATCAATAACGCTATCAGAGTTCTGGAAATTCACCGGGAGTCCTGGTACGAACTGATGGAACGTCTCTTGGAAAGCACTCCCCAGGAGCCCCGTCAACCACAGTCGGGTCCGATCGTGCATCCTCCACATCAAATCGAGCAGTCAGCTCAGCCGCACCAGAGCCGCTCCTGGATTACCTGATCTCTACCGCGCATAAAAAAAGCACCCTGACCAGATTCGCTGATCAGGGTGCCTGAGGTGGAGACCTCCGCCTCGATGCATGCCTGCTTCCTGTTGAGGAAACATTATCTGTGAGCAGAACTGCTGTTCCGCGATCGCTTAATAGTAGTAGCCGTTTCCTTCGCTGCGGGGCGGACGATCACAGACGATGTCATTCTCGCCGTCACAGAAGTCCGCCTGATCGCGGAAACTGC